>DASRZM010000109.1:0-86973 GCA_035686365.1 Lysobacteraceae bacterium | reverse complement strand
GCCCACATCGGGCATCGACACGCGGATGATGCGGTTGGCCAGCTGCCTCCAGCGCCGCGTGGTGGCGTCGGAGTTGACCATGCCGGCGCGCAGCAGGATCTGCGACATCGTCGGGCGGCGGCGCTCGCTGAACAGTTCCGGCAGCAGCCGCCACCACGGCGGCAGTTCGGTTTCCTCCAGCGCGGTGTTCAGTGCGTAGTCGCCGCCGGCGTCGATGGCGATCACCTCGCCGGTGACGCGCTCGCGCATCTCGCGCACCGGCAGGTTGTCGACCACACCGCCGTCCACCAGCACGCGGCCCGCGGAGAACACCGGCGGCAGCACGCCGGGGATGGCGCTGCTGGCGCGCAGCCAGCACCAGAGCGGCCCGTGTTCGTGCACTTCCAGGCGCCCGCTGGTGAGGTTGGTGGACACGCAGTAGAAGGGTAGCGGCAGGTCCTCGATGTCGCGCTCGCCGAAGGCCTGGCGCAGCAGCCGTGATACCGAGCGGCCCGAGTACAGCGACACCAGCGGCAGCGTCCACTCCGACACCGGTCGGCCGACCACGAAGCTGCGATGGTAGACCTCGCGCAGCTGTTCGTAGTCCCAGTCCGCGGCCATGCCCGCGCCCATGATGGCGCCGATGCTGCTGCCGCCGATGCAGTCGATCGAGTAGCCGGCCTCGCGCAGCGCCCGGTAGGCGCCCAGGTGCGCGAAGCCGCGCGCGCCGCCGCCGGAGAGCACCAGCCCGCAGCCGCGCCCGGACAGCCGCCGCGCCAGCCGCGCCAGGTCGGCGTCGCCGCGGATGTGGGCGTGCGAGGTGGTGTGCGGGAAGGCCTCGCGCCAGGGGCGCGTGGAGCCGATGCGCGGCTCGCCTTTCTGCAGCAGCACCAGGATCTGCGACAGGTGTTCGTGGGCGTTGGGCGGCGGAATGCGGCGCGCCTGGCTGGCGTCGCGCGCGGCGTCGGCCAGCAGCAGCACGCAGTCGCTCTGGCGCACGCAGCGCTCTCGCCAGTCCGGGCTGTCGTTGCCCAGGTAGACCAGCCGGGCGTGCGCGGCTTCGCGCTCGCCGAACCAGGCGTGGTCGCGGCCGGCGGCGTCGGCCTGGCGGATCAGCGCAGTGTCGTGCTCCACGTCCAGCGCGCGCAGCAGCCGCCGCGCGAAGCCCTCCACGTCCACCCCGGCCATCGCCGGCAGCAGCGCCAGGCAGTGCGGCATGGCCGGGCGGGCCTCGCGGGCGTTGCGCTTGAGGGCGAAGCGCGCCAGCCGCAGCATCGGATTGGGAAAGCGCCCCACCAGTTCCTCGAAGCACTCGCGCGACAGGCGCAGCACCTCGCAGTCGCGCAGCGCCAGCACGGTGGCGTTGCGCGGGTGTTCGGCCAGCAGCCCGGACTCGCCCACGGTCTCGCCGGCGGCCACGCTGCCCACTGCGCGGATGATGCCGCGCGCATCGCGCCGGTTGACGGCGAGCCGGCCGTACAGCACCACGTACAGCGAGTCCGACTCCTCGCCCTGCTCGAACAGCACGGTGCCGGCCGGCATCGCCATCCATTCCATGGCTCCGGCCAGCGCGTCGAGCGCGTCCGCGGCCAGCCCGGCGAACAGCCGCAGGCCCGCCAGCCGCTGCAGCAGTTCGCGGTGGGTCGGGTCGGCGCGGCGTTTCCAGAACGCGGGCATGGGGCCCCTCCCCGGGGTGAGGGCGCATTATGGCGAATGCCGGGCGCAGAGCGCAGGTCCTGCGTCCGGCGCCTGATACCGTGCCCTCCCGCCATCACCTGGTCCCGATGCACATGAGCGCCAATCCGCTGCTCGAAGACTTCGACCTGCCCCCGTTCACGCGCATCGAGCCGGCGCACGTGGTGCCGGCCGTGGACGCGCTGCTGGCCGAGTACCGGGCGCGGGTGGATGCGCTGGTGGCCGACCCGGGGGCGGCGGATTTCGAGCAGGTGATGGCGCCGCTGGAGCGGCTCGAGGAGCGGCTGGGGCGCGCCTGGGCGCCGGTCGGACACCTGCACGGCGTGCTCGATTCGCCGGCGCTGCGCGAGGTCTATGGCGAGGCGCTGGACAAGCTCACCGACCACGCCACCGAGCTGGGCCAGAACCGCGCATTGCATGCCGCCGTGCGGCGCGTGGCCGAGGCCGACGGGTTCGCGGTGCTGGACCGGCCGCGGCGCGCGCTGGTCGAGGACGCGCTGCGCGACTTCCACCTGGCTGGCGTCGACCTGCCCGACCCGCAGCGCGCGCGTTTCAAGGCCGTGCAGAACGAGCTCTCGCGGTTGCAGACCGGCTTCGAACAAGCCGTGCTCGATGCCACCGACGCCTGGACCCGGCCAGTGGACGCGCACGAACTGGCCGGCCTGCCGGACTCGGCGCGCGCGATGCTGCGCGAGGCGGCGCGTGCGCGCGACGCCGACGGCCACCTGGCCACGCTCAAGGGCCCGGTGGTGCAGGCCGTCCTGACCTACGCCGAGGACCGCGAGCTGCGCGCACAGGTCTACCGCGCCTACAACACCCGCGCCTCGGACCAGGGGCCGCACGCGGGGCAGTTCGACAACGCGGGGCGCATCGCGCAGATCCTGGCGCTGCGCCACGAGTCGGCGCAGCTGCTGGGCTACGCCAGCGCCGCGCACCTGTCGCTGGTGGACAAGATGGCCGGCACGCCCGAACGCGTGCTCGGCTTCCTGCGCGAGCTGGCCGCGCGCTCGCGGCCGGTCGCCGACCGCGAGCTGGCCGAGCTGGCGCGGTTCGCCGGCGAGGAACTGGGCATCGCCGACCTCGCGCCCTGGGACCTGGCCTACGCCGCCGAAAAGCTGCGCGCGCGCCGCTTCGACTTCGGCGAGGAGGACCTGAAGCCGTACTTCGAGGCCGACGCCGTGCTGGCCGGCCTGTTCGCGATCGCGCAGCGCGTATTCGGCGTGCGTCTGGCGCGCCGCGGCGGCGTGGAGACCTGGCATCCGGACGTGCGCTACTACGACCTGTACGACGCCGACGCCGACGCCGACGGCGCGCTGCGCGCCGGCGTCTACGTGGACCTGTACGCGCGCGAACGCAAACGCGGTGGCGCCTGGATGGACGTGTGCCGCGCCCGCATCGGCGGCGACCACCCGCCGGTGGCCTTCCTGACCTGCAACTTCGCGCCGCCGGCCGCGGACACTCCGGCCCTGCTCACCCACGAGGACGTGCTCACGCTGTTCCACGAGTTCGGTCACGGCCTGCACCACATGCTCACCGAGGTCGACTGGCCCAGCGTGGGCGGCATCGCCGGGGTGGAGTGGGACGCGGTGGAGCTGCCCAGCCAGTTCATGGAGAACTTCGCCTGGCAGCGCGAAGGGCTGGCGCTGTTCGCTCGCCACTGGCGCACTGGAGAGCCGCTGCCCGAGGCGCTGTACGCGAAGATGCGCGCGGCCCGCGACTTCCACGCCGGGCTGTTCCTGGTGCGCCAGCTCGAGTTCGCGCTGTACGATTTCCGCATCCACCTGGAGTACGACCCGGCGCGCGGTCCGCGCACGCTGGAGCTGCTGCAGGCGGTACGCGAGGAGGTCGCGGTGGTGAAGCCGCCACCGTGGCACCGCTTCCCGATGAGCTTCACCCACATCTTCGCCGGCGGCTACGCGGCCGGCTATTACAGTTACCTGTGGGCCGAGGTGCTCTCGGCCGACGCCTTCGACGCCTTCGAGCAGGCCGGCATCTTCGACGCCCCCACCGGCGCCCGCTTCCACCGCGAGATTCTCGCCGTGGGCGGCTCGCGCCCGGCGCTGGAGAGCTTCGTGGCCTTCCGCGGGCGCGAGCCGGACCCCGACGCGCTGCTGCGTTCCTACGGTCTGGCATGACCGGGTGTAGGAGCCGGCGTTGCCGGCGACCGCGTACGGTACCCGGGGTTCGCCGGCAACGCCGGCTCCTACATCACCGGTAAGATTGGGGCGAAACCGGGCTCGGAGACGCCGCCATCAGGATCGCAAGCTGGAACGTCAACTCGCTCAAGGTCCGGTTGCCGCACTTGGAGTCGTGGGTCTGCGCGCAGCGGCCGGACATCGTGGCGCTGCAGGAGACCAAGCTGACCGACGAGCACTTTCCGGTCGATGCGCTCAAGGCGCTGGGCTACCACGCCGTGTACTCGGGGCAGAAGACCTACAACGGCGTGGCGATCCTCTCGCGCGAGCCGGCGCAGGACGTGGCGGCGGGCATCCCCGGCTTCCAGGACGATCAGAAGCGCGTGCTGGCCGCGACCATCGGCGGCCTGCGCGTGGTGGACCTGTACGTCGTCAACGGCCAGGAGGTCGGCAGCGAGAAGTTCGCCTACAAGCTGCGCTGGCTCGCGGCGGTGCACGAATGGCTGCGTGTGGAGATCGCGCGCCATCCCAGGCTGGTGGTGCTGGGCGACTTCAACATCGCGCCCGAGGACCGCGACGTGCACGATCCCAAGCGCTGGCGCGAGAAGATCCTGTGCTCCACGCCCGAGCGCGAGGCGCTGCAGCGCCTGCTTGGACTGGGCCTGCACGACAGCCTGCGCCTGCACAGCGACGCGGGCGGGCAGTACAGCTGGTGGGACTACCGCTTGGCCGCCTACCAGCGCGGCTGGGGTCTGCGCATCGATCTGGTGCTGCTGGGCGAGGCGCTGTGTGCGGCCTGCAGTGGCGCGGGCATCGACATCGCGCCGCGCGAGTGGGAACGGCCGTCCGACCACGCGCCGGTGTGGGTGGAACTGGACGCCTAGCACGCGGCGTCGTGCGCGTGTGGCCGACCGATGGGAGGTTGCGGCGGGGCCCGCGCGCGGCTGCGCCGCGCGACCCCTACCCCGGCCCTCCCCTTCGCTGCGCGAAAGGGAGGGGGATTGCCTGGACACGGCACTAGGGAGCGTCGACGGGTGCCCCGGCGCACGCGATCTCGGTCTGCACCGACTTGAGCTTGCCGGTGCTGTCGCGGATGCCCAGCAGCGTGATGTTGTTCCAGTCGTCGAAGTCCTCCAGCACGCTGTATTGCTGGCCGCCGCAGGTGGCCTCGTAGCCGGCGTTCAGATCGGCGATCAGTGCGCTCTGCAGCTGGCCGTCTTTGTTCCAGTCGATCGCCGGCGCGCCGCAGACGCCCAGGGGCTCGTCCAGCGCCGACTCGTCCAGCACCAGACGGTCGCCACGTGAGAAGTCCGAGCTCTGGCGGTCGCCGGTGGCCTCGCAGCCGGTGTCCATGCCGGCGAACTGGAAGCGGTAGTTCATCACCGAGCTGTAGTTGGGCTTGTAGTTGCAGTGCTCGAAGCCGCCGTGCAGCAGCCCCAGGTTGTGGCCCAGCTCGTGCGCGATGGTGTTGACCCAGAACAGCTGGCTGGTGTGGCAGGCCATCGAGACGATCGCGTCGTCGCCCACCACCTCTGCGTAGCCGGAGCTGTTGGAGCCGCCATCGTAGCGGTGCGGCAGCAGCACGTAGTGAAAATAGCCCAGGCGGTTGGGCGCGAAGTTCGCGTCCTTGATCTCGCGCCAGGTCGCGTCGAAGCGGCCGGGCAGGATGGCGTCGAAGCCGGTGACCCGGTTGCCGCCGGTCAGTGCGCCGCCCTGGCCGGCATCCTGGATCAGGTGGATCCCGGTGCTGCCGTCGGGGTTGGCCACCGGTGCGTCGGCGAACATCCGCGCCACGTCCTGCAGCATCGCATCGGTCGGGCGTTGGCTGTGCGTCCCGCACTCGTAGTCGCTCTCGAACCAGTCGTATTCCACCAGCACGTCGCGGCGCAGCGGGTTCACGCCCAGCGCCGGCAGGTCCAGCCCGTCGACCGTGCCGAACACCTCATCGCCGTCGGAGAGGCCGTCGCCGTCGGTGTCGGGGTTGTCCGGGTCGGTGCCGGTGTCGGTGATGTCGACGTAGCGGCCGGTGTGGGTCTCGGCGCAGTCGGGGATGCCGTCGCCGTCGCGGTCGCTGTCGCAGTCGGCCTGGGTGAGGAGGGGCTCGAACGGATCGGCGAAGATCCGATCGGCGCTGGTGGTGGACTTGGGCTCGATGGCCGCCAACTTCGCCTGGCGCTCGGTGAACGCGTCCTTGGACGACAGCGTTTCGCCGCCGACGGCGGTGGCCGCCAGCGCGAGGCTCAGCATCGTCAGAATTGGGGTGACAGGCCAGGGGGCATGCATGGGGCGCTCGGTCGTCGATTCGGCCGGGACGCCCGTTGTGGAGCGCCACCGATTTCGACAGAACCCGCAGCAGCCTTCGTGCCACTTTGCCTAAACCCCGGGTGAACCTTTCAGATCAACCGCTTGCGCGGATCCGGCTGAACGCCGGAGCAACCTGCGCGCCCGCACCCGTGCAAGTTGCCATCACACGCGCGGCGCAATGCTCACACCGCACGTGACGCCGGCTTCACGGAGTCGGCGCAACCGGGCCGTCGCCGCGCAGGCATCGGTGCAAGAACGCCTCGGTACTGGCCAGCCGGTGGCGCAGGTCCGCGCCCTTGAACGCGTGCGTCGCGCCCGGGTAGGTCATCAGCGAGAACGGCAGGCCACGCTGCTGCAGCGCCGCCATCAGGCGTGTGGAATGCGCAAACAGCACGTTGTCGTCGGCCATGCCGTGGATCAGAAGCAGCGCGTCCGGAGCGATGCCGTCGGCGTGTGCGAACACCGCGCTGTCGCGGTAGCCCTCGGGATTGGCGCGCGGATGGCCCATGTAGCGCTCGGTGTAGTGGGTGTCGTACAGCGCCCAATCGGTGACCGGCGCACCGGCCACGCCGCAGGCGTAGGCCTCCGGCGCCTGCGCCAGCAGCATCAGCGTCATGTAGCCGCCGTTGGACCAGCCGTACACGCCGATGCGCCCGCCATCGACCCACGGCTGCGCGCGCAGCCACTGCACGCCGCGCAACTGGTCTTGTACCTCGACCGCGCCCTGGCGACGGAACAGCGCCTGCGCGAAGGCCTTGCCGCGCCGCGGCGTGCCGCGGTTGTCCAGGCTGAAGACCGCGTAGCCGTGCTGCGCCAGGTACTGGTTGAAGGCGTTGCGGGTGTCAATCGGCCACACCTCACGCACCGTCTGCCCCGCCGGGCCGCCGTAGACGAACACCACCACCGGGTACCGGCGCGTGGGATCGAAACCCGCCGGCCGGATCAGGCTGTAGTGCAGTTCGGTCTTGCCGTCGGCGGCCGTGAGGGTGCCGAACTCGGTCGGCAGGTGCCGGTCCAGATAGCGCGAGTACGGATGTCCGGGCGCGTCCAGGTCGTTGTCGACGAGCGTGGCCAGTCGCTTGCCGCTGGCGTCGAACAGGCCGATCTGCGGCGGCGTGTCGACGTCCGACCACTGGTCGACGTAGCGGCGCGCCAACGGTCCGAACTCGGCATCGTGCCAGCCGCCGCGTCGCGAGACCCGCTCCACCGCGCCGCCGCGCAGCGGCACCGCGTACACCTGCCGCTGCAGCGGCGAGGCGCGCGTGGCACTGAAGTACAGCCAGCCACGGCGCTCGTCCACCGCCAGCACGTCCTCGACCATCCATTGCCCGCGCGTGAGCTGGCGGCGCAGGCGGCCGTCCATGCCGTACAGGTAGAGGTGCGCGTGGCCCGAGCGCGCCGAACTCCAGACGAACGCGTCCTGACGCTGCAGGAAGCGCAGATTCGAGTGCAGGTCGATCCAGGCCTCGGCGGTTTCGGTCAGCAGGGTGCGCGCTGCGCCGGTTTCCAGGTCCACCAGCACCAGGTCGAGCCGGCGCTGGTCGCGGTTCTGGCGCTGGAACGACAGTTCGGTGGGGCTGCGCCAGTCCACGCGCGCCAGGTAGATGTCCTTGTCCGCGCCCAGGTCGATCCAGCGCGGGGCGCCGCCGGTGGGCGCGATCACGCCCAGCGCGATGCCGACGTTGGCCTCTCCGGCGGCGGGGTAGCGTTGCTTGACCAGTTCGGTGCGGTCGGCGTGGATGTCCACGCGCTCGCGCACCGGCACCGGGGACTCGTCGATCCGCGTGTAGGCGATCGCCGAGTCGTCCGGCGCCCACCAGTAGCCGGTGTGGCGGTCCATCTCCTCGTCGGCGACGAACTCGGCCACGCCGTTGCCGATGGTCTCGGAGCCGTCGTCGGTGAGCCGGCGCCGGGCGCCGCTGTCCAGGTCGATCACCCACAGGTCGCGCTGGCGCACGTAGCTCACGTAGCGGCCCTGCGGGGAGATCCTGGGATCGGTGGCGCCGGTGTCCTGGCCGGGGGTCAACCGCCGCAGCGCGGCATCGGCGTCGGGCGTGGTGTCGTACAGGTACAGCTCGCCGCCGAGCGGGAACAGCAGGCGGCCGTCGGGCGCGACCTGGAAGTCGACGATGCCCGAGAGTGCCCCGATGCGCTGGCGCTCGCGGCGCGCGCGCTCGGCCCGGGTGAGCTGCTCCTCGCCCGGCAGCACCGCGCGCGAATCGACCAGGCGCCGCATGCGCCGCTGGTCGATGTCGTAGGCCCACAGGTCGAGCTGGTTGCGGTCGTCCTCGCGCCCGCGCAGGAACAGGACGCGCTCGCCGTCCGGGGTGAAGCGCGGATTGCGCAGCGTCGGCCCGGACAGCGGCGTGTCGCCGGTGATGGCATCGAGCGTGAGCTGCTCGGCGGCCACCGGCAGCGGCGGCGCCAGCACGAGCACGGCAAGCAGCAGGTTTCGCATCGGCAGGGCTTCGTGTGAGGCCGGGGCAAGATACCCCAGCCGCGCGCGGGACGTTCCCCGGACCGCCTACGCCAGGTATCCCCCGTCCACCGGCACGCAGGCCCCGGTCATGTATGCGGCCGCGTCCGAGCACAGGAACGCGATCACCGGGGCGATCTCCTCCGGGCGTGCGGCGCGTCCCATCGGGATCATGCGCAGCAGCGGCTTCAGGATCGTCTCGTCCTGCAGCAGCGCGCTGGCGAACCGCGTTTCGGTCAGGCCCGGCAGCACCGCATTGACGCGGATGCGCTCGCCGGCGAGCTCGCGTGCGAAGCCCCGGGTCAGATTCACGATGGCGGCCTTGGTCGCCGAGTAGACGCCCTGGCCCGGCGCCGGACGCACCGCGTTCACCGAAGCCACGTTGACGATGGCGCCGCCGCGGCCGCGCATGCGCCGCGCCGCCTGCACGGTGGTCCAGAAGCAGCCCCGCAGGTTGGTCTCCACGGTCTTCTCGTAGGCCGCCAGGTCCATTTCCAGCATCGGCCCGAAGTACGGATTGGCGGCGGCGTTGTTCACCAGGATGGCCGGCGCGCGCCCCTCGCCGTCAAGCTGCGCGAACGCCGCCTCGATGGCGGCCGGATCGCCCACGTGCATGGCAATCGCCTGGGCGCTGCCGCCGCCGGCGCGGATGCGCTCGACGACGGCCTGGCAGGCCTCCAGCCGGCGACTGGTGCACACCACATGCGCGCCCTGCGCGGCGAGCCGTTCGGCGGTGGCCGCGCCGATGCCGCGCGAAGCCCCGGTGACCAGTGCGGTCTTGCCCGGAAAGCCGGGCGCACCGTGTTCATGCATGGGGATGGACCTTGCCCGATGCGGTCGGATTGTTATGCTGCCGAGCGTAGCAGAGGACCCGGGGCGGGCCAGATGACGCAGGCGCGGGTGCTGATCACAGGGGCAGGCAGCGGGCTGGGGCAGGCGCTGGCACAACGCTGGGCCGCGGCCGGCGCGGCGGTTGCGTGCGCCGACATCGATCCGGCGCGCGCCGGGCACACCTGCGCCCAGCTAGCCGGCAGCGGGCACCTGGCGCTGGAGGTCGATGTCGCCGGCGACGCCTCGATGCAGCGCCTGCACGGGGCGGTGCTCGGGCACTGGCCGGCGCCGCTGGACGTACTGGTCAACAACGCCGGCATCGCCGCCGGCGGCAGGCTGGTGGACACCACCATCCAGGAGTGGCGCGAGCTGCTGGAGATCAACCTGCTGGGCGTGGTGCGCGGCTGCCGTGCATTCCTGCCGGCGATGATCGAAGCCGGCCGCGGCCACGTGCTCAACGTCGCTTCCTTCGCCGCGCTGGCCGGCGGTCCCGGGATCATGACCTACGGTGTGTCCAAGGCCGGCGTGTACACGCTGTCCGAGCAGCTGCGCGCCGAACTGCACGGCACCGGCGTGGGCGTGAGCGTGGCCTGCCCGGCGTTCTTCCGCACCAACCTGCTGGCCAACTGGCGCGGCGACGCGCGCATGCGCGAGGTCGCCCGGCGCCTGACCGAGAACGCGACCGACACCCTGGACCAGGTCGCCGACCGCATCTTCGCCGCGACTGCACGCGGGCAGTTCCTGATCCTGCCCACCGGCCGCGAGGCGATGCGATGGCGTCTGAAGCGCTACGCGCCCGGGCTGTACTTCCGGCAGCTGATGAAGCTGGTGGCCAGCCGGCGCAACGCGGAGCCGGGCCGATGAGCGGGCACGAATGGCTCGTGTACGGCGCCTACGGCTACACCGGCCGCCTGATCGTGGCCGAGGCGGTGCGGCGCGGGCTGCGCCCGATCCTGGCCGGGCGCGACGTGGAGAAGCTCGAGGCAATGGCGGCCGAGCACGGGTTGCCGTACCGCGCCTTCGTGCTCGAGGAGCCCGAAGCGGTCCGCAACGGCCTCAACGAGATCGGCACCGTGCTGCACTGCGCCGGGCCGTTCTCGACCACCTGCGCGCCGATGCTCGAGGCCTGTCTGGCAGTGGGCGCGCATTACCTGGACATCACCGGAGAGATCGGCGTGTTCGCGCACTGCCACGCGCAGCATGAACGCGCGCAGCGCGCCGGCATCGTGGTGCTGCCCGGTGCCGGCTTCGACGTGGTGCCGACCGACTGCCTGGCCGCGCAGCTCAAGCGCGAGCTGCCCGCAGCCGACAGCCTGGTACTGGCCTTCGAAGCCGGCGGCGGACCCAGTCCGGGGACGGCCAGGACCAGCATCGAGGGCATGGGGCAGGGCGGACGCGTACGCATCGGCGGCGAGCTGCGCCGGGTGCCGCTGGCCTGGAAGCGGCGCAGCTTCGAATGGGACGGCGAGCGGCGCCACGCGGTCACCATCCCCTGGGGCGACGTCTATACCGCGTACGTGTCCACCGGCATCCCCAACATCGAGGTGTACATGGCGGTGCCGCCGGCGACCATCGCGCGCCTGCGCCGGATGCGCTGGTTGCGCCCGCTGCTGGGGCTGGCGCCGGTGCAGGCCTGGCTCAAGCGCCGGGTCGACCGCAGCGTGCGCGGACCCTCGCAGCAGGGCCGGGCCCGCAGCGGCTGCCGGATCTGGGGCGAGGCGCGCACCCCAGACGGGACACTGTGCGCGCGCCGGCTGCTCACGCCCAACGGCTACGAGCTGACCGCGACCGCGGCGCTGGGCATCGTCGAGCGCCTGCAGCGGGCGCCGGCGCCCGCTGCAGGGTTCGCGACGCCATCACGCCTGATGGGCGCCGATTACGTGCTGACCTTGCCCGGCGTGGAGCGGTTCTGAACGCCGGCCCGTACCCGACCCGACAGGAGATCGATCCATGCGTACCCCCGCAATCGTGCTCGGCATTCTGCTGCTGCTGGCCGGCGGCCTGATCAGCCTGGGCGTATTCGAATTCGACCGCACCGAGAAGGTCGCCGAGATCGGGCCGGTCACGATCACCAAGACCGAAACCGAGCGCCCGTCACTGAACCTGGGCTACGTGCTGCTGGGCGTGGGCGTGGTGGTCCTGGTGATCGGGCTGGTCGTGCGCAAGTGAGTGGCGCCGGCGTTGGGGTGGGCCAACCGGCCTGCGCGATGCCGGCGCGGTTCTAGACAGCCGTGATGGAATCCACCCGCCCGTTGCTGGCGGAAGTGAGCGTGGCGCAGCGACGCCTGCGCCGCGTGCTCCCGCTCACGATCGCGCTGGTGCTGCTGCTGCTGGGCGGTCTGGGCTACGTCCTGCATCGCGACTACCGCGCCGGCCGCGTCATGGCCGAGCGGGTGGTGCACAACGTCGCGTTGGGCGTGGAGCGCGAAGTGGGGGCGCTGCTCGCTGCGAACGAACGCGCCTACGCGACGATGGTCCACGACTGGTCGCATCGGCACGGGGAGGCGGAGGGCACGGCGCTCGCCGACCTGGATCATGCCGTCAACGAGTATGCCCAGCGCATCCCCTCGCTGCTGGCGCTGGCGGTGCTCGATCCCGAAGGCCGGGTCCTCGCGGGCAGCCGCGGCGACCTCGCGCTGGAGGCAGTACCGCGCGCGGCGCCCGGCCTGACCGTGGGTGCACCGATGCGCGATGCGGTCTCCACCAGCTGGGCGCTGCCGCTGTCGCTGGCCATCCCGGACGGAGCGCTCGCCGGCGGCCATGTCGTGGGCCTGCTCGATGTGGCCGCGCTGCAGGAGATCGTCGGATCGCGCGACCTGGGCATCGCCGGCGATGCCCTGCTGATCCATGCCGACGGCTACCTCGTGGTCCGCTCGCGCGATGGCACCGGTGCGGCCGGCACCCCGGTGGGCGAGGTGGCCGAATTCCGCACACTGCTGTCGGGTCCGCGGGCGGTGACACTGGACGTGGTCGGCCCGTTCGACCAGGTCAAGCGCATCGGCAGCTTCCGGCGCTTCTCCGACCATCCGTTGATCGCCGGTGCCGGCGTTTCGCGCGGCGAAGCGATGGCCTCCTGGTACGGGTTTGCGGCGATCGCCAGCCTGGTCGCACTGGTGCTGCTGGCGCTGGGCGCGGTGCTGATGGGCTCGCTGCTGCGCGCCAACCGGCGCCAGCAGGGCCTGCTGGAAGCCTTGCGCGACTCCGCTGAAAAGCTCGTCGAGGCCCAGACGATCGCCGGGATTGGGCGCTGGCGGCTGGACCCGGCGAGCGGAACGGTGGAAGCCTCGGATGAGGTGTACCGCATCTTCGGCCGTGACCGGGTGAGCGTCGGCCCGGCGCTGGAATCGCACGTGGCACCGGTGCACCCGGAAGACTCGGATTCGGTCCGCGCCGCGCTCGCCCGGACCATCGAGGCCGGCGAGCCGCTGCACCTGGAGCACCGGATCGTGCGTCCCGACGGCGGCATCCGTTACGTGCGCAGCCGCGGCGAGCGCACCGACGACGGTCGCGACAAGCCGCTGATCGTCGGCACGCTGCAGGACGTCACCGACGAGGCCCTGCTGCGCGAGCGCCTGCGCCGTGCCGAGGCCGAGTACCGCCTGCTGTTCGAGCGCAATCCGCTGCCGATGTGGGTGGTCGATGCCCAGACCCTGTGCTTCGTGCGCGTGAACGAGGCGGCGATCGCCCGCTATGGCTACACGCGCGAGCAGTTCCTGGCGATGAGCGTGCTCGACCTGCGCCCGTCCGAGGATATTCCCGATGCACTGCGGGCGCTGCGCAACGGGTCGCTGGAAGGCCTGTCCGGGCGCGTGTGGCGGCATCGGCACCGCGACGGCAGCCTGGTCTACGTCAACATCGCGGCGTTCAGAACCCAGTTCGACGGACGGCCGTCGCTGATCGCGGCCGCCTTCGACGTCACCGACCGGCTGCGCGCCGAAGTCGAGCGTGCCGAAAGCGAGCTGCGTTTCGCCACCGTCGCCGAGGCCACCAGCGACGCGATCTGGGACTGGAACCTGGAGAACGACGCGCTGTGGTGGAGTCAGGGCTTGCGGCGGATCTGCGGGCTGGCGCCCGACCAGGTGCCGACTCTGCGGGACTGGGAGGCGCGCGTCCATCCGGACGACATCGCCCGCGTGATGGCGGGACTGGAGGCAGCGATCGCCGACCCGGAGCGCGACGAGTGGGAGGACAGCTACCGGTTCCGGCGCGCCGACGGCAGCTACGGCGATTTTGTCGACCGCGGAAAGGTGCTGCGCAATACCGGCGGGCGCGCCTACCGCATGATCGGCGGTATCAGCGATGTCACCGAGCGTCGTCGCGACGAAGCCAGTCTGCGCCTGCTGCGCCGCGCGATCGAGGCGGCCGACAACGGCGTGCTGATCGCCGACGCCTCCGATCCCGGGCTGCCGGTCGTCTACCTGAATCCGGCCTTCGAGCGCATCAGCGGACTGACCAGCGCGCAGATGCTGGGCACTTCACTGCGCGGGTACGCCTCCGGTGACGGGGGCGAGCCGCTGCAAACCCTGGCGCACGCGCTGCTGGCAGGCCACGATGTCGAGCGGCTGCTGGCGCTGGACCGCGGCGATGGCGTCAGCCGCATGATCGAGATGCGGGTGGCGCCGGTGCGCGATGGCGGTGGCCGCGTCACCCACCGCGTGGCGGTGCTGCTGGACGTGACCGAGCGCGAGCAGGCGCAGGCGCGGCTGGCCTACCAGGAGTCGCACGATCCGCTGACCGGGTTGCCCAACCGCGGCTCCATCGTGGCCCGCCTGGACGCGGCCATCCGGCGCAGCCGCGAGCGCAGGGTGCCGACGCATGCGATCTTCGTCGACCTGGATCACTTCGCCCTGATCAATGACAGCCTCGGGCATCCCGTGGGCGACCACGTGCTGCGCGGGGTTGCCCAGCGGCTGATGGACGCGATGCCCGAGGCCGACGTGGTCGGCCGCTTCGGAGGAGACGATTTCGTCGTGGTCGCCAGCGCGCGCACGCCAGAGCAGATCCAGCAGGGGATCGAACGCATCACCGCCTCGCTGTCGCGGCCGCTGGAAGTGCTCGGCACGGTCCACTACCTGACCTGCAGCATCGGCCACAGCCGCTACCCGGAAGGCGGCAGCGACGCTGAGTCCCTGCTCAAGAACGCCGAGCTGGCGATGTACCAGGCCAAGCATCGCGGCCGCAACTGCGCGGTGGCGTGGTCGCAGGACCTGACCGCGCAGGTGGCTGCGCGCCTGCACGTGGTCTCGCGGCTGCGCGAGGCGCTGGCCCGCGACGAGTTCGCACTGCATTTCCAGCCCCAGTACGACGGCGCCGGCGCGACGGTGTTCGGGCTCGAGGCGCTGGTGCGCTGGAACCATCCCGAACGCGGGCTGGTGATGCCCGGGGAGTTCATCGGCATCTGCGAGGACTCGGGCCTGATCGTACCGCTGGGCAGATGGGTGCTCGGCGAGGCGGCGCGGCACTACGATCTGCTGCGCCAGCGCGGGCTGGGCCACCTGGCGATCGCGGTGAACGTGTCCGCCGAGCAGTTCCAGCACGGCAGCCTGCTCGAAGACCTCACGACGCTGGTGCGGGAGATGGAGCTCCCGCGCGGGGCGATCGAGCTGGAGCTCACCGAGAGCGTGCTGATCGAGCAGCCCGAGCAGACCATCGCCACCATCTTGCGCATCAAGGCGCTGGGCGTGAGCGTTTCGATCGACGACTTCGGCACCGGGTATTCGAGTCTGAGCTACCTGCGCCGGCTGCCGGTGGACAAGCTCAAGATCGACCGGTCGTTCGTCGCCGATCTCCCCGGCGACGCCGGAACGGCCGCGATCTGCGAAACCATCATCGACCTGGCACACCGCTTCGACCGGACCGTCGTGGCCGAAGGCGTGGAGACCGTCGATCAGCACACCTGGCTGCGCAACCACGGCTGCGATTCGATGCAGGGATTCCTGTTCGCCCGCCCGGCCCCGTTCGACGAGATCGCCGCGATGCTGCAGGCCCCCGCACGGGAAGTGAGCTGAGCCGGCACCGCGCGCCGCGGAGAGCGCCACCACGCCCGCCCGCTACAATCGCCAGCATCGCCTCCCACCCGATCCGCCACGCCACGGCGCGAACCGCCGTTCAAGCACCCACCGCGCCCCACCGGAGCCCCGCCCCCGGCTCTGACCCCCTTGAGTCAAGGGGGTCGAATCCCCGCGCCGCGGGGATTCGGGGGGTTGTGGGAGCATGAAGTCAAGGGGGTCGAATCCCCGCGCCGCGGGGATTCGGGGGGTTGTGGAAGCATTACCAACGCCCGCTCGAAGCCCGTCACTCGATATCGCCCCAACACACCCTATGGACGTTTCGCACCTGCTCGACGCCCTGAACCCGGCCCAGCGCGAGGCCGTGTGCGCGCCGCCGGGACATTACCTGGTGCTGGCCGGTGCCGGTTCCGGCAAGACCCGCGTGCTGGTGCACCGCATCGCCTGGCAGACCGAAGTCGAGCAGGTGCCGCCGCATGCCGTCCTCGCGGTGACCTTCACCAACAAGGCGGCCGGCGAGATGCGCACGCGTGCGCAGGCGCTGATGCCGCACGGCACACGCGGGATGTGGGTCGGCACCTTCCACGGCATCGCCCACCGCCTGCTGCGGCTGCACTGGGCGGACGCGAAGCTGCCCGAAGGCTTCCAGGTGCTCGACGCCGACGACCAGCAGCGGCTGGTCAAGCGGGTGCTGCGCGAGATGGACGTCGAGGAGGCCCGCTACCCGCCTCGGCAGGCGGCCTGGTTCATCAACAGCCACAAGGACGAGGGACGGCGAGCGCAGCACATCCAGGCCCAGGGCGACCCCTTCACCGCCACCCTGGCCGAGGTCTATCGCGTCTACCAGGAACGCTGTGATCGCGCCGGACTGGTCGATTTTGCCGAACTGCTGCTGCGCGCGCACGAGTTGCTGCTGGCGCACAAGGCGCTGCTGGCGCACTACCGCCAGCGCTTCGGCCACCTGCTGGTCGACGAGTTCCAGGACACCAACGCGATCCAGTACGCCTTGGTGCGGGTGCTCGCCGGAGAGAGCGGCAAGGTCTTCGTGGTCGGAGACGACGACCAGGCGATCTACGGCTGGCGCGGCGCGCAGGTGGAAAACGTGCAACGGTTCCTGCGCGACTTCCCCGGCGCGGTGACGCTGCGGCTGGAGCAGAACTATCGGTCCACCGGCACCATCCTGGCCGCCGCCAACGCGGTGATCGCGCACAACGCCGGGCGCCTGGGCAAGAAGCTGTGGACCGCCGGCGATCCCGGCGAGCCGGTGGACCTGTACGCGGCCTACAACGAGATCGACGAGGCGCGATTCGTGATCGATGCGATTGCGCGCTGGGTGGCCGAGGGCGGACGCCACGAGGACTGCGCGGTGCTGTACCGGTCCAATGCACAGTCGCGGGTGTTCGAGGAGGCGCTGATCGACCTGCAGATGCCCTACCGCGTCTACGGCGGCGTGCGCTTCTTCGAGCGCGCGGAGATCAAGGACACGCTCGCCTACCTGCGCCTGGTCGCCAGCCGCAGCGACGAGGCCGCCTTCGAGCGTGCGGTCAACACACCTGCGCGCGGCATCGGTACGCGCACCCTGGACACGGTGCGCACGCGCGCACGCGCCGCGGGGCTGACGCTGTGGGACGCCGCACGCGCCGAGGCCGAGGGCACTGCGCTGGCGCCGCGGGCGCGGAACGCTTTGCGCGCGTTCCTGGAACTGGTCGACGCGCTCGAGCGCGAACTCGCCGAGCTGCCGCTGGCGGCCAAGATCGATCACGTGCTCGATCGCTCGGGCCTGCGCGAGCACTACGCACGCGAATCGCGCGGCAGCGTCGACTCGCGCACCGACAATCTCGACGAGCTGGTGACCGTGGCCACCCGCTTCGTGCCCGGCGGTGAGGCGGTGGAGGCCGGTATGACCGAGTTGGTCGCGTTCCTGGGCTACGCGGCGCTGGAGGCCGGCGAGGGCCAGGTGCGCGAGGGCGAGGACGGCGTCCAGCTGATGACGCTGCACTCGGCCAAGGGGCTGGAGTTTCCGCTGGTGTTCGTGACCGGACTGGAGGAGGGGCTGTTTCCGAGCCCCAAGTCGATCCAGGAGAGCGGACGGCTGGAGGAGGAACGCCGGCTGGCCTACGTGGGCATGACGCGCGCGCGCGAGAAGCTGGTGCTGTGCTACGCCGAGAGCCGGCGGCTGCACGGCATGGACATCCACGGAATCCCGTCGCGTTTCGTGCGCGAGATCCCGACCGAGCTGCTGCACGAGGTGCGCCCGCGGGTGCAGGTCTCGCGTCCGGTGATGGCGCCGCGCTATGCCGCCGAGCCGGACATGGGCGGGCTGGCGCTGGGCCAGCGCGTGGTGCACCCGAGTTTCGGCGAGGGCGTGGTCACCGACTACGAGGGCGCCGGTGCGCACGCGCGGGTCCAGGTCAACTTCGAGGCCGAGGGCAGCAAGTGGCTGGTGGTGGCCTACGCGAATCTCAGTCCGGCCTGAGATCGACCCGCCACCAACGAAGCGCTGTAGGAGCGGCCGTTGGCCGCGATCGGCACGCCCCGAAAACGACGATGCCGCCCGAGGGCGGCATCGTCGCATTCACGAAGGAGCGCTCAGCCGCGACCGCGCGGCCGGTACGGCGCCAGCACGTTCATCAGGTCCGGAATACCCGGCTCCACCACCTCCAGCGCCTTTTCCTGCGCGTTGAGCGTGGCGAAGTCGACCTTCTGGCGGATGCCCGGGCCGAGCGGACGCCTGCCCTCGATCGCGTAGGCGCGCACCGACAGGTAGGCCGAGTACAGCGTGGAGGACTGGCCATAGTAGGTGAGCTGCTGGCTGCCGATCGCCTCGGCATTGACCAGCACCAGGACCTCGGCCTCGCCGCGCAGGCCGTTGAGCACCGAGGCGGGGTCGCCGCCCAGGTAGCCGATCAGGCTGTCGTCGACCACATCGAAGCCGGCCCGCATCAGCGCCGCTTCGATGCGCTGCTCGGCCGGCGAGGTGATCGCGTTGTCGCCCAGAGCAACCACCGCGATCCGCGGCGAGCGCGGCGGGGCGACCTTGCGCGGCTCGGTGACGGCCGCGACCTGCTCGCGGCGTTCGGCACGACGCTCGGCACGGCGCTCGGCCACGGTTTCCACGGCGTCCCGCAACGGGCGCACAGACGCGTCCTGGGTGGAGTCGCTCTGCGCCAGCGCGGTGTCCGCGCCGACCGCGTCCACCGGCTCGGTCTTCACGCCGGCGTCGGTCACGGCACGGTCGTCGGTGACCAGCGCGGTCGCACCGGTGCCATCGCCGGCGTCGCTGCCCGCGGCCGTGGCCCCGGCACCGGCGCTGTCGGTCCCGCCGCTGTCGGCCCGGCTCACGCCCACCGGATTGCTGACCTCGCCGGCCTTGCGGCCGTCGTCGTAGGCGTCGGTGCCGGCGAAGCCGTCGACGAAGCCGTCCACGAAGCTGAAGAGCGGACCCCGGAATGCGTACACGCCGCCGGCCAGCACCAGCACCAGCACTGCCACGATCGCCATCGGCAGGAGCGGCGAGCGCCGCCGCTGCGCCTGTTCGATCATCGACTGGCGGGTGGCGCCCTCGGCCGCCAGCGCCGCCGGCGCCGGGGTGGCCGAGCGCGGCGGCGGCGTACCCACGCGCGGCGGAGGGGTCGGGACGCGGTGCGGCTGCGAGCCCGGCGTGGGCGCGCCCACGACCGTGGCGCCGTCGGCCGCCGGCTTGGACACCGCCAGCTTGATGGTGCCGCCCTTGGCCACCAGCGGATGCGCCTCGAGCGCGGCGACCAGGTCGTTGCAGCTCTGGAAGCGCTGGTCGGGTTCCTTGGACACCATCTTGGTCAGGATCGACGCGGTCTGCGGATCGACCTCGGAATTGACCTCGCGGATGTCCGGGATCTCGGCCTTGACCACCTCGAGCATCAGCCCCAGCGGGCTCTCGTCGTGGAAGGGCGTGTCGCCCGAGAGCATCTCGTAGAGCACGATGCCCAGCGAGAAAATGTCCGAGCGCTGGTCCACCTGCTTGCCCAGGCACACCTCGGGCGAGAGGTAGCCGGGGGTGCCGACGAACTCGCCGGTGGAAGTGAGCTTCCTGGAGAAGTCGCCGCTGGCCAGGGCGATGCCGAAGTCGGCGATCTTGACCTGTCCGCGCGGGCTCAGCATCAGGTTGCCGGGCTTGATGTCGCGGTGGACCACGCCCTTGTCGTGGGCGGTGGCCAGTCCCTGCGCGGTCTGGTGGATGACCTTGAGCGCGTTCTCGACGCTGAGCTTGTTCTCGCGCTTGAGCGTCTGCGAGAGGCTCTCGCCCTCGACGAACTCCATCACGAAGAAGGGCTGTCCGGTCGCCTCCTCGGTGCCGATGAAGTAGATCTGGATGATGTGCGGATCGTTCAGCGCCGCCATCGAGCGCGCCTCGCGCAGGAAGCGCTCGACCAGGTTCTGGTCGTGCGCCAGCGAGGGCGAGAGCTCCTTGATGGCGACATGGCGGTTCAGCGCGGGCTCGAAGCCCTTGTAGACCACGCCCATGCCGCCGCGACCGAGTTCGCCGACGATCTCGTAGTGACCAAGATGGGTCTTCATGGTCGCCTCCCTCGGCGACGGTGTCTGATCGGTCATGGTAGCGCGAAGCCCCGTAGCCGGCGCAGGCCGGCGTTCATGTTGGGATACGGGGCCGCAGCGGGGCCCGCGACAATCGTGCCGCCCGCGTTCAGGCGGCGTTTGGCTGCGCCCGGGCGCTGGCCTACACTCGCCGGCGATCACGCCACGGGACGCAAGCGATGGAACGACGCCAATGGCTGGCTGCGGCAGCGACCGCGGCCGCTGCCGCCGGGCTGGCCGCCTGCGGCCGCGAGCAGGGCGCGCCGGGCGAGGCCGAGGACGGCCGGCCGCGCGAGTGGAAGATGGTCACCGCCTGGCCGACCAACTTCCCCGGCCTGGGCACCGGCGCGGCGCTGCTGGGCGAGCTGATCACGCGCGCCAGCGGCGGGCGCGTCACGGTCAAGGTCTACGGGGGCGGCGAGCTGGTGCCGGCCTTCGAGGTGTTCGACGCGGTCAGCCGCGGCACCGTGCAGCTGGGCCACTCGGCGGCCTACTACTGGAAGGGCAAAGCCACCGCTGCGCCGTTCTTCTGCGCCGTGCCCTTCGGCCTCAACGCGCAGGAGATGAACGGCTGGCTGCGCCACGGCGGCGGCATGGAGCTGTGGCGGGAGCTGTACGCGCAGTTCGACCTGGTCCCGTTCGCCGCCGGCAACACCGGCGTGCAGATGGCCGGTTGGTTCAACCGCCAGATCCGCTCGCTCTCGGACCTGCAGGGCCTGAAGATGCGCATGCCGGGGCTGGGCGGGGAGGTCATCGCCCGGCTCGGCGCCACCCCGGTCAACCTGCCCGGGGCCGAGCTGTTCACCGCGCTGCAGTCGGGCGCCATCGACGCCACCGAGTGGGTGGGCCCGTACAACGACCTGGCCTTCGGCCTGCACAAGGTGGCCAGGTACTGCTACTACCCGGGCTGGCAGGAGCCGGGCCCGACCCTGGAGTGCATGGTCCACAAGCCCGACTTCGACGCCCTGCCCGAGGACCTGAAGGCGATCCTCGAGGCCTGCTGCGGCATGGTCAACGACGCCATGCTGGCCGAGTACACCGCGCGCAACCAGCAGGCGCTGGTGACCCTGCGCGAGGAGCACAAGGTCGATTTCAGGCCGCTGCCCAAGCCGGTGCTGGCGGCGCTGAAGCGCGCCACCGACGAGGTGCTCGAAGCGGCCGCCGCCGGCGACCCCTTCACCGCCCGCGTCTACGAATCGTTCAAGGCCTTCCGCGACCAGGCCCGGAGCTACCACGAGATCTCCGAGGTCGCCTACTACGCCGCGCGCTGAGCCACGCCGCCGGCATCCCCCTCTTCCCGTGGGAGAGGGGCGGGGGATCAGGATCTCCGGCGCGCCGCCGGGCCGGAAGTCGTAGCCGTTGCGGGCGCGCCGCGCTCGTACCAGCCCCGGCTGGCGTTGACGATGCGCACCACCGAGAGCATCACCGGCACCTCCACCAGCACGCCGACCACGGTGGCCAGCGCCGCGCCCGAGCGCACGCCGAACAGCGCGATCGCGGTGGCCACCGCCAGCTCGAAGAAGTTGCTGGCGCCGATCAGCGCCGAGGGGCCGGCGGCGCAGTGGGCGACGCCGAGGCGGCGGTTGAGCAGGTAGGCCAGCCCGGAGTTCAGGTACACCTGCAGCACGATCGGCACCGCCAGCAGTGCGATGATCGCCGGCTGCTCCACGATCTGCCGGCCCTGGAAGCCGAACAGCAGCGTCAACGTGGCCAGCAGCGCCAGCAGCGAGACCGGGCCCAGCCGCGTCAGCGCGCGCTGCAGCAGGGGCTCGCCGCCGCGGGCCAGCAGCGCCCGCCGCAGCAGCGCCGCCACCACCACCGGCACCACGATGTACAGCACCACCGACAGCAGCAACGTGTCCCAGGGCACGGTGATCGCGGCCATGCCCAGCAGCAGGCCGACGATCGGCGCGAACGCGAACACCATGATCAGGTCGTTCAGCGCCACCTGCCCCAGCGTGAACTCCGGGTCGCCGTCGCACAGGTGGCTCCAGACGAACACCATCGCCGTGCACGGCGCGGCGGCCAGCAGGATCAGCCCGGCGGTGTAGCTGTCGATCTGGTCGGCCGGCAGCCACGGCGCGAACAGGTGGCGCACGAACACCCACGCCAGCAGTGCCATCGAAAAGGGCTTCACCGCCCAGTTCACGAACACGGTGACGCCGATGCCGCGCCAGTGCCGGCGCACGTTGGCCATGGCGCCGAAGTCGACCTTCAGCAGCATCGGGATGATCATCAGCCACACCAGCACCGCCACCGGCAGGTTGATGCGGGCGACTTCGGCGGTGCCGAGCCAGGCGAACGGGGCGGGCGCAAGGTGGCCCAGCGCGGTGCCCGCGGCCATGCAGGCCAGCACCCACAGCGAGAGGTGGCGCTCGAACGCGCCCATGCGTGCGGCCAGCGGCGGCGCCGGTGTTGCGCTGTCCATCGGGATGCGCGGTCGGCTCAGGTCAGGGGCAGGGGCGGGTAGCGGCGCTCGATGCGCTGCATCGCGGCGGTCAGTGCGGCGCGGTCCATGGTTTCCACCGGCTCGGCCACCAGCGCCTGCAGCCGCGCCAGCAGCACCCGGTGCGTGCGTGCGAAGGCCTCGGCGCGCGCGCGTGCGTCGCCGTCCACCGCGGCCGGATCCGGCAGGCTCCAGTGCACGCGCGTGAAATCGCCGGGGAAGGCCGGGCAGGCCTCGCCGGCGGCGTGGTCGCACACGGTCACCACCAGCTCGAACGGCGCGCTGCCGGGCGCGGCGAATTCGTCCCAGGACTTGCTGCGCAGGCCGTCGGTGCCGAAGCCGCGGGCGCGCAGCTGGTCCAGTGCGGCCGGATGCACGGCGCCGGCCGGGTGGCTGCCGGCGCTGGCGGCGGCGAAGCGCGGCGCACCCAGGGCTTCGAGCGTGGCCTCGGCCAGCACGCTGCGCGCCGAGTTGCCGGTGCACAGGAACAGCACGCGGAAGGCCATCGGCTCAGCCCCGGGCCGCACGCCGCGCGCCGCGCGCGGGCGCCTGCGGCAGGCAGCGTGCGGGATCGCCGCCACAGCAGTGACGGGTGAGGAAATCGACCAGGCGCCGGCTGGCTTCGATGTCGGCGCGATAGAGCAGATTGCGCCCGCTGCGGCGCGCGTGCACGAGGCCGGCGTGCTGCAGCGCCTTCAGGTGGAAGGACAGCGTGGCCGGCGCCAGGCCGAAGGCCTCGGCCAGCTCGTGCGGGTGCGCGCCGTCGGGCTCGCGCGCGACCAGTTCGCGGTACACCGCGAGCCGGCTCTCCTGGGCCAGGGCGGCGAGCACCGCCAGTGCGTCGGGCGATTCCATGATTCGATCATTCCAGAATCATGGAATCGATGCAAGATGCAGGAACGACGGGCCGGCCGGCCCGCCGCGACCCGCTCATCCGTACAGCAGCCCCGGCAGCCAGGTCGCCAGCGCCGGCCATGCCGCCAGCAGCGCCAGCATCGCCAGCTGGATAACGATGAACGGGACTACGCCGCGGTAGATGTCGATCGTGCGCACCGACGGCGGCGCCACGCCGCGCAGGTAGAACAGCGCGAAGCCGAACGGCGGGGTCAGGAAGCTGGTCTGCAAGTTGATGGCCATCATCACGCCCAGCCACACCGGGTCCACGCCCAGGGCCAGCAGCGCCGGCGCCACGATCGGCACCACCACGAAGACGATCTCGATGAAGTCGAGCACGAAGCCGAGCACGAACATCATCGCCATCACCGCGATCACCGCGCCGGCGGCACCGCCGGGCAGGTCGGTGAGCATCGCGTGGACCGCATCGTCGCCACCGAATCCACGGAACACGAGCGAGAACAGCGCAGCGCCCAGCAGGATCGCGAACACCATCGCGTTGACCAGCACGGTCTGCTCCATCACCTCGCGCAGCCGCGCCAGGCCCAGTTGCCGGCGCAGCAGGGCGAACGCGGTCGCACCCACGGCGCCGACCGCGGCGGCCTCGGTGGGCGTGGCGATGCCGGCCAGGATCGAGCCCAGCACCGCCACGATCAGCGCCAGCGGCGGCGTCACCGCCTTGAGTACTGCCAGTGCCCCGCGCCGTGCCGAGGCGTCCTCGCGCAGCGGCGGCGCGCGCTCGGGATGCCGCCACGCCGTCCACAGCGCCCAGGCCAGGTACAGCGCCACCAGCAGCAGGCCCGGCAGCAGGGCGCCGGCGAACAGGTCGCCCACCGACACCGCCGCCGGGGCGAAGTTGCCGGCGCTGAGCTGCGCCTGCTGGTAGGCGTTGCCGAGCTGGTCGCCCAGCAGCACGAGCACGATCGATGGCGGGATGATCTGCCCCAGCGTGCCGGCCGCGCAGATGCCGCCGGTGGCCACGCGCGGGTCGTAGCCGTTGCGCAGCATCACCGGCAGGCTGATCAGGCCCATCGTCACCACGGTGGCGCCGACGATGCCGGTGGAGGCGGCCAGCAGCGCGCCCACCAGCAGCACCGCCACCGACAGTCCGCCGCGGCGGCGCCCGAACAGGCCGGCGATGGTCTCCAGCAACTCCTCGGCCAGGCGCGAGCGCTCCAGCATCACGCCCATGAAGATGAACAGCGGCACCGCCACCAGCGTCTCGTTGCCCATGATCCCGAACACTCGGTTCGGAAACGCTTCCAGGAAAGCCGGGTCGAAGCTGCCGGTGAGCCAGCCCAGGCCGGCGAACAGCAGCGCCACGCCGGCCAGGGTGAAGGCCACCGGGTAGCCGGCGGCCAGTGCCGCGCACAGCGCGAGCACGAGGGTGATCAGCAGGAAGGTCTGCATGCGCGTCGCTCAGGCCGCCGCGTCGGGCCGGGCGCGCAGCGCGAGCACGGCGCGCAGCGCCTGGGCGATGCCCTGCAGCGCCAGGGTCGCGGCGGCGATCGGGATCAGCGTCTTGAGCAGGTACACGCCGGGCAGCCCGCCGGGCTCGCGCGAGGATTCGCGCAGCGACCAGCTGGCGGCGACGTAGTCCAGGCTGATCCACAGCATGAACACGCAGAACGGCAACAGCAGCAGCACGGCGCCGAGCAGCTCGATGCGCGCCCGGGCGCGCTCGGACAGGCGCTGCGCGAACACGTCGACGCGGACATGGCGGTCGTGGCGCAGCGCGAAGCCGGCGCCGAGCAGGAACACGATCGCGTGCAGCCACAGCACCGCTTCCTGCGCAGCGAGGGAACCGGCGCCGAAAGCGTAACGTGCGACCACCAGCGCGAACATCAGCGCCACCATGGCGGCGCTGAGCCAGCCGCACAGGCGGCCGAGCCCGTCGTTGAGCGCATCGACCGCGCGCGCGAACCGCAGCATCCGTCCCTCCCGGAGCGTGGGGCGCCATGGTGCCGCGCGGGCGCAGAACCGGCAACGGGAGATCTCCGCGTTTCGTCTGGGCCGTCTTCGCTCCGGCGGCCGTGCCGCGGTCCGGTATCGCTTGCCGGGGGACGCCGTGAACCCATCCATGGGGGCTCAGACGCGGCATCCATGCCGCGTATGCCCCCGGCAAGCGATCCCGGACCGCGGCACTCTCGTCGAGGCAGGTCGAGCGTTTCTGGATTCGTCGATCGCGGCCATGGTCCGCTCCCACAACGACGTACGGTGCGCCGCGCTGTTCGTGCTTCGATACGCCGCGCAGCGGCGTACCCTGCCCTGAGCCTGCCGAAGGGTCAGCACGAACGGAGAGGCTCGGAGGCGTCACGGGAGCGAGCCGCGCGTCGCCATGCCGGGATCGCGCGCCGGCGCATCCGCAGCGGCGGCGGGCGGACGATCAGGCCCGCAGGGGCGCGCACAGGGATGTGCGCGCCTTTGCGCCGCGACAGGATGTCGCGTCGCAAAGCCCGTCCGCCCGACGCGAACCCGGAGAGAATCGCGGCCATGGATGGCCGCTACGGAATCGAGCTTGCTCGATTACGGGAGCGGGGCCGGGCATGTACCGGATCCGCGACGCGAAGGGCGCACAGGATGTGCGCGCTTCGCCCAGCTAAGGACGCGCGAGGACAGCGCCGGCGCGCGATCCCGGCACGGCGACGCGTGGCCCGCCACGAAGCAATGCGCGGCGGCGCCGGCGCGCTACACGTCGATCGAGAAGTGGTAGGCGCTGATGCGCAGGCCGCGGCGGAAGTAGAAGGCGTGCGCCTCGAGGCGCTGCACGCCCGAATCCAGGTGCAACCCTGTGCAGCCTTCGCTGCGCGCCTCATCGCACAGCCAGTCCAGCAGCGCCCGCGCATGGCCCTGGCCGCGCACGGCCTGGTCGCTGACCAGGTCGTCCACGTACAGCGTGCGCCCGCGCCACAGCATGGTCTGGATCCGGTAGCCGGCGACGGTGCGGCAGCTTCCGTCGAGGTCGAATACGGCGGCGAGGCGATAGCCCTCGTGCCGCTGCAGCGCGACCTGGTCGAGAAACGCGCGCTCGGACAGGTGCGTGCGCAACTGGCCCATCACCGGCCAGACCGCGCGTGCGGCGTCCTCGTCCTGGATGCGGCGGACGCCCGCGCCGGCGCTCAGTTCCACTCGTAGATCGTCCAGTACACCGGATGCACCGGCCCCTCGGCGTCGTTGCTGTCCAGGCGGCCGTCACCATTGGTGTCGAGCAGCCGGTAGGCGGGACCCACGGGCGGGCGCACCACGACCATGTAGACCTGTCCGCCCTGGCGGTATTCCTCGACTACGTCCCCGGTCTGGGCGTCGGTGCGG
The DNA here is from genome assembly GCA_035686365.1 of Lysobacteraceae bacterium. Lineage (GTDB taxonomy): Bacteria > Pseudomonadota > Gammaproteobacteria > Xanthomonadales > Xanthomonadaceae > DASRZM01. The sequence goes on along the minus strand of DASRZM010000109.1, from coordinate 60,318 downwards.
ATGGTGACCTCGGGCGGCTCGGTGCCCGGGGGCGGAGGAATCTTGGGCGGCAGCTCGTCGCTGCCGGCCCCGGGCGGATCGGCCGGCGCCACTTCCTGTGCCGGTGCATCGTCGATGTCCGGCGGAGGCAGCGGTTCGGCGTCGGGTACCTGGGACAGGGCCGGTCCGGCCAGCAGCAGGGCCGCGGACAGGGACAGCCAAATGATCGTCGGCGTGCGCATGGGGAGCCTCCGGCGGGGCGGGGAGCGTAGCACCGCACCATGCTCCCGGCGTGCGCGTCAATCCTGCGACAATGCCGGGCCCGCGCCGCGCCGCGCGGCCGCGTCCAAGCCAGCGAACGCTCCGATGCCGCGCCTCGTCCTGATCGACGGATCCAGCTACCTGTACCGCGCATTCCATGCGCTGCCGCCGCTGACCAATGCCGCCGGCGAGCCCACCGGCGCGCTGTTCGGCGTGGTCAACATGCTGCGCGCCACGCTGGCCGAACGCCCCGAGTACGCAGCCTTCGTGATCGACGCCCCCGGGCCGACCTTCCGCGAACGGATCGACCCCGACTACAAGGCCACGCGGCCACCGATGCCCGAGGAGCTGCGCGCCCAGGTCGAGCCGCTGATGCGCATCGTCCAGGCGCTGGGCATGCCGATCCTGCGCGTGCCGGGGGTGGAGGCCGACGACGTGATCGGGACCCTGGCCGTGGCCGCCGCGCAGCAGGATATCGAGGTCACCGTGTCCACCTCCGACAAGGACTTCGCCCAGCTGGTGCGCCCGGGCATCACCCTGGTGAACACCATGAGCGGCACCACCCTGGACCGCGAGGCGGTGATCGCGAAGTTCGGCGTGCCGCCCGAGCGCGTGATCGACCTGCTGGCGCTGATGGGCGATACCGTCGACAACGTGCGCGGTGTGGACAAGTGCGGTCCCAAGACCGCGGCCAAGTGGCTGGACCAGTTCGGGTCGCTCGACGCGGTCATGCAACGCGCCGGCGAGGTCGGCGGCAAGCTCGGCGAGAATCTGCGCGCGGTGCTGGCGAGGCTGCCGGTCAACCGCGAACTGGTGACCATCCGCACCGACGTGCCGCTGGAGCAGGGCCCGGCGGAGCTGGCGCTGGGCGCGCGCGATCTCGAGCAGCTGCACGAGCTGTACCGGCGGTACGAGTTCCGCCAGGCGCTGCGCGAGCTCGATGCCGCGACGCAAGCGCCGCCGCCGGTGCCGCCCGATGTGCCGGAGGCTGAGGGCGACGCGCCTGCCGCGCCGGCCCGCGGCGACTACGAGGTGATCCTCGAGCAGGCCCGCCTGCAGGCCTGGGTCGAGCGACTGCGCACGGCCAGCCTGGTCGCCTTCGACACCGAGACCGACAGCCTGGACCCGATGCGCGCGCGCCTGGTGGGCGTGAGCTTCGCGGTCGAGCCCGGCAAGGCGGCCTATGTACCGGTGGCGCACGAATACCCCGGCGCACCGGCCCAGCTGGACCGCGACGCCGTGCTGGCGGCGCTGCGGCCGATCCTGGAGGACCCGGCCATCCCCAAGGTCGGACAGCACGGCAAGTACGACCTGCACGTGCTGGCGCGCTGCGGCGTGCAGGTGCGCGGCTACGCCTACGACACCCTGCTCGAGTCGTTCGTGTGGAACGCCGGGCTGGCGCGCCACGACATGGACACGCTGGCCGAGCGCTACCTGGACCACCGCACCATCCGCTACGAGGAGGTCGCCGGCAAGGGCGCGAAACAGATCCCGTTCCCGTCCGTGGAGATCGAGCGCGCCGGCGAATACGCGGCCGAGGACGCCGACATCACCCTGCGCCTGCACCACGCACTGTGGCCCAGGCTCCAGTCGGAGCCGCGCCTGGCCGCCGTGTTCACCGACATCGAGATGCCGCTGGTGCCGGTGCTGCAGCGCATCGAAGCCAACGGCGTGCTGATCGACGCCGCCGAGCTCGGGCGCCAGAGCCAGGACCTTGCGCGGCGCATGCACGCGGCCCAGCAGCACGCCTACGCGGTGGCGCGGCGCAGCTTCAACCTGGACTCGCCCAAGCAGCTGCAGGCCCTGCTGTTCGACGAACTGGGCCTGCCGGTGATCGCCAAAACCCCCACCGGCCAGCCCTCCACCAACGAGGACGTGCTCGAACAGCTCGCCCACGAGCACGAACTGCCCCGGTTGATCGTCGAATACCGCGGCCTGGCCAAGCTGCGCTCCACCTACACCGACAAGCTGCCCGGGGCGATCCACCCCGACACCGGGCGCGTGCACACCAGCTACCACCAGGCCGGCGCCGCCACCGGCCGGCTCTCGTCCTCGGATCCGAACCTGCAGAACATCCCGATCCGCACCGAGGACGGCCGCCGCATCCGCCGTGCCTTCGTGGCGCCGCCGGGCCGCTGCATCGTCGCGGCCGACTACTCGCAGATCGAGTTGCGGATCATGGCGCACCTGTCCGGCGACCCGGGGCTGATGTCGGCCTTCGCCGGCGGCCAGGACGTGCACCGCGCCACCGCCAGCGAGGTGTTCGAGGTGCCGCTGGAGCAGGTCGGCCCGGACCAGCGGCGCGCCGCCAAGGCGATCAACTTCGGCCTGATGTATGGCATGAGCGCATTCGGACTGGCGCGGCAGCTGGGCATCGACCGCGGCCAGGCCGCGCGCTACATCGAGCGCTACTTCGCGCGTTACCCGGGCGTGCTGAGCTTCATGGAGGGCACGCGCCAGCTCGCGCGCGAGCGCGGCTGGGTAGAGACCGTGTTCGGGCGTCGCCTGCACCTGGCACAGATCAACGCACGCAACGCGGCCGTGCGCGCCGGGGCCGAGCGTGCCGCCATCAATGCGCCGATGCAGGGCACGGCGGCCGACATCATCAAGCGCGCGATGGTGTCAGTGGACCGCTGGCTGGCCGAGACCGGCGCCCGCGCCGCGATGATCATGCAGGTCCACGACGAGCTGGTGTTCGAGGCCGACCAGGACTTCGCGCAGACCCTGGTCGAACGGGTGCGCGAGCTGATGCAGGGTGCCGCCGAACTGCGGGTGCCGTTGATCGTGGATACGGGGGTGGGGGCGAACTGGGACGAGGCGCATTAGGCGGGGCTCGGGACCTGGGACCCGGGACCCGGGGAATCTGGGGCGGGCGGGGCGGATTTTTCGGCTGAACGGTTTCTGAACTTGACGGTTTGTTAACGGAAAAGTTCACGAACTTCTCAGGGACGCAGTGATCTCATGTTCGCGACGGACGCAACGTCCGTCCGATTCACTCACCTCCCTGAGTGGATCCCCAGGAGATGACGGTTCCTCCCCAAACCGCTCTCCAACCCCGGCCCCGCAGGCGCCCCCCTCGCCTGCGGGGCGCTTTATTTGTGGGCCCGGAATTCAGGGCTAAGGGCCCAGGGCCCAGGGCTCAGGGCTCAGGGGTCGGCGCCTGGGCCAGTTCGGTGAGCCAGTCGCGGGGGCGCAGGTACTCGGACAGGCGCGCCTCGGCGGTTCCCGGCTCGGGGGCGTAGCCGTACTCGAAGCGCACGCGCGGCGGCAGGCTCATCAGGATCGATTCGGTGCGGCCGCCCGACTGCAGACCAAACAGCGTGCCGCGGTCCCACACCAGGTTGAACTCGACGTAGCGGCCGCGGCGGTACAGCTGGAACTCGCGCTCGCGCTCGCCCCAGGGCAGGTGGCGGCGGCGCTCCACGATCGGCAGGTAGGCGTCCAGGAACGCCGCGCCGACATCCGCGGTGAACCCCAGGCAGGCCTCGAAGCCCCAGGCGTCCAGGTCGTCGAAGAACAGCCCGCCCACGCCGCGGGTCTCGTCGCGGTGCCCGAGGAAGAAGTACTCGTCGCACCCGGCCTTGAAGCGCCGGTAGGTCTCGGCGCCGTGCGGCGCGCACACGCCCGCGGCCACCCGGTGCCAGTGCAGCACGTCCTCGTCGAAGGGATAGAACGGCGTCAGGTCGAAGCCGCCGCCGAACCACCACACCGGTTCGCCACCGCCCGGACGCGCCTGAAAGTAGCGCACGTTCATGTGCGTGGTCGGCACGTACGGATTGCGCGGGTGGAACACCAGCGAGACGCCGACCGCGCGGAACGGTGCCCCGGCCAGCTCCGGCCGGCGCGCCGTGGCGCTGGGTGGCAGGGCCGCGCCGTGCACGTCCGAGTAGCCGATGCCGGCCTGCTCGAAGACTCCGCCGTCTTTCAGCACCCGGGTGCGGCCGCCACCGCCGTGGGCGCGTGTCCAGGCGTCTTCGCCGAACCGCGCCGTAGCGTCGACAGACTCGATCGCGCTGCAGATCGTGTCCTGCAGGGCGCGCCAGCGTGCGGCGACGGTGTCGGCGATGTCGGTCATGGCAGCAATTGTGCCGCACTCGCGCGCCGCTCTGCTCTCCGGGCGCGCCGCACCCGAGGGGGAGTCCGGCAGGGCGTTGCGGCGCGCCCCGCGCGCGGCTGCGCCGCGTGACCCCCCTGGCCCTCCCCTTCGCGCAGCGAAGGGGAGGGGATTGCCGAGTTGAGGGAGGGAGGGCGATCGCCGGCTTGTCTCCTCCCCTTGCGGGCCGCAGGCGTGGAGGGGGAGGCTGGGAGGGGGTTGCGGGCGGAGACTCGAGCGTGATCCGAACCGTTACGGCGCCGACCTGGCGGCCGGCGCATCGGGCCGCAGCGTGCGCGAGAACAGCTCGTGAATGCGCCGGTACTCGTCCAGCCACGACTCCGGGTGCACGAAGCTGTGGCGTTCGAGCGGGTAGCTGGCCAGCTCCCAATCGCGTTTGCCCAGTTCGATCAGCCGTTGCGCCAGCCGCACCGAGTCCTGGTAGAAGACGTTGTCGTCGAGCATGCCGTGGGCGATCAGCAGCGCGCCCTGCAGGCCTTCGGCGAACTCGATCGGCGAGCTTTTCGCGTAGGCCTCCGGATCCAGCCCGGGCGTGTTGAGGATGTTGGACGTGTACTCGTGGTTGTACATGGACCAGTCGGTGACCGGGCGCAGTGCGGCGCCGGCGCGGAACGCCTCGGGCGCGCGGAACATCGCCATGAAGGTCATGAATCCGCCGTAGCTGCCGCCGTAGATGCCCACGCGGCTGCGGTCGGCCTGGTGGTGCGCCACCAGCCAGTCGATGCCGTCCAGGTAGTCCTCCAGTTCCGGGTGACCCATCTGCCGGTAGATCGCCGTGCGCCAGTCGCGGCCATAGCCCTCCGATGCACGGTAGTCGATGTCCAGCACGATGTAGCCCTCGTGCGCGAGCAGGTTGTGGAACATCTGCTCGCGGAAGTAGTACGGATATTTCGCGTGCACGTTCTGGGTGTAGCCGGCGCCGTGCACGAACATCACCACCGGGTAGCTGCGATCGGGCTGCATCGAGGGCGGCAGGTACAGCTTCGACCACAGCGGCCGGTCCACGTGCGAGGAGGGCACCTGCACGAACTCCGGCGCCATCCAGTCGATCGCCCGGAAGGCCTGGCTACGGGTATCGGTCAGCCTGCGGATCTCGCCGGTGGGCAGGTCGACCACGGCCAGCTGCATGGGCAGATAGCTGCCCGAGTAGGACACCAGTACCCGCCTGGCGTCGGGCGAGAGCGCGAACCGCTCCACGCCGTCGAGTGCGGTCAACGCGCGCGGCGCGCCATCGTCCAGGCGCAGCTCGAACAGTTCGTAGTCGCCGGGCCAGTCGCGGTTGCCGATAAAGTGGAAGCCGAGCCCGTCCGGAGTCGGCTGCGGTGCGTACACCTCCCACCGGCCCGATGTCAGCGGCCTGGGACGGGCGCGGTCGCGCTGCGTGTACAGGTGTCCGTAGCCGCTCTCCTCGGACACGAACCACAGCGTGCCGGTGCCGGGCAGGAATCCGAACTCGTTGAAGTTCCAGTTGATCCAGGCCGGGTCGGTGAGGCGGTGCGCCGGCACCAGCCGCCGCGCATCGAAGTCGACCCGGGCGATCCAGCGGTCCTTGTTGTCGACCGCGCGCAGCATCACCGCCGCATCGGCGCCGTCGTGGCTGAAGCGCAGTGCCTCCACGCGGACGCCGCGCGGCGCCTTCATCGGCTCCTCGCCGGCGGCCGTGCGCAGCTGCGCCAGCGGATCGTCCCCGATGCCCGGCAGAGGATCGATGGCCAGCCCGTGCCGGGTGTGCGTGCGCAGGTCCAGCAGCACCAGTTTCTGGCCCTGCGGGGGGTTGCGCCCGACGCGGGTGCGCACATCCTCGACCTCGTTGTAGCCCGACTCGGTGACGTACCTGGGCATCTGGCCCTTGCGTCCGGCATCGTGCTCCTTGTCCTGGGTGACCAGCAGCATCCAGCGGCCGTCCGGCGAGAGCGCGCTGTCGGCGATCTCGATCGCATCGCCCAGGTGGAACGGCGGCGGCGTCCGGGTCGGGTCGATGCGGCGCAGCGCGTTCTCGCGCGAGCGCTGCGCCTGGCGTTTGTCCCTTTCGCGCGCCAGCGTCCCGATCAGCCGCAGCTGCATCCGGCGCAGGTCCTCGTCGTGCGCGTCCTCGTCGGCGGCGTCGGGCTCCGGTTCGAGCTTGAGCACGGTCGCCGGCCCGCCGACGCCGCGGGCCAGCTCGTACAGGTACCAGTCGTTGCCCAGGCGCCAGGCCACGTGTCCGCCGTCGGCCTGGAACTGCGGGTGGCTCTCGGAGGCTTCGCTGCGGGTGAGCTGCTGCAGCACGCCGCTGCGAAGATCGCGCAGGAACACATCGCCGTTGCGCACGAACAGCGCGCGCTCGCGGCGGGCGTCGTAGACCGGGTCGGGCGCATCGAGCCCGGCACGCCCGGCATCGTCCACCGGCTGCATCGCCCCGCCCTGCACGGGCAGCCCATACAGGTCCCGCAACGGGCTGCCGGCGCGCTTGAGCTCGAACTGCACGCCGGTGCCGTCCAGGCTCCAGTACGGATTCTCGACCGCCGGTCCGATCCAGTCCGGGTCGGCCATGATCTGTTCCAGCGTCAGCGCCTGCGCGCCGGCGCACGGGGCCACGGCCAGGAACAGGGCCGGGCTCAGGGCCAGGGACAGCAGCAGCAGCGGGACACGCATGCGGGGTTCCTCGTCGGCGAAGCCGGCGCAGAGTAGCAGCGCGCGATGCCGGTGCAAGGCGTCGTGCTCCTGCGACCGGAACCTGGATCCATCCGGTCCGCTGGCCGCCACCGCGTTTTGCGGCCACAATCGGGCGCGTCCCGAACGCGCAGTCCTGGGCCCCGTTTCCGCGATGCAGGTTTTCGTCTACCGCAGCCGCCGCCGTCCCGACACCTATGTATACCTGGGCCGGCGCGACGATTTTGCCTGCCTGCCCGAGGCGGTGTCGGCGCCGCTGGCGCCGTTCGAGTTCGCGCTCGAGTTCGCGCTCACGCCCCACCGGACCCTGTCCCGCGGCGATGCCACGGTGGTGCGGCGCAACCTGATGGACCGCGGCTTCCACCTGCAGCTTCCCCCGCCGGCGCCCGATCATGCTGCGGGCTGAGGGCGCGGCGCTGCCGCGCGCGCGCGTCATCGCACTGTCGCTGCTCGCCTTCGTGCCGGGACTGGCGTTGGCGACGTTGCCCGGGTGGTTGACCGGTGCCGGTGCGTGGGCGGCATGGACTCTGGCGCAGCCGTGTCTGCTCGCTGCGGCGGTGTTCGCGCTCGGTTACCAGTTCGAGTCCGGCTTCCTGGCCTCGCTGTGGCGTCGCGGTGTCCCGGCGCTGCTGTTGCTGGCGCTGGGCGCGGGCATCGTCGCCGGCACAACCTGGTGGCCGGCCAAGCAGCTGCTGACGCAGGGCAGCCTGGGCGCGGTCCTGGCGCTGTCGGCCATCGCGGCGGCGGCATGGCTGCTGCTGTGGCGGCTGTGGCCCGCGCCGGCCCTGCCGTTCCTCTGGGAGCAGGCGGCGATCCAGGCCCGGCCCTGGCCCTGGGCGACGGCCCGCGAGAGCCTCAGGCATGCCGGGTGGCTGGCCACGCGCGGAGGCTGGCTGGGCGGGGCCGGGGTGGCGACGCTCGAATTCGCCTGGCTGGCGGCGGCACCGGCGCTGCTGCTGTTCGCTCCGGTGTTCGAGCCGGTCCCGCGCCCGCTGCTGTGGTCGCTGGTGGCCGCGCTGGCAGCGGTCGCCTGCGTGCTGGTGGTGGCGCTGGCCGCCCGCCGCCTGGCCGACCTGGCCGACCTGGCCGATGAGCCGCAGGCCGCGGCGACCGGGGAACGCGCCGGCATCGAACCGGTCCCCTACACGGACCTGGTGCGCGAGGTCGATCCGGTCGAGGCACTGTATGCGGCCGCACGCGCCGGCGATACCGTGCGTGCACTGGCCCTGATCGATGCCGGTGTGGATGTCCAGGCGCCGCCGCTGCCGGGCGCGCGCGACCAGCGCACGCTGGCGATGCTGGCGGCCGTGCTGCCGGACCTTTCGCTGCTGCGCCGCCTGATCGCCGACGGCGTCGACGTGAACCTGCGCCACCATGGACTCACGCCCCTGCTGGCGGCCACCCGCGACAGCTACCAGGGTCGTCCCGACGCAGTGGCGACGCTGCTGGCCAACGGCGCCGATCCGGACGCCGCCGACCGCGATGGCGCCACTGCGCTGCACCATGCCGCACGCAGTACCGATCCGGGCGTCGCCGCGCAGCTGCTCGATGCCGGCGCCACGGTCGACGCGGTCGACCGCCATGGACTGACGCCGCTGGCGGCCGCCTGCGCCAGCGGCAACTGGCGGGTGGCGAAGTTTCTGCTCGAGCGCGGTGCGCGCCCGCAGCCCGATGGTGGAGCGCCGGTGTTGCTGGCCGCGGCGGCCAGCGAGGACGACGACGAGGCGGGCACGCAGCTGCTGCTGCGTCACAAGGCACGCGTGGATGCGCGCGGGGCGCTCGAACGCACCGCATTGATGAGCGCGAGCCTGCACGGCAATGCGGGCATCGCGCGGGCGTTGCTGGCAGCCGGTGCCGTGGCCGACGCCTGCGACGGGCACGGAGTCACCGCACTGATGGAGGCGGCCCGCTCGGGCGCCAACGCGGTCCTGCGCGCGCTGCTTGTGGCTGCGCCGGATCCGGACCGCCGCGACCACACCGGTCGCACTGTGCTCATCATCGCCTGCCAGTCCGCGAAGGCCGACGAGGAAACGCTGCGGCTGCTGCTGGACGCCGGTGCCGATCCGCAGCTGCGCTGCCGCGACGGGCTGCGCGCGATCGACCATGCCGTGGCGGCCGGCCGCTGGACCCTGGTGGCGGCGATCGATCCGGAGTTTCCGATGCCCGCCAGCGTGTGCGCCGGCGAGGGCGAGCGCCTGCCCGACCTGCCGCCGGCGCAGCTGCTGCACGCAGCGCTGATGGAATGCCGCACCGATCGCGCCGAGCGCGCGCTGGCGCTGGGCGGCGGCATGAGCGCGGCCGACCGCGCCGCCGCCTGCCTGGCGCTGGCCGAGGACCAGGCGCCGTTGTCCTCGCTGCGCTGGTTGCTGCAGCGCAGCGTGGACACCGAGTGTGCGGTGGCCGGTGGCGACTGCCTGGCCTTCGCGCTGCTCGACGGCGACGCCGGTGCGCACCGCGCGTTGTCGGTGCTGCTGGACGCGGGCGCTGTGCCGACCGGGGCCGGCGGCCTGGCGCGTTTCCTGGAAGCGTCGCTGGCGCGGGACCTGTCCGGCCGCGGTCACGAGTTGCTTGCACTGCGCCTGCTCGGAGGCGGCGCCGATCCGTTCGGCAGCGCCCGCCGGGGCGAGTCGCCCCTGCTGCTGGCACTGCGCCTGGGCTGGCTGCGCCTGGCCGAGGTGCTGCTGGAGTCGGGCCAGGACCCGAACCTGCGCGACGAGGCCGGCTCCGGAGCGCTGCAGGTGGCCTGCACGATGGGATTGGAAAACGCGGTGCGACTGCTGGTGCGCCATGGCGCCGATCCGCAGCGTCGTGGCCGCGATGGCCAGACCCCGGTCGGCCGGGCGTTCGCGGCCGGGCGCGGCGACCTGGTGCGATGGCTGGACTGGTCCGGCTGGCCGCTGCCAGGACGGCGCCTGCTGCCGCTGGACCTGACCACCGCGGCCGCTGCCGGGGACCTGGCCGCGGTCCGCCGGCTGGTGGAGCTGGGCCTGCCGCTCGACGCCGGCGACGGGCAGGGCTGCACCGCCCTGCTGCGCGCCAGCGGCAACGGGCAGCTGCCGGTGGTGCAGTGGCTGCTGGCGCATGGTGCCGATCCGGACCATGCCGCACACGCCGGTGCCACCTGCCTGTCGGCGGCCGTGAGCATGGGCTTCGAGCCGGTGGTGGCGACGCTGCTCGAACACGGGGCCGGTGCGGACCGCCTCCTCCCCGGCGCCGTCACCCCGCTGATGATCGCCGCGGCGCTGGGGCTGCCGGCGATCGCCCGCACCCTGCTGGCGCACGGTGCCCAGGTCGATGCGCGGGACGATTCGGGCAACAGCGCGTTGCTGGCGGCCGCGCAGTTCGGATTCGCGGGCGCCGAGCGCGAGCGCGCCGCAGCACTGATGCGGGTGCTGCTGGAGGCGGAAGCCGACCCGCACGCCGTCAACGCGCGCGGCCAGAACGCGCTGCTGCTGCTGCTCGGTGCCCAGGCCGAACCCGGCGTGCCCGGTGACGAGGCCGGCCTGCTGCCGCTGCTGGAGCTGCTGCTCGAGCGCGGCGTCGCGCTGGATGTCGCCGACCGCCGCGGCTTCGGGCCGCTGCATCTGGCCGCGCTGCACGGCCTGCCGCGGGTCCTGGCACGCCTGCTCGCCGCCGGTGCCGACGCCGGGCGCCGCGACGCGCTGAACCGGACTGCGCACGACGTCGCCCTGATGCGCGGATTCGTCGACATCGCCCAGGCGGTCGAGCCCACGCGCGGCGAGCCGTCGCTGGCGCGCTTCCTGCGGCCAGGAGATTAGCGCAAGCGGCACGCGCGGCTGTGCCGCGCGACCCCTCCCGGACGATGGCAAGTTGCGGCGCGTCCCGCGCGCGGCTGCGTCGCGCGACCCCTCCCCGGCCCTCCCCTTCGCTGCGCGAAAGGGAGGGAGTCCGGAAGGCTTCGCTCCTCCCCTTTTGCCGCGCGAATAGGAGGGAGTCCGAGCGGATTTGCCCCTCCCCTTGCGCGCCGAAGGCGCGTAGGGGGAGGCCGGGTGGGGGTGGCGGGCGGAGCGGTGCGGCACGGTGCCGGTATCAGTCCCCGGTGTCGCGATCGCGCATGCTGCGGGCATCGGCCTCGAACAGCCGGCGCAACTCATCGCGCGCTTCGGCGGCGCTTTCGATCAGCCGGGTCTCGTCGTCGTAGACCAGGTGCTGCTCCAGCAGCAGCGACTCGTCGTGGCGCCGGAAGGTTTCCACGCGCCGGTGCGAGGTCTCCGCATCCTGGCCCAGCCCCATCAGCACCTGGCGGCCCAGTTCCAGGCTGGAGAACAGGGTCTCGCGCACGATGCCGTCGATGCGCAGGTCCATGAGCCGGAACGCGTGCTGGCGGTTTCGCGCGCGCGCATACAGCTTCAGGTTCGGGTAGAGTCGGCGGACCAGCCGCGCGGTGTGCACGTTCTGCTCCGGATCGTCGGTGGCCAGTACGAAGATCTCGGCCTTGTCGGCGCCAGCCGCGCGCAGCAGCTCCGGCCGCGAAGGGTCGCCGTAGAAGATGGTGGAGCCGAAGCGGCGCGAGACCTCGACCTGCTCGGGACTGTGCTCGAGCGCGGTGTACGGGATCCGGTGGGCACTGAGCAGGCGCCCGACCACCTGTCCGAAGCGTCCGAAGCCGGCGATGATGACCCGTGGCTGTTCCGCATCGATGGGGTCGAACTGCGGTGGCGCCTCGCGTTCGGCTACCGGTAGCAGGCGCCGCAGCGCGACCAGGAACAGCGGCGCCATCGCCATGGAGATGCCCACGATCACCACCAGCACGTCGCGCTGCGTCGGAACGATCAGTCCCACCCGCAGCGCCTCGGAGAAGACCACGAAGGCGAACTCGCCGCCCATCGCCAGCACCGCGCACAGCAGGACCGTGGCACGCAGGCGCAGGCGCACCAGCCCGCGGCCGACCGCGAACAGCACCGCGGTCTTGATCGCCAGCAGCGCCAGCACGCCCAGCGCGATCGCCTGCGGCTCGCGTTCGAGCACGTCCAGGTCGATGCTCATGCCCACGGCCATGAAGAACAGCCCCAGCAGCAGGCCCTTGAACGGCTCGATGTGGCTCTCCAGCTCGTGGCGGAACTCGGACTCGGCCAGCAGCACGCCGGCCAGGAACGCACCCAGCCCCATCGACAGCCCGGCCGTGTGCATCAACCAGGCCGATCCCGCGACCACCAGCAGCGTGGCCGCCGAGAACACCTCGATGCTGCGCGTGCGCGCGATCCAGGCGAACAGGTAGCGCAGCACGTAGCGCCCGCCGATCACCAGCACGGCGATCGCGCCGATGCCGTACAGCAGCGGCTCGAGCATGCCTTCGGGCGGCGGCGCGGCGGCCACGCCCAGCAGCGGCACGGCGGCGATCAGCGGGATCGCGGCCAGGTCCTGGAACAGCAGGATCGCAAACGCGGTGCGGCCGTGGACGTGGTTGAGCTCGCGGTTCTCGGCCAGCAGCTGCAGGCCCACCGCGGTGGAGGACAGCGCCAGCGCGATGCCGGCCAGCACCGCCGCGCGCGGCCCCAGGCCCCACCACAGCAGCAGCGGGGTGATCACCAGCGCCGAGGCCAGGACCTGCGCCGTGCCGGCCCCGAACACCTGCCGCCGCATCAGCCACAGCCGCGAGGGCGAGAGCTCCAGCCCGATGATGAACAGCATCATCACCACGCCGAACTCGGAGATCGCCAAGGCTTCCTCCGGGTCCCGGAACACGCCCAGCAGGTCCGGGCCCAGCGCGATGCCGGCGACCAGGTAGCCGAGCACCGCCCCGAGTCCGAGCGCGCGGAACAGCGGCACGGCGACGACCGTGGCCAGCAGGAACACCAGGGTGTAGTCCAGGAAGCTGTCGCCGAGCATGGGCCCACGATATCCGAAGTCGGACCGGTCCGGATGCGGTGGCCGGAAACGACGACGCCGGCTGGCGCCGGCGTCGGATACGCGTGCTCCAGCCGGCGCCTCAGCGCTTCATGAACTGGAAGAACTCCTCGTTGGTCTTGGTGTTCTTCATCTTGTCGAGCAGGAACTCCATGGCCGCCAGCTCGTCCATCGGGTGCAGCAGCTTGCGCAGGATCCAGATCTTCTGGAGCATGTCGGCCTCGATCAGCAGCTCCTCGCGGCGGGTGCCGGAGCGGTTGATGTTGATTGCCGGGTACACGCGCTTCTCGGCGATGCGGCGGTCCAGGTGCACCTCCATGTTGCCGGTGCCCTTGAACTCCTCGTAGATCACCTCGTCCATCTTGCTGCCGGTGTCGACCAGCGCGGTGGCGACGATCGTCAGCGAGCCGCCTTCCTCGGCCTTGCGCGCGGCGCCGAAGAAGCGCTTGGGCCGCTGCAGCGCGTTGGCGTCCACGCCGCCGGTGAGCACCTTGCCCGAGCTCGGCACCACGGTGTTGTAGGCGCGCGCCAGGCGGGTGATGGAGTCGAGCAGGATCACCACGTCGAGCTTGTGCTCGACCAGGCGCTTGGCGCGCTCGATCACCATCTCGGCGACCTGCACGTGGCGCGCGGCCGGCTCGTCGAAGGTCGAGGAGATCACCTCGCCGCGCACGGTGCGCTGCATCTCGGTGACTTCCTCGGGCCGCTCGTCGATCAGCAGCACGATCAGGTGCACGTCCGGGTGGTTGGTGGTGATCGCGGTGGCCAGCTGCTGCAGGATCATCGTCTTGCCGGCCTTGGGCGGGGAGACGATCAGGCCGCGCTGGCCCTTGCCCACCGGGGCCATCAGGTCGAGGATGCGGCCGGTGATGTCCTCGGTGGAGCCGTTGCCGCGCTCGAGCACGAAGCGCGCGCGCGGGAACAGCGGCGTGAGGTTCTCGAACAGGATCTTGTTCTTCGAGGCCTCCGGCGGCTCGCCGTTGATCTGGTTGACCTTCAGCAGCGCGAAGTAGCGCTCGCCGTCCTTGGGCGGACGGATCTTTCCGATCAGGTAATCGCCGGTGCGCAGATTGAAGCGGCGGATCTGGCTGGGCGAGATGTAGACATCGTCCGGGCCGGCCAAGTAGCTGGCGTCGGCCGAGCGCAGGAAGCCGAAGCCGTCGGGCAGGATCTCCAGCACGCCCTCGCCGATGACGTCGCGGGCGCGGGTGAGCACCTTGAGCAGCTGGAAGGTGACGTCCTGCTTGCGCGCGCGCGCCACGCCCTCGTGGATGCCCAGCTCCTCGGCCATATCCAGCAGTTCCTGGGCGGGCTTGCGCTTGAGCTCGGACAGGCTGATCGAGGGCAGCTTGGGACGGCCGTTGTCCTCCTCGCCGTCCTCGGACTCGTCCTCGTCCTCGTCGCGTTCGGGCATGCGCTCGTCGCGCTCGCGGCCGCGGCGGTTGCGGCGGTGGCGGCCGCGGCGGCCGCGCTCGAAGCGCTGCTCCTCGCCGCGGTTGGCGCCGCCTTCCTCGGTCCGCTGGCCCTGCTCGGGCCGGGCTTCGTCGGCGCGCTGGCCCTGCTCGGACTGCGCCGGGTCGCCGCGACCGGGTTCGGGCACGGAATCGGCGGACTCGCCGCCTGGGGAATCGTTTTCGTTTTCCAGCACGGGGATCCTCGCTGCTGCGAGTTCGAAGAAAGGGAGAGGCGAGCAAGAGAGTCGCGAGCAACCGGTAACGGCAGGGCCGGGGTTCGATCGGCCTGCTCTACGGCTCCGCGTGTTCGAGACCTAAGCTACCACTGCGCCGGGGCGCAGGTAAAGCATTCCGGTGCCCGTGGATTATCCCGGCTTCAGGCGTGGCCGGGGTGTGAAGCGCAGGTGCGAGCTGCCTGCGCTCAAATCGCCTTGTCGATCAACTGCGTGAGCGCGCCCCTGCTGACGGCGCCCACCTGCGTGGCCTGGACCTTGCCGCCCTTGAACAGCATCAGCGTCGGGATCCCGCGCACCGCGTACTGGCGTGGCGTGAGCTGGTTGTGGTCGATGTTGATCTTGGCGACCTTCAGCTTGCCCGCATAGCTCTCTGCGATCTCGTCCACGAGCGGCGCGATCATCTTGCAGGGGCCGCACCATTCGGCCCAGAAATCGACCAGCACAGGCTCGTCCGAATCCAGGACCTGGGACTGGAAATCGGCGTCGTTGACGTGGATGACGCGCTCGCTCACGGGTGCACTCCTGAGAAAAACAAGGCCGCCGCACGCGGGCCGACGGGCAGCTTCGGCTACACTTGGGGGCCGAACGGTGTGCGGACAAGGTCTTGTCCGCCGGTCGCCGCAGTTTGCGGACTGGCGGTTCGCGGCGCAACCGCCGCGGCCCCGCCACCCCCACCGACCGCCCGTGACGCCCGTGAATGAAGCCTGGGCGCGCTTCTCCCCGCGCCCCCGACCCGGACCCCCGGACCTTCCGAATGACCGACAAACCGCTCACCGACATCGCATTTTCCAGCTTCGACCTGCATCCGGCCCTGCAAGCCGGGCTGGAGTCGGCCGGGTTCGTGCGCTGCACCCCGATCCAGGCGCTGGCCCTGCCGGTGGCCCTGGCCGGCGGCGATGTCGCCGGCCAGGCCCAGACCGGCACCGGCAAGACGCTGGCCTTCCTGGTGGCCACCATCGACCGCCTGCTGCGGCGCCCGGCGCTGGCCGACCGCCACGACGCCGACCCCCGCTCGGTGATGATCGCGCCCACCCGCGAGCTGGCCATGCAGATCCACAAGGACGCGATGAAGATCGCCGCGCCGCTGGGCCTGAAGATCAACCTGGTCTACGGCGGGGTGGACTACGACAAGCAGCGCGACGCCCTGCGCGCCGGGTCGGACATCATCATCGCCACGCCGGGCCGGCTGATCGACTACTACAAGCAGAAGATCTTCGGCCTGCAGGCGGTGGAGGTGGTCGTGATCGACGAGGCCGACCGCATGTTCGACCTGGGCTTCATCAAGGACATCCGCTACGTCCTGCGCCGGATGCCGGCCAGCGGCGAGCGGCAGAGCCTGATGTTCTCGGCCACGCTGTCCTACCGCGTGCTGGAGCTGGCCTACGAGCACATGCACGAGCCCAAGAAGCTGGTGGTGGAGACCGAGAGCATCACCGCCGCGCGCGTGCGCCAGGCCGTGTACTTCCCGGCCAGCGAGGAGAAGATGCCGCTGCTGCTGAACCTGCTGCTGCGCACCGGGACCAACCGGACCATGATCTTCGCCAATACCAAGGCCGAGGTCGAACGCCTCACCCGCAGGCTCGAGCGCCACGGCCACTCGGTGGCCGCGCTTTCGGGCGACGTGCCACAGCGCAAGCGCCAGAGCCTGCTGGCGAAGTTCCAGCGCGGCGAGATCGACATCCTGGTGGCGACCGATGTGGCCGCGCGCGGGCTGCACATCCCGGAAGTCAGCCACGTATTCAACTACGACCTGCCGCACGACGCAGAGGACTACGTGCACCGCATCGGCCGGACCGCGCGGCTGGGGGCCGAGGGCGACGCCATCAGCTTCGCCTGCGACCTGTACGCGATGACGTTGCCGGAGATCGAGGCCTACATCGAACAGAAGATTCCGGTCGGGGCGATGTCGCCGGACCTGCTGGTCGCGCCCAGGCCGAGGCCGCGCGCGCAGCCCAGGGGCGAGGTCGACGCCGACGACGAAGAGGAGGCCGAGGCCCAGGCGACCCAGGGCGGCCAGGCGACCGGCACCGACGGCCAGGCCGCCTCGGCGTCCGCGCCGGCGCCCAAGCGCCGCCGCCGTCGCCGCCGCAATCCGGGAGGCGGACGCCAAGGCTGAACGCGCCTCCCCAAGAGGCTGGCGGACGCCGCGGGAAACCGCTCGCGCACCGCTGGAAGCCCCGCCACAGCATGCTAGAGTCAACGCGGATTTCTTCACGGTTTGCTCATGCGCCCGATGTCGTCAGCCCTCGCGCTGCGGCCCGGTTCCCCCGCGATCGCGCGCGTTGCCGCGCTGGCCGCCGCGGTGCTGCTGGCCGTGGTGGTGGCGCGCCTGATCTGGCTGCTGCTGGCCGGCCCGGCGCTGCCGCCGATCCAGTCGCCGGCCGGGCCGGGGCTGCAGCGGTCCGTCGAGCCGACGGGTTCGGCCGCGCAGTGGCATCTGTTCGGCAACGCCGCGCCGCTTACGCGGGCGGTCCAGGCGCCCGAAACCGAACTGCGGCTGCAGTTGCGCGGGACCCTGAACACCACCGGCCAGGACCAGGGGCTGGCGATCATCGCCGACGCCCAGGGCAACGAACGGGCCTACCGGATCGGTGAGCGCCTCGCCGAGGGCGCCCGGCTCATCGCCGTGCACGAGGCGCGCGTGCTGCTCGAGCGCGAGGACGGGCGCACCGAAGCCCTGAGCCTGCCGGGCATCCGCAGCGATGCGCGCGAGCCGGTGCCTGCGACGGCGCCGGGCGCGGATGGCACGCCGTTCGTCAACCCGCTGATCAGCACCGGCGGGCCCAGCATCGAAGCGGCGCGGCAGTCGCTGGCGCCGGACCTGGCCGTGCTTTCGCGCGAGATCAGCGTGCTGCCGGTGATCGAGAACGGGCGCATCCGTGGCGTGCGACTGGCGGTGGGCCGCGATTCGGACCTGTACGCGCGCACCGGGCTGCGACCCGGCGACGTCATTGTCGCGGTCAACGGCGTGCCACTGGACGGACCCGAGCGCCAGCAGCAGCTGCTCGAGAGTCTGCGCGGCGCGCAGGCCCTGCGCGTGACCGTGCTGCGCGAGGGCAGCGAGAGCGAAATGCGCATCGGCCTGCGATGATCCCCGACACGAAACCCGGAAGCATGACCAGCGCCATGAACCGAATCCCGATCTTCGTCGCTGCCGTCGCCGCGGCCATGCTGGCCATGGCCGCGCCGGTCCGCGCGCAGTCGCCCGACGTGCACGTGCCGCAGGGCACCGTCGTGCCCGGCAACGGCGCCGCGGGCATGCACACGCTGAACCTGACCGCGGCCGACATCGGCGTGCTGATCGAGACGGTCTCGCAGATCACCGGCCGCAGCTTCATCGTCGACCCCAGGGTCGAGGGCCGCGTGACGGTGATCTCGAGCCGGCCGATGCCGCCGGAGGAGATCTACCAGACCTTCCTGTCGGTGCTGCGCGTGCACGGCTACGCGGCGGTGCCGGCCGCCGCCGGGACGGTCAAGATCGTGCCCGAGGCGGTGGCCATCCAGGAGGGCGGGGCGCTGATCGGTACCGGCGGCGGCCCCGACGAACTGGTCACCCGGGTGATCGAGCTCGAGCACGTTTCGGCCACGGAGCTGGTGCAGTGGCTGCGCCCGCTGCTGCCGCAGACCGGCCACCTGGCCGCGCAGGGCGGCGCGCTGGTGCTCACCGACCGCGCCGGCAACGTCGAGCGCATCGAACGCATCGTGCGCCGCATCGACCGCAGTGGCGACGAGACCGTGGAGGTGATCGCGCTGCAGCACGCCAACGCCAGCGAGGTCGCCCGCACGCTGCAATCGCTGGCGCGGGCGCCGGCGGCGCCGGGCATCATCGCGCCGCAGATCCAGGTCGTGGCCGATGCCCGGACCAACTCGGTGCTGCTCTCGGGCGATCCGGCGCAGCGGGTGCGGCTGCGCGCGCTGATCGCGCACCTGGACACGCCGATGGAGGGTTCGGAGTTCACCCAGGTGGTGTTCCTGCGCTATGCCAAGGCCGACGACCTGGTGCCGATCCTGGAAAACGTGGCCGCCAGCCTGGCCGGTTACGACCTCAAGGCCGAGGGCGCCAAGCCGGCCTCGGTGCAGCCGCACGCGGAGACCAATGCGCTGGTGATCACCGCCGCGCCGGCGGTCGTACGCAGCCTGGAGTCGATCGTGCGCCAGCTCGACGTGCGGCGCGCCCAGGTGCTGATCGAGGCGGTCATCGCCGAGGTCTCGGACGACTTCGTCGACGAGTTCGGCGTGCAGTGGCAGAGCACCAACTTCGACGGCAACGAGGGCTACATCGGCGGCACCAACTTCCCCGGCAGCAGCGGCACCGGCGGCATCGTCGGGGCGCTGACCAACCCGCTGGGCGCGGTCGGCGGCTCGGGTCTGAACATGGGCTACATCGGTGGCCGGGTGACCATCCCGAACCCGACCGGCGAGGGCGAGATCACCGTGTTCCAGGTCGGCGCCCTGGTGAAGGCGCTGCGCGGGGACACCCGCGCGAACGTGCTCTCGCAACCCAGCGTGGTCACGCTGGACAACCATGAGGCCGAGTTCAAGGTCGTGCAGGAGGTGCCGTTCCTGACCGGCCAGTACGTCAACACCTCGACCACCGGCGGCACCAACCAGCCGACCAACCCGTTCCAGACCATCCAGCGCGAGGACGTGGGCCTGATCCTGACCGTGACCCCGCACATCAACGAGGGCGATTCGGTGCGCATGGACATCCGCCAGGAAGTGTCCTCGCTGGCGCCCACGCCGGCCAACGCGGTGGACCTGGTGACCAACAAGCGCGAGCTGACGACCTCGGTGCTGGTGCCCGACGGCGGCCTGCTGGTGCTCGGCGGCCTGATCTCCGAGGAGGTCACCGAGAACCTGCAGGGCGTGCCGGGGCTCTCGCGCATTCCGCTGCTGGGGCACCTGTTCAAGTCGCGCGCCAACAACCGCTCCAAGCGCAACCTGATGGTGTTCCTGCGGCCGATCATCCTGCGCGATGCGCTGACCGAGACGGCGATGTCCAGCGACAAGTACAATTTCCTGCGTGCCGAGCAGCTGCGGCTGCAACAGGCCGCCGAGCAACGCATCGGCGCGCCGCCGCAGCCGGTGCTGCCGCCGCTGCCCGATGCGCGGGATCCCGACCTGATGCAGCGGCCGCCGCCGCTGCGCCGGCGCGCGCCGCACATGGACCGCGAACCGTGAGCGACCCGGCGCCGGCGCGGCCGTCCTACGGTTTCGCGCGCCGCAACGGCGCCACCGTCGTGGCCGTGCGCGAGGGCCTGGCGCAGGTTGCGCACAGGCCCGACGTGGCCCCGCACGTGTTCGCCGAACTGCGCCGCCACGTCGGCCTGCCACTGGTGCTCGAACCGGTCGCGCCGGCCGACTACGAACGCCTGCTGCGGCAACTGTACGAGGCCGGTGGCGACGCCGCCGCGTCGGTGGCCGCGGACCTGGAGGCCACCCCCGACCTGGCCGCGCTGGCCGAGGCGCTGCCCGAGCCGCAGGACCTGCTCGAGAGCGAGGACGACGCGCCGATCATCCGCCTGATCAACGCGCTGCTGACCGAGGCGGTCCGGCAGAACGCCTCGGACATCCACATCGAACCGTTCGAGGACCGCCTGCTCGTGCGCTTCCGCATCGACGGGGTGCTGCGGGAGGTGCTGGCGCCGGCCAAGGGCATCGCCGCGGCCGTGGTCAGCCGCATCAAGATCATGGCCAAGCTCGACATCGCCGAGAAACGGCTGCCGCAGGACGGCCGCATCTCGCTGCGGGTGGCCGGGCGCCCGGTCGACGTGCGCGTGTCCACCATTCCCTCCGGTCACGGCGAGCGCGTGGTGATGCGCCTGCTCGACAAGCAGGCCGGGCGGCTGGACCTGACCGAGCTGGGCATGGACGCGAGCACGCGCGAGCGCGTGGACGGGCTCATCCATCGGCCGCACGGCATCGTGCTGGTGACCGGCCCGACCGGCTCGGGCAAGACCACCACGCTGTACGCGGCGCTCTCGCGCCTGAACGATGCCACCCGCAACATCCTCACCGTCGAGGATCCGGTGGAGTACTTCCTGGACGGGATCGGCCAGACCCAGGTCAACCCCAAGGTGGAGATGACCTTCGCCCGCGGCCTGCGCGCGATCCTGCGACAGGACCCGGACGTGGTCATGGTCGGCGAGATCCGCGACCTGGAGACCGCCCGGATCGCGGTGCAGGCCTCGTTGACCGGCCACCTGGTGCTCTCCACGCTGCACACCAACACGGCGGTGGGCGCGGTCACGCGGCTGCGCGACATGGGCATCGAACCGTTCCTGCTGTCGTCCTCGCTGCTGGGCGTGCTGGCGCAGCGGCTGGTGCGCGTGCTCGATCCGGACACGCGCGAGGCCTATGCGCCCAGCGTCGCCGAGTTCGCCGCGCTCGGCCGCGATCCGGATCCGGAGATCCGCCTGTACCGTCCCTCGGCGGAGGCCACCGGCGGCGGTGGCGGCTACCGCGGGCGCACCGGCCTGTACGAGCTGGTGCTGGTGGACGAGACCCTGCGGGGGCTGATCCACGAAGGCGCGCCGGAGTCGGCGCAGCTGGCCCACGCGCGCTCGCGCACGCCCTCGATGCTGGACGATGGCTGGCACAAGCTGGTGGCCGGCATCACCAGCATCGACGAGGTCCTGCGCGTCACCCGCGAGGACTGATCCAGGTCATCTGGACCGGTCCAGGGTCTTGTCGGCACGGTAGTGCCGACCTACGGCACGATGTAGGTCGCCACTACTGTGGCGACGGCGCGGTGCATCCAGGCCGATGCGTCGGCACGGTAGTGCCGACCTACCGGAGCCGGCAACCGGCCGGGCGGGCGCATGCGTACACTTGCGCCATGCCCGCCTTCGAATACCAGGCGCTGACCGCTGCCGGCCGGACCGAACGCGGTGTGCTGCAGGCCGACACCGCGCGCGCGGCGCGTGCGCTGCTGCGCGAGCGCGGGCTGGCGCCGCTGCAGGTCGGTGCGGTCGACGAGCGCTCGGGCGTGGCGACGTTTGGACGCGGCGGCCTGTCCTCCAACCAGCTCGCACTGCTGACCCGGCAGCTGGCCACCCTGGTGGGCGCCGGCCTGCCGATCGACGAGGCGCTGGCGGCACTGGCCGAGGGCAGCGAGGGCCGGTTGCGGCGCGAGGTCGTGGCCCTGCGCGCGCGCGTCATGGAGGGCACCTCGCTGGCGCAGGCCATGGCCGAATTCCCGCGCACGTTCCCCTCGATGTTCTGCGCCACGGTCGCGGCCGGCGAATCGGCCGGCCGCCTCGAGACCGTGTTGCGCCGGCTGGCCGATTACGCCGAGCGCCGCGATGAGCTGCGGCGCCGCGTGATCGCCGCCCTGACCTACCCGGCGCTGCTCTCGCTGGTCGCTGTCGCGGTGGTTGTGGCGCTGATGGTGTACGTGGTGCCGCAGGTGATCGAGGTCTTCGTGCGCTTCGACACCGAACTGCCGCTGGCCACACGCCTGTTGATCGGTGCCAGCGAGCTGGTGCGCGAACATGGCCTGTGGCTGCTGGGCGCGCTGGCGCTGCTGGTGCTGGCCGCGGCATGGCTGCGGCGCGAGGCGCGCATGCGCGCGCACTGGCATCGCTGGCTGCTGGCGCTGCCGGTGGCCGGCCGGCTGCTGCGTGCGCTCGACAGCGCGCGCTTCGCCCGCACCCTGGCGCTGCTGACCGCCAGTGCAGTGCCGCTGCTGGAGGCGCTGTCGATCGCCGCCCAGGTGGTGCAGCGCATCCCGCTGCGCGAGGCGCTGGCGCGCGTGGCCGTGCGCGTGCGCGAAGGCAGCAGCCTGTCGGCGGCGCTGGCCGAGACCCGGCAGTTTCCGCCGGTGGTGGTGCGCCTGACCGCCAGCGGCGAGCGTGCCGGCCGCCTGGACGCGATGCTGCTGGAGGCCGCCGACTACACCGAGCGCGAACTCGAGACCGCCCTGTCGGTGGCCACCGCCGTACTCGGTCCCGGCGTCATCGTGGTGGTTGGCGGGATGGTGCTGTTCATCGTGCTGGCGATCCTGTTGCCGATCTTCGGGCTCAATACGTTGATTCGTTAGGGCGGGACTCGGGTCCCGGGTCCCGGATCCTCTGCTAATGTGCCCCGCCAGTCCCACGCCTTCCACCCCGCCGCGCCCCCGCGATGCCGCTGCTCAGATTCGACCACGTCCACAAGCGCTACCCCGGCGGCCGCGAGGCGCTGGTGGACCTGGACTTCGAGGTCGGCGCCGGGGAGATGGTGTTCGTGACCGGGCACTCGGGCGCCGGCAAGAGCACCCTGCTCAAGCTGCTGCACCTGGCCGAGCGCGCCACCCGCGGCGCGGTGCTGGTGGACGGCAAGAACCTGGCCAAGATCGGCGCGCGCGGCGTGCCGCGGCACCGGCGGCGGGTCGGCTTCGTGTTCCAGGAGCATCGGCTGCTGATGGATCGCAGCGTGTTCGACAACGTCGCCCTGCCGCTGGTGATCGCTGCGCAGCCGCGCGAGGAGATCGGCAAGCGCGTAC
The DNA here is from genome assembly GCA_035686365.1 of Lysobacteraceae bacterium. Taxonomy (GTDB): domain Bacteria; phylum Pseudomonadota; class Gammaproteobacteria; order Xanthomonadales; family Xanthomonadaceae; genus DASRZM01. The sequence continues at coordinate 37,269 of DASRZM010000109.1, read as the reverse complement.
GCACGGTGCTCGACCGCGTCGGCCTGCTCGAGCGTGAGCGCTCGCTCCCGGGCATGCTCTCCAGCGGCGAGCAGCAGCGGGTCGGCATCGCCCGTGCCGTGGTCGCGCAGCCGGCGCTGCTGATCGCCGACGAGCCCACCGGCAACCTCGATCCCCAGCTGTCGGCCGAGATCATGCAGTTGTTCGCCACCTTGCCGGCGACAGGGACCACGGTGCTGGTGGCCAGCCACGACCTGCCGCTGGTCAAGCGCATGAAGACGCGGGTGCTGGTCCTCGACCACGGCCGCCTGGTCGACGACTTCCGCCCCGGGGCGGCGGCATGAACCGGCGCGTGGCCGAGCGCCGGCCGAAGACGACGCGGCGCGCGCGCGGCGGCGGGCTCGGTGCGCGCTTGTCGGCCTGGCGCGACCTGCACCTGTACAGCCTGGTCTCGAGCCTGGGCCGGCTCGCGCAGCGGCCGTTAGCCAGCGCGCTGACCATCGCGGTGATGGCGATTGCACTGGCTCTGCCGCTGGGCCTGTTGCTGGCCCTGGCGCGGGTGGAGGGCCTGCTGGGCGGTGAAATGCGCGAGGCCGGCGCGGTGGCCGTGTTCGCGGAACACGCGCTGGCGGCCGAGGCGGTGGACGCGCTCGCAGAACAGGTGCGCGCCCGCGAGGACGTGGCGGCGGTCCAGCTCGAGCGGCCCGAGCAGGCGCTGGACCAGTTCCGGCAGATGACGCAGTTCGCCGGCGCGCTGGCGGTGATGGACTACAATCCGCTGCCGGCAGTGCTGCAGGTCACGCCGGCGCCGCAGGTCGACGGCGCCGCACTGGCGCAGGCGCTGCGCGGACTGGACGGCGTGTCCTTCGTGCAACACGATGCGCTGTGGCGCGAGCGGCTGGGAGACTGGCTGCGGTTCGGCCGGCGGCTCGGCCTGGTGGTCGCCCTGATGCTGGGCCTGGGGGCATTGCTGGTGGTGGGCAACACGGTACGGCTGGACATCCAGGGACGCGCGGACGAGATCGCGATCGTGCGCTCGCTGGGTGCGACCGACGGATTCGTGCGCCGGCCCTTCCTGTACCTGGGAGCTTGGTACGGGCTGTGCGCCGGCGTGCTGGCGCTGGCCATCGTGGCGGTCGCGCAGCTGGCGCTGGCCGGCCCGTTCGAGGCCGTGCTCGACAGTTATGGCGGCGAGGGGGGCCGCGGCGGCCGCGCCCTGCCGTGGCTGGCCGGCACCGTGCTGGTCGCCGTTGCGCTGGGCTGGCTGGGCGCCTGGCTGGCCAGCAGCCACCAGCTGCGCGCCGCGCGCGCCCGCGAGGTGGCATGAACACGGTCGCAATCACCCGCCACCTGAGTTCGGAAACGCCACGGGTGATGGTCGTGGACGGTTCCAAGGTGGTGCGCCGGCTGATCGAGCAGCTGCTGATCAAGGACGTGCCCGGCGTGACCGTCATTGCCTGCGAGACCGGTGCCGAAGCACGACAGGCGCTGCAACAGGGCGTGGTCGATCTGGTCACCACCGCGCTGCGGCTGCCGGACATGGACGGGCTGGAGCTGGCCAGCTTCATCCGCGAACACGCGCCGCAGGCCTACATCCCGATCATCGTGGTCTCCGGCGACGTGCAGGAACGGCTGGTGCAGCGCAGCTTCACCGACGCGGTCACCGACTACTTCGACAAGTCGCTGGGGTTCCAGGCGCTGTCGGCCTTCATCCACGGCTATGTGCGGCCCGAGGCGCTCGAGGGCGGCCAGGTGCTGTACGTGGAAGACAGCAAGGTGGTCGCGCTGGCCACGCGGCGCATGCTCGAAAAGCACGGCCTGCAGGTCATCCACGTGGTCAGCGTCGAGGACGCGCTGGCGCACCTGGACACCGCCCGCGCACAGGGCCGGGTACCGGGTCCGGACCTGGTGCTGACCGACGTCTACCTCAAGGGCGGGCTCACCGGGCAGGACCTGCTCGAGCGGGTGCGCGGCGAATACGGCTACGCCAAGGCGCAGCTGCCGATCCTGGTGATGACCGGCGACGACAACCCGGCCAACCAGTCCGCACTGCTCAAGGCCGGCGCCAATGACCTGGTGGAGAAGCCGATCGAGGAACGGCTGCTGGTGACCAAGCTGCTGTTCCAGCTGCGCGTGGGCCGCATGATGCGGCAGAAGGTCGCCGACAGCCTCGCCGGCGCATGAGCCAGGCGCAGCACGGCGCGCTGGCGCGCGTGCGCCTGGACGACTCCTGGAAATCGCGCCTGTCCGGCGAGTTCACCGAGCCCTACATGCAGACGCTGCGCGGCTTCCTGCTGGCCGAGCGGGCCCGCGGCAAGACCCTCTATCCGCCGCCGGCGCGCATCTTCGCGGCGCTGGACGCAACCCCGTTCGAGTGCGTCCAGGTGGTGATCCTGGGCCAGGATCCGTACCACGGGCCCGGCCAGGCCCACGGCCTGTGCTTCTCGGTACCGCCGGGCGTGCCGCCGCCGCCGTCGCTGCAGAACATCCTGGCCGAGGTCGAGCGCGACTGCGGCCTGGCCCGGCCCGATCACGGCTGCCTGCTGCCGTGGGCGCAGCGTGGCGTGCTGCTGCTGAACGCAGTGCTCACGGTCGAGCGCGGCCGGGCCGGCTCGCACCAAGGCAAAGGCTGGGAGCGCTTCACCGATGCCGTGGTCGCGCGCCTGGCCGAGGAGCGCGAGCACCTGGTGTTCATGCTCTGGGGAAGCTATGCCCAGGCCAAGGGCCGCATCGTCGATGCACGCCGCCACCGGGTGCTGCGGGCGCCCCACCCCTCGCCGCTGTCGGCCCACCGCGGCTTCGCCGGCTGCGGCCACTTCAGCGCCGCCAACGCCTACCTGCAGCAGCGCGGGCGGGCCCCGGTCGACTGGCGCCTGCCGCCGCGCGCCGAGCTCGAGCACGCGGCCAGGGGCGCTTGAATCGCGGCACGACCGCCCCCAGGAACCGCCTCGGGGCCTGACGTGGAACTCACGGGCCGGTTAGCACTCTAAGGACGGGACTGCTAAAATCGAGCCCGATGAATACGACAGCCGCTGCCACGGCCCTGGTGCCGAACAATCTGCCCATCCCCAGCGCGCTGGGGTCGCTGGACGCCTATATCGCCGCCGTGAACCGGATCCCGGTGCTCAGCGTCGAGGACGAGCAGGCGCTGGCTCGCCGCTTCCGCGACGGGGAGGACCTGGATGCGGCCCGCAACCTGGTGATGTCGCACCTGCGCTTCGTGGTGCACGTGGCGCGCGGCTACCAGGGCTACGGCCTGGGCATGGCCGACCTGGTGCAGGAGGGCAACATCGGCCTGATGAAGGCGGTCAAGCGCTTCGACCCCGAGCAGGGCGTGCGCCTGGTCAGCTTCGCCGTGCACTGGATCCGTGCCGAGATGCACGAGTTCATCCTGCGCAACTGGCGCATCGTCAAGGTCGCCACCACCAAGGCGCAGCGCAAGCTGTTCTTCAACCTGCGCCGCGCCAAGCGCCGGCTGGGCTGGATGAACGCCGCGGAGGTGCGCGCGGTGGCCGCCGACCTGGGCGTGCCCGAAAGCGAAGTGCTGGAAATGGAGGCGCGGCTGGCCGGCCGCGACATCGGCTTCGACGCACCGGTGGACGACAACGACGACCTGCCGCCGGCTCCGGTGGCCTACCTGGAAGATCACAGCGAGGATCCGTCGGCGGCCTATGAGCGCGAGAGCGCCGAGGAGCAGCAGCTGGAACTGCTGCACCAGGGGCTGGCCGGACTCGACGAGCGCGCCCGCGACATCATCGGCCGCCGCTGGCTGGGCAACAACAAGGTCACGCTGCAGGAACTGGCCGACGAATACGGCGTCAGCGCCGAGCGCATCCGCCAGATCGAGGCGCAGGCGCTGAAGCGGATGAAGGCGTTGTTCGCTGCCTGAGCCCTGAACCCTAGTCCAGGCGCTTGCGGAAGCGCGCCACTGCCAGCGCCAGCGCCACCACGAAGAACACCCCCAGTGCCGCCAGCTCGGTGACCAGTTGCGACAGATCCGCTCCGCGCAGCACCACACCGCGGATGATGCGCACGTAGTGGGTCAGCGGCAGCACCTGGGCCAGGTACTGGAACAGGCGCGGCATGCCCTCGAACGGGAACATGAAGCCCGAGAGCAGGATCGAGGGCAGGAACACGAACATCGTCACCTGCATCGCCTGGAACTGGCTGCGGGCGATGGTCGAGATCAGCAGGCCCAGGGTCAGCGTGGCCATGATGAAGGCCAGTGAGCCCAGGTACAGGTCCGGCAGCGTGCCGCGAAACGGCACCTGGAACCACCACACGCCCACGATCAGCACCAGCGTCACCTGCACCAGGCCGATGGCGATGTAGGGCAGGATCTTGCCGACCATCAGTTCGATCTCGCGCACCGGCGTGGTGATCAGCAGCTCCAGGTTGCCGCGCTCGCGCTCGCGCACGATCGCCACCGAGGTGAACAGCGTCATCGTCATGGTCAGGATCACGCCGATCAGGCCCGGGATGATGAACACCGCCGAGCGGCCCTCGGTGTTGTAGTACACGCGCGTGTCGATGTGCGGCGGCCGCAGCGACACCCGCGAGCCGCCGCGCGCGTCGAACGGCAGCGCGCGCGCCTGCAGCGCCGTGCGCACGATCAGCACGTCGGCGCCGCTGACCAGCAGCTGCGCCAGCGGGCGCGCCGGATCGTGCAGGCGGCGCTCGAAGTCCGGGGGGATGTACAGGCCCACGTGGATGTCGCCGGCGTCGAGCAGGCGTTCGAGCTCGGCCACCGAGTCGGAGCGGTAGGGGAAACGCGCGATCTGCGCGGCGCCCAGCTCGGCGATCAGCTGGCGCGAGGCGCCGGTGTCGGCCAGGTCGACGTAGGCGCCGGTGAGGTCGCGCACGTCCTGGTTGATCGCATAGCCGAACAGCAGCATCTGCATCAGCGGGATGCCCACGATCATGCCGAAGGTGACACGGTCGCGCACCAGCTGCCGCAGCTCCTTGAGCAGCACCGCCCAGATGCGCAGCAGGGCATTCACTGGCGTCGCGCCTGCGCGGTGGCGATGACGAACACGTCCTCGAGGTTGGCTTGCAGCGGCTCGACGCGGGCATCGGCATCGACCTGCTGCACGCTGCGCCGCACGCGCTCGAGCGCGTCGTCGGTGCCCGGCTCCACCAGCACCCGCAGGCGGTTGCCGATCTGCGCGGCCCCGTGCACCCAGTCCTGGCCGGTCAGTGCCCCGCGCACGCGGCGCGGGTGTTCGCTGGCCACGCCCACGGTGCGGCCGTCCAGCCGAGCGGTCAGCTCGCGCGGGGCACCGTCGGCGACCTTCCGGCCGGCGCTGAGGATGGCGAGCCGGTTGCAGCGCTCGGCCTCGTCCATCAGGTGGGTGGACACCAGGATCGTGGTGCCGTCGGCGGCCAGGTCGAACAGGTGTTCCCAGAAGTCGCGGCGGTTCTCCGGATCGACCGAGGAGGTGGGTTCATCGAGCAGCAGCAGCTCGGGCCGGTGCAGCGTCGCGGCCGCCAGCGCCAGGCGCTGGCGCTGGCCGCCGCTCAGGGTGCCGGCGCGCTGCCGGCGTTTCTGGTCGAGCCGGTAGCGTGCCACCACCTCGTCGATGCGAGCGCGCGCGCGCCGGCCGCGCAGTCCGTAGACGCTGGCGATGAACGCAAGGTTCTCGACCACGTCCAGGTCCTCGTACAGAGAGAAACGCTGCGTCATGTAGCCGAAACGGCTGCGCAGCGCCTCGACCTGGCGCGGCACCTCCAGCCCGAGCACGTGGATCTCGCCCGCGGTGGGCGTGAGCAGGCCGCACAGCATGCGGATGGTGGTGGATTTGCCGCTGCCGTTGGGGCCAAGGAAGCCGAACACCGACGCGCGCGGGATGTCCAGGTCGACCGCGTCCACGGCCTTGAGCGTCCCGAAGCAGCGCGTGAGCCCGCGCGCGCGGATCGCCGGCTCGCTCATGGCGGCTCCGGCAGCAGCACTTCGACCGGCACCCCGGCGCGACCGGAGGCGACCGCGGCCGGCAGGTCGACTTCGGCCAGGTAGGCCAGCCGCGAGCGATCCTTCTGGGTCAGCGCGAAGAACGGCGTGAACGCGGGCTCTGCGGCGATGCGGCGCACCACGCCGGTCACCTCGCGACCATCGATGCGCACGGTCAGTTCGGTGCCCGGCGCCACGCGCGCGCGCCACGGCTCGGGCACGTAGATGCGCGCGTACGGCCGTGCGGTGTCCAGCAGCACCGCCAGCGTGGCGCCGGCCGGCGGCCGTTCGCCGAGCTGGAACGGCAAGGTCTCGACCAGGCCGGCGACCGGCGCCGTCAAGGTGAGCCGATCGAGCTCGACCTGCTGCACGTGCACGGCCGCCTCGGCGGCAGCCAGGCGGTGCCGTGCCTGTGCGATCTGCTCGCGCGTGGCGCCGGTCACCGAGGCTTCGAGCAGGCGTGCCGCCTCGTCGCGACCGGCGCGCGCGCGGCCGTGCCGCGCCTGGGCCCGGTCCAGGTCCGCCTGCGGCGCCAATCCGCGCGCGCGCAGCTCGCGGGCGCGCGCAAGATCCGCGCTCGCGTTCTCCAGCTCGGCCAGCGCGCCGGACAGCCGCGCGCGTTCGACCGCGAGCAGTTCCTTGCGCGGGCCGCGCAGCACCTCGTCCAGCGCCGCGGAGGCCTGCGCGCGCTCGGCCTCCAGGCGTGCGCGCTGCGCAGCCAGGCGGGCGTCGTCCTGGCGCAGAATGATTGCACCGGCGCTCACCTGTGCGCCCTCGTCGTGCACGATCTCCCGCAGCGGTTCGGGCTGGGTAGCGGTCAGCTCGATACGGTCGAACTCGATGGTCCCCAATGCGACCTGCGCGTCCTCGCCGTTGCAGGCGGCCAGCGCGACCGTCACCAGCGCGATCAGCGCGACCGGGGCGCGAGCAGCTTGGTGCAGTGTGCGATCCATGTCCGTCGAAACCTCTCGTCGCGTTCGAGCCCGAACACACGCCCGGCCACGGGCCAGGCCAGGAACGGAAACAGCATCAGACTCAGGGTTGCCAGCGCCGCCCAGCGCGGTGGCACGTCCTTGCGTACGCGCCCGCGCGCCTGGCCGGCGCGGATCAGCTTCTCGAGCAGGCGCGCATTGCGTGCGGCCAGGCGCTCGGCGAAGAAGTCGGTAAACGGCCCCTCGCCGGAGAGTACGTCGCGCAGCAGCAGCGGCGGCAGCCACGGGTTGGAGAGCAGGAAGCGGCTGACCAGGTCCAGCACGCGCGGCAACGGATCGGCCGCCGCGGCGATGTGCGCATCGGCGAGTTGTTCGTACAGCGGGTCCATGGCCCCGGCCAGCATCGCCCGGTAGAGCCCGGCCTTGTCGCCGAAGTGGTAGGCGACCAGCGCCGGGCTGACCCGCGCCTGGCCGGCGATCTGGCGGACCGAGGCGCCGTGGAAACCGCGCTCGGCAAAGATTTCGCGGGCCGCCCCGAGCAGGGAGGCGCGGGCATCGAAGCCGGCATCGGCGGTGGGGCGGCCCGGCGTGCGTTTCATGAAATTTATTTGAACATACGATTAAATTTGGAGGCAAGTCCCAGTAGCCAGTTCCAGTGACCCGTCGGGAGCAACAGCGGTGCGGGCTTCGGGTGGGGTCGGATCGGTGTCCGGGTTCCGGGGGCTGCTTGTCCTCGCGCCCGGCACGCTGCGCGTGCCGGGTCCGCGTCGGCTGGCCGGGGTTTGCGATCGGACATCGTGTCCGAGCGCAAACGCGCGCACATCCGTGTGCGCGCCCCCCTTCGGGGGACTGATCGTCCACCCGCCGCCGCTGCGGAGGCGACGCCCCCGGAACCCGGACACCGATCCGCCTCGGCGGGCCTGTGCGCCCAGGCTTCGAGTGCGTCCTCGCTCATTGACTGGCCACTGGAACCAGCCACGGGAACTTGGGCTGTGGCGTCGGCCGCTGGACTCCCAGCCCGGACTGTCCAGGGAACCTCCGGACAGGTGCGGAGGTTCGCGCGCCAGGGATGGCGCGCTCGCGGATCAAGCACGCAAGTGCTTGATCAGACCCTACCTAGTACAAGTCCACCGGATCCACGTCGATGGACCAGCGCACGCGGCGTGCCTCGCGGCTGGCGTGCAGCAACGGCAGCCAGGCCCGCAGGCAGGCGTGCAGCGGGGCGCGGTCGCGCGCCGACAGCAGCAGTTGCCCGCGCACACGGCCCTGCCGACGCGGCATCGGTGCCGGCATCGGCCCGTGCAGCTCGACCGCGCGCGGCAGCGGGCATGCAGCGCGGGCGAAGGCGAGGAAGGCGTCGAGTGCATCGGCGCGCGGCGCCTCGGCGCGCAACAGCGCCAGGTGCGCGAACGGCGGCAGCCCGGCGGCCTCGCGCTCGGCCAGCGCCAGCTCGGCAAAGGCGTGGTAGCCGCCGGCCAGCAGCGTGGCCAGCAGCGGATGCTCGGGATGGTGGGTCTGCAGCCAGACCTCGCCGGGCAAGTCGGCGCGGCCGGCACGGCCCGATACCTGCACCAGCAGTTGCGCGAGCCGCTCCGGTGCCCGGAAGTCGGCACTGAACAGTCCCTCGTCGACGCCGATCACCGCCACCAGCGTCAGCCGCGGCAGGTCGTGTCCCTTGGCCAGCATCTGGGTGCCGACCAGGATCCCGGCGCCCTCGCCCAGGCGCGCGAAATGGCGCGCGAGCGCATCGCGGCCGCGCGTGGTCTCGCGGTCCACGCGCACCAGTGGCACTGCGGGGAAGCGCTCGGCCAGCGCCTGCTCGAGCCGCTCGGTGCCGGCGCCTTGCGGCTGCAGCGCCAGCCCGCCGCAGTCCGGACATGCCGAAGGCACCGACTGGCGCGCCCCGCAGTGGTGACACTGCAGCCGCGCGCCGCGGCCGTGCACGGTCAGTGCCGCGTCGCAGCGGCGGCAGCGGGCGTGCCAGCCGCAGTCGTGGCACAGCAGGGCCGGGGCGTAACCGCGGCGGTTGCGGAACACCAGCACCTGTTCGCCGCGCGCCAGCCTCGCATCGATGGCCTCCAGCAGCGCCGGCGCCAGGCCGTGTTGCAGCCGGCGGCCGCGCAGGTCGTGCAGGCGCACCACCGGCGCGCACGCCTGGCCCGCACGCTGGCGCAGGCGCAGGTGGTCGTAGCGCGCAGTCATGGCGTTGTGCAGCGACTCCAGTGACGGCGTGGCCGATCCCAGCACTACCGGCACCTGGAGATTGCGCGCGCGCACCAGGGCCAGGTCGCGGGCGTGGTAGCGCCAGCCCTCCTGCTGCTTGTAGGAGGCATCGTGCTCTTCGTCGACCACGATCAGTCCCGCCTCCGGCAGCGGCAGCAGCACCGCCGAGCGCGTACCCACCACGACCCGCGCCTGGCCGTCGAAACAGGCGGCGAACACGCGCGCGCGCTCACCCTCGGCAAGTGCGGAATGGAAGGCGTGCACCGGGACCGGCAAGCGCTCGCCGAAGCGCGCCAGTGCCTGCGGCGTCAGGCCGATTTCGGGCACCAGCACCAGCGCCTGGCGTCCGCGCGCAAGACAGTGGGCAACCGCGGCCAGGTAGACCTCGGTCTTGCCCGAGCCGGTCACGCCATCGAGCAGGTGCACCCGGAAGCCCGAATGCGAACGGATGGCTTCGACCGCATCGCGCTGCGCCGGATTGAGCCCGGGTCCGGAGGCCATCGGCAGATCCGCCTGCAGATCGACCGGCGCCATGCAGCGCTCGACCAGGGCGCGGGCGGCCAGCCGGCGCATCGGTTCGCGCCAGCGGGGAACCTGCGCATCGAGCACCGGCTCGGCCTGTGTGCCACGCGCGAGCCGCTCGGCGAGCGCGCGCGTGCGGGTGCCGGCGCGCATGCGCGCCAGCGCCTGGCGACCTTCCGCGGTCAGGCGCCAGGCGAACGCCCGGGTCGGCGGCACTGGGCGGCCCTCGCGCAGCGGTCCTGGCAGGGCAGCGGCATACACCTCGCCGATCGGACGATGGTAATAGCCGGCGGCCCAGGCCAGGCTGCCGGCGAGCTCGCCGTCCAGCAGCGGCTGCGCGTCGATCCGCTCGAGCACGGCCCGCGGCTCGACGCCTTCCGGACCGGTCGAGTTCTCGCCGACGACGATCCCGATCAGCTCGCGGGGTCCGAACGGCACGCGCACGCGGCACCCAAGCCAGTACGCGCTGCCGTCGCCGGCCGGGGGCAGGTAGCAGAAGGTTCCCGGTAGCGGCAGCGGCAGCGCCACCTCGAGGATCGTGCGGGCGGTCGCCGGCGCGGGATCCTCGGAAGCGGCGGGCCCAGGCGTCATGTGAGCGAGTCTAGTGCCGTGTCCCGGAAATAGCCGCAGGCGCGATCGCCCTGTGCATCGGGCGCCGAGCGGCGGCCCGACTTCCCGGCTGTGGATAACACTTACGGAGGCTAACTCGATTCCGCATCGCGAACATCGTGCAAGCACCTGCGGAAGCGGGGGTTTTCCCCTTATCCACAGAATATGTGGATAAGGCTGTGGACAGCGGCCGTCCGGGCTCGCTGCAGGGCGCGGAAAGACACGCGCCGGGGCACCTTGGCGAAGTTTTAACCAGTCTGAAATAAAGCAGCCAGATCAAGGACCTGCACGTGCGCCTTGACGATTTCGCGACGCCCGCTTCACCGGCGTCGTCGCCTCCGGCATTGCATTTCGCCGCTGTGCACAACAACCGGCCCGCAATCCCTTGTGGCGTCTTGAAGAGCGCATTTTCCGGCGCTGTCAAGCCCGCTCTGGCGCCGTACCCGCGGCCGGTCGGGAGCCGGTCGCGCAGGCGCACCGGCGCCGCGCCACCGGCCATCGACGCCTGCCCGGTCTCTACGGAACCTGTGAACAAGTTCAGAGGTTCGCGCGCCATGGACGGCGCGCTCGCGGATCAAGCACGCAAGTGCTTGATCCAGCGGAGCCGAGTCCGGACATGTGCCGGACTCGGCGGGTCTGATCAAGTCCAGGATGGACTTGATCAGACCCTTCTTACAGACCCCGGCCTAGAATGCGGCACCAGGCTCCGGTGACCGCGAACGCTCCATGCCCGACAGATCGGCCCGTGCCACCGAACCGGCTGCCGCAGGCCTGGACCGGTTCCTGCGCCGGGTGGAACTGCACGCGCTACGACACGCGGAACTGGCCACCGGCAACCGCAGAAAAGCCCTGCGCCTGGTGCACCGGGCCATGGGCGATTTCCTCCGCGACAGCCGCCAGGCGCCGCCGGATCGATGGCCGCCGCTGTTCTGGCGCGCGCTGGGCCGGCGCATTGCCGGAGCCACCGGGCGTGCGCGGGACGGTGGCGCCGGCGTGTCCGGGGCGCGTGCCGGTGCGGCTATGGCAGCCGATGCCGGCGCAGCCGGTCGACCCGGCGGCCACGCCGAGCGGCAGGCGCTGGCGTCCCTGCAGGCCGGCCTGCGTGCGCTGCCGCGGGACCAGCGTGGGACCTTCCTGCTGCGCGTGTGGGAAGGACTGGACATCCAGAGCACCGCGCAGGCGATGGACCTGTCCGAGGCAGAGGCCAAGGCTGCGCTGTTCCACGCACTGCAGGCATTGCGCGCACCGGAGACCGCCGAGCCGGGGGCAGGCAGTACCCACGACTGGGTCCTGCGTGCCCGCGCGCTGCTGGAGGCCGACGCGGGCCATGCCGACCCCGACACCCGCGCGCAACTTGCGCACGCCCGTCGCGCCGCGCAGCAGCGCCGAGCGCAGCGCGGCGGCCGGCTGCGCCTGCTGGCCGGCGTCGCCGTCCTGGCGGGCGTCGCCGTGCTGGCGATGCAGCTGGCACCGCGCGGCCGCCCCGGCAGCGCCGGCGGGGGCAGAGCGGTTCCTGGCGCCACGATGCATGCGCCCGCGGCCGCGCCCCTGAGTCCTGCGCAACGGGCGATCGCCTCCCCCGACTACAGCCTGCTGGTGGAAGATCCCGACGCCGACCTGCTGCAGGACCTGGAGTTCTATGTCTGGCTGGCCGAGCGGCAGGACGCCGATGGCTGAGCCGATGACACGCGCGATCCTGGCGGCGCTGCTGGCCTGCGCCGGTGCCACGGCCCTCGCCCAGGAGGCCGCACGCTGGTCCGAGCTGGACGCGGCCGAGCGCGAGCTGCTCGCACCCTTCGCCGGCAGCTGGGACCGGCTGGCACCGGCGCAGCGCGAACGCCTGGTGCAGAACTCGCGGCATTGGCTGGCGCTGGCGCCGCCCGAGCGCGACCGGCTGCACCGGCGCGTCGAACGCTGGGATGCGCTGCCGGCAGCGCAGCGCGCCCACCTGCGCGAGCGCTACGAGGCCCTGCGCCGATCCGATCCCGGCGAGCGCGGTCGTGTGCAGCAGGCGTTCGCGCGCTTCGGCGAGCTGCCGGTGGACGAACGCGAGCGCCTGCGCGCCGAGTTCGTTGCGCTGGGCACGCAGCAGCAGCGCATGTTCCTGCTCGACGCCGCGGCGCGGGAAGCCGCTGCGACCGCGCGGCGCCTGTTCGCGTTCGTGCCACCGGAAGAGCGCGTCGCGACCTGGGAGATGCTGCTTGCCCTGGAGCCGGCGCAGCGCGAGATGCTGCAGCAGGTCTCGCTGCGGCTGCCGCCGCGCGACCGCCAGGCGTTGCGACGGGAACTGCTCGAGGCCGAGCCCGGGCAGCGCGAGCGGATCCTGCGCGCGCGGCTGCCACGCTGAGGGAACCCCTGAACAGGTTCACAGGTCCGCGCACCATCGATGGCGCACGCGCGGATCAGGCACGCACGTGCTCGCGTCCGATCGGGTCCGGATCGGTCCAGGACGGACTTGTCCGGACCTTTCCGGAGCGCCTTCAGTCTGCCGGTTCGGCCAGCACGCGCCGCCACGCACGCATGTCGGGAAAGCGGCTGGCCCCGTCCGCGCGCAGGCGTGCGGCGTGCTCGCGCAGGTAGTCCTCCAGCGCCGCGCGATCGCGCAGGCGGTAGCGCACGCTCAGTGCCAGGCGCCCGGCACCGGTGTCCTCGTCCTGGAGCACCTCCAGCACCTGGGCACCGAGGAAGCCGGGCAGCGCCGCGATCTGGGCCACGTGCGCGGTCAGCCAGCGGCGGTACTCGCGCTCATGTTCGCGTCCGATCTCCACATTGACCTCGTACACGATCACAGCGTCGCCAGGCTGACCACGAGCGCACCGGCCGTCACGAACGACAGCAGGATCGTGTAGGCGATGCCCAGCACCACGTACTTGAGCCCGGTCAGGATCCAGCCCTGGCGGTACACGCGCTTCTGCATCACCAGCAGGTACAGCGGCATCCAGACCAGGGTGATCCCCTCCGTCCACCCCAGCAGTGAATGCCAGAAGCCGCCGGCCGAGGTGGCGTCGCGCAGCGCCATGAACAGGGCCAGCAGCAGCAGGGCCGCGCACAGGAAGGCGTGGCTGTGCAGCGCCACCACCAGGTGCTCCATGTACAGCCGCCGCTTGAACACGTAGAAGAGCTTCAGCAACAGCGCGAACACCGGCAGCATCAAGAACAGCGCGATCGGCAGGTTCTCCAGAAAGGCGTCGAGCATCAACGCGGGGTCCTGCCTGACGCGGCCGGCATTGGCGAGCATGCGCCCGATCAGACGGTTCAGCGAAGCATTCAGCGTCTGGCCGAGGCTGTCGAAGCGGACCGGGTTGCTCTGCGCATCCCAGCGCCGGTCGTTGAACTTCAAATACAGCTTGTCCTCATCCTCCGGTTCGGCCTGCGGCGGAACCGGTTGCGCCGGCTCCGCACGCTGGAGCTCGTCGATGCGCGCCTGCGCCTGCGCCTGGATCGCCGCGCGTGCGGCCTCCAGGCCCGACTGCACCACCGGCGCCATCCCCGGTTCCGACCGTGCCTCGTCGATGCCGGCCAGCGCCTGGGCACGCAGGCGCTCGACCTCCTCCACGCTGGCGGCCGCTTCGATACGCGCCTGGCCGTCAATGGTGAAGCCGACCTCGGCCGAGTCCAGGTCCACGGTCAGCCGCAGCGCGAAGAAGGCGGCGATCGCCAGCACCAGGAACAGGCGCACCGGGGAGACGAAGCGTACGCGGTGGCCCTCGAAGTACTCGATCGTCAGGCGACCGGGCCGCAGCAGCAACGGGCCGATCGTGCGCACCAGGCGCGAATCCAGGTCGAAGACGGTGTCGACGAAATCGCCCAGGATGGTCGAGAAGTGGCGCACCAGCCCGCGCACCGGCTGGCCGCAGCGGTAGCACCAGTAGCCGAGCATCGGCGTGCCGCAGTTCTGGCAGCTGCGCGCGGGCGCTTCGTCGTGGACCGCTGGACCGGGTCGTGGATCGGATGCGGAGGGGTGCTGCACGCCGGTCTCCCGCGCTGGTCGGACGCCCCGGGGCGCCGTCCGCGCCCGGCCCCCGCGCCCCGAACGATCGCCGGATGCGGTCCGGGCGCGCGCTGCCTAACATACGCGGCCAACCCGGGCCTGGCCATCCGATGCACGCGGTCTGCAAGCGATACGCCTGGCTGCCGATCGAGATGCGGCGCACCGCGCTGCTGGCCGCGCCGGTGGTGGCCGGGCAGTTCTCGGCAATGGGCATGAACGTGGTCGACACCGTGCTGGCCGGACGCCACGGTGCACTGACGCTGGCGGCGGTGGCGGTCGGCAGCGCGGTGTGGTCGCTGGTGCTGCTGGTGGTGCTGGGCGTGCTCATGGCGGTGCCGCCCTCGGTCTCGCAACTGGACGGGGCCGGCCGCCGCGACGAAATCGGCGCCCTGTTCCGCCAGGCGTGCTGGCTGGCGCTGGCATTGGGGCTGGCGCTGTTCGCCTTCGTGCGCGCCAGCTCCTGGCTGCTGGCGGCCGTGGGCATCGCCCCGGAGGTGCAACCGCGCGCGATCGAGTTCCTGCATGCCCTGTCCTGGGGCGCGCCGGCGCTGGCCGGGCTGTTCGTGTGCCGCAACCTGAGCGAGGGGCTGCACTGGACCCTGCCGACCATGGTGTCCGGGGTCGCCGGCCTGCTGGCCCTGATCCCGCTGGGCTATGCCCTGATGTTCGGCACCCTGGGCCTGCCCGAGCTGGGCGCCGCCGGCCTGGGCTACGCCACCGCCCTGGTGACCTGGCTGCAGCTGCTGGGGATGGTCGTGTACCTCTCGCGCAGTTCGCGCTTCACGGAACTGGCGCCGTTCGGCCGCTTCGAGCCGCCGCGTCGGGCGCCGATCGCCGAACTGCTGCGGGTGGGCATGCCCATGGGCGCGTCGGTGTTCATGGAAGGCAGCCTGTTCGTGGCCACGGCGCTGGCGATCGGAACCATCGGCGCGGTCCAGGTGGCGGCGCACCAGATCGCCATCAGCCTGGCCTCGCTGGCCTTCATGGTGCCGCTGGGCGTGGCCATGGCGACCACCGTGCGCGTGGGCAGCGCGGTGGGGCGCGACGACCGGTCGGGCGTCCGGCGGGCCGGTGCTGCCGGCTACGGCATCGTGCTGCTGACCCAGACCGTCTCGGCGCTGGCGCTGCTGCTGGGCGCCGAGTCGATCGCGGCGCTGTACACGCGCGATGCCGCGGTGGCCGCGCTGGCAGCCGTGCTGATGGTTTACGCCGCGGCCTTCCAGTTTTCCGACGGCATCCAGGCGGCCTCGGCCGGGGCGCTGCGCGGGCTCAAGGACACCCGGGTGCCGATGTGGATCACCATGGCCTCGTACTGGGGCCTGGGCATGAGCCTGGGACTGGCGCTGGGCCTGGGGCTGGAACTTGGCGCGGCCGGAATGTGGTGGGGCCTGATCGTCGGGCTCAGTGCCGCCGCCTTCGGACTGACCCGCCGCTTCGTGCGCATGAGCGCCGCGCGCCCCTGACCAGTGGCGCATGCCGGGGTGACCGGCAGCCGGTATGCTTGCGCCTCCAAAACCAGCGGTGAGCCTTCGATGTCCGAACAAAAGCCCGGTCTGTTTCTGCGCGGTGTGCGCGGTTTCTGGCGTTTCGTGGACGCCTCTCGCAGGTTCACCTTCAACCTGATCTTCCTGGCCCTGGTGATCATTCTGGTCGTGATCCTGGCCAAGGGCGCGCCGGAACTGAAGGACCGCTCGGCCCTGGTGCTGGCGCCCGAGGGCATGATCGTGGAGCAGTACAGCGTCGATCCGGTCGGACGAGCGATCACGCGCGCTCTGGGCGAGGACGTGCCGGAAGTGCAGCTGCGCGACATCCTGCGCGCGCTCGAGCGCGCCGCCGGGGACGATCGTGTCGAGCGCCTGGTGATCCGCCCCGACCGCATCACCGGTGTGGGCATGGCGGCGCTGCGCGAGATCGGCCAGGCGATCACCCGCTTCAAGGAAAGCGGCAAGCAGGTCGTGGCCTACGCCGACTTCATGGACCAGCGCCAGTACTACCTGGCCGCGTTCGCCGACGAGATCTACCTGAACCCGGAGGGCGTGGTGTTCCTGGAAGGCCTGGCGCGCTACCGCAACTACTACCGCGAGGCGCTGGAAGACAAGCTTGCCGTCGACGTGCACCTGTTCCGGGTCGGCGAATACAAGTCCGCCGCCGAGCCCTACATCCTGGACGGTCCCTCCGAGGAGGCGCGCGAGGCCGACCTGTTCTGGATGGGCGACCTGTGGACGCGCTACCTGGAGGAGATCGCGGCCGCGCGCGGCCTCGAGGCCGCGACCCTGCAGGGCGACATCGACGCCTTCGATGTCCGCGTCAAGGCGGCCGGAGGAGACCTCGCGGAACTGGCGCTGGACCAGGGCCTGGTCGACGGGTTGCGCACCGAGGACCAGATCCGCGCGCTGCTGATCGAACGCGGCGTCGAGGATGAGGACGAGCACAGCTTCCGCCAGGTCTCGATGAGCGGCTACCTGGGCTTCCTGGAGCTGGAGACGCTGCCGATCGACCCGCGCCCGCAGCTGGCGGTGGTGGTCGCGCAGGGCGCGATCATGGACGGTGAGCAGCCGCCGGGCAATGTCGGCGGGGTGTCCACCGCCAAGCTGCTGCGCAAGGCGCGCGAGGACGAGGAGGTCAAGGCGGTGGTGCTGCGTGTGGATTCCCCCGGCGGCGGCGTGTTCCCCTCCGAGCAGATCCGCCGCGAGGTCGAGCTGATCAAGCAGGCCGGGAAGCCCCTGGTGGTGTCCATGGCCAACGTGGCCGCATCCGGCGGCTACTGGATCTCGATGAATGCCGACGAGATCGTCGCCGACCCGAGCACGATCACCGGCTCGATCGGCATCTTCGGCCTGTTCTTCACGGCGCCGGACACGCTGGACAAGATCGGTGTGCACACCGGTGGCGTGGGGACCACACGGATGGCCGGCGCCCTGGATCCGCGCCGCGAGCTGCAGCCGATCGTCGGCGAGATCATCCAGTCGATCATCGACGATGGCTACAGCGAGTTCATCGGCAAGGTCGCCCATGCGCGCGAGATGTCGCCCGAGCAGGTCGATGCGATCGCGCGCGGTCGCGTGTGGAGCGGCGCCCAGGCGCATGAGCGCGGGCTGGTCGACACCCTCGGCGGGCTGGATGTGGCGATCGCCTCGGCGGCCGAGCGCGCCGGCCTGGAACAGGACAAGTACAGGGTGCGTTACATCGAGAAGGACCTGTCGCCGTTCGAGCAGTTCGTCCAGAACGCGACGCGCAACGCCGGCGTGTCGGCCGCGCTCGCACACCTGGGCCTCGCCGAGACCCTGCTGGGCACCAGCGGCGGCGCCCAGGCGCGCGCCGACCTGGCGCTGCTGCTGGAGTCGGTGCGCACGCGGCGGCCGTTCGGCGCGGTCGCCTACTGCTTCTGCGAACTGTGAGCGTTGGCGCGCCCCGCTCCCGCCGGGAGCGGGGCGGGGATCAGCGCGACCCGCCTTCCTGATCCTCCAGCGCCCGGTCGCTGCGCTGCCTGGCCTCGAGCACGTCTTTTTCGATCGCCCGCGCCTTGTCCTGCGGCGCCTGGATCGCGCGTTGCAGCGCCTTGTCCTGCGCCTGCGGCTCGCGTTGCGCGGCCGGCTCGCAGGCGGCCGCGAGCACGGCCAGTGCCATGACCACCAGAATCCGTCCCATTCGAGCGCTCCCCACCGGCCGGTGCCGGGTCGTGCGGTCCGACCGGTATCCTAGTGTCGTTTCCCGGAAATAGCTTGCCCGGATCGCGCCGCGGATTCGGTCCCCAGACAAGGCGCGAGGAGCAGTCATAGCAGCGCTATGGCGACGACGGGCAACGCAGGATCGGGACCGAAGACCCAGCGAGATGGGTAAGATATTTCCGGGAAACGACACTGGCACGGGCACGCACACGGAGAGCGGGGATGGAACCGGCGCGTTGGCGGCTGGACGGACAGGTGGCGCTGGTGACCGGCGCCAGCCAGGGCATCGGCCTGGCCTGCGCACGCGAGCTGCTGGCCTTCGGCGCACGCGTGCTGCTGGTGGCGCGCGACGAGGTGCGGCTGGCCGCGGCGTGCGAGGAACTGATCGAGGACCACGGCGAGGACGCGGTCCACGCGCTGGGCGCCGACGTGGTCGACTACGAGCAGCGCCGCGAGGTGTTCGACTGGGTCGCGGACCTGGGACTGGGGGTGCAGATCCTGGTCAACAACGTCGGCAGCAACCTGCGCAAGCCGACGCTGGAGTATTCGGAGGCCGAGTGGCGCGAGCTGTTCGAGGTCAACCTGTACTCGGCTTTCGACCTCTCGCGTCTGGCGCACCGCTGGCTCACCCGCCATGCCAGCTCGGCGATCGTCAACGTCGGCTCGGTCTCGGGCCTGACCCACGTGCGGACCGGCTCCCCCTACGGCATGAGCAAGGCCGCCCTGCACCAGCTCACCCGCAACCTGGCCTGCGAGTGGGCCAAGGACGGCGTGCGCGTCAATGCCGTGGCCCCGTGGTACATCCGCACGCGCCGCACCTCCGATGTGCTGGCCGATCCGGACTACTACGAGGAGGTGATCGCGCGCACACCGATGCAGCGCGTGGGCGAACCCGAGGAGGTGGCCGCGGCAGTCACCTTCCTGTGCCTGCCGGCCGCGGCCTATGTAACCGGGGAATGCATTGCGGTGGATGGGGGGTTCCTGCGGTACGGGTTCTGAGGGGGCGCAAGGGCGCAGAGCCCTGATCTCTGAGCCCTTGCTCCTTACCGGCAACGACTGCCGCCGATGATCCCCGCCAGCCGGTCCACCTCGGCCTGGCGCTCGGCCTGGGTGTTGGAGAAGGCCGTGCGCAGCAGCGATTGGGCCTGCTCCAGCAGCGACTTCCAGCCGCGGCACAGCTCGCGTCCGCCCAGCGGCACGCACTGGTCGTAGACGTTCTGGCACGAGCCCTGGAGCTGCGCCGGCAGGCGCCGGGTGTCGTAGCCCATCGCCGCCAGCGGCAGGCAACGCGGCGGCGGCGTGGCGATCTCGCTGAAGTAGGGCTCCTTGTCCAGGCCACGGCAACGCCACAGCGGCGGTGGCGGCGGCCGCGACGGCGCTGCCGGCAGCGGTTCCGGGGGCGGCGCGGGTTCGGCGCTGAGCGTCGCGTGCGGGTCGACCACCGGGGGCGGCGGCTCGGGAGGCGGCTGCGGCTGCGCCATCTCCAGCTTCTGCTGCTCGTGCCCGGGGCCGCAGGGACCGTCCTGGAAGGCCACCGCGCCGGCGGCGTCGGTGCAGCGGTACAGGGTGATGGTCTGCGCCCGGCACCACTGCCACGGTGACAGCAGGGCCAGGACCGCTATGCTGACTAAGGCGGCGGCTCTCATGCCGCCATTGTGCGTCGTCCATCGCCACGGGGAAACCGATGAGGCCCGGCCTGTTCGCGCTGCTGTTGCTGACCATTCACCTGAGTGCCCCGTGTGCGCGCGCGGCGATCGCTCCGGCGCCGGCGCGCGCGGAAGGCGAGGGCCCGTATCCGCAGCTCATCCTGCGCGGCGTCACCGTGGTCTCCGGCACCGGCGCACCGGCGTTCGGGCCGGTGGACCTGGTCATCGAGGGCGATCGCATCGCCCAGGTCGCCATCGTCGGCAACGCCGGCGCCCCGATCGATCCGGACAAGCGCCCGGAGCTGCGTGCGGACGGGCGCGAAATCGACCTGTCCGGCCACTACGTGCTGCCGGGGCTCATCGACCTGCACGGGCATATCGGCGGCGAGGAACAGGGCACACCGGCCGAGTACGTGTACAAGCTGTGGCTGGGTCACGGGATCACCACCGTGCGCGATCCGGGCTGCGGCAACGGCGTGGAGTTCTGCGTCTCGGAGATGCGGCGCAGCCAGGCCAACGCGATCACCGCGCCGCGCATCTTTCCCTACGTGTTCTTCGGCGCCGGGCGCGAGGCGCCGATGACCACGCCCGCGCACGCGCGCGAGTGGGTGCGCGGTATCGCCCGCGCCGGCGCACTCGGGATGAAGTGCTTCGGGTACCGGCCCGACGTCCTGCAGGCCGCCTTCGAGGAGCTCGAGAAGCAGGGCCTGCGCAGCGCCTGCCACCACGCCCAGCTCGATGTCGCCCGCGTCAATGTGCTGACCACGGCGCGCTGGGGCCTGACCACGATGGAGCACTGGTATGGCCTGCCCGAGGCGCTGTTCGACGGACGCACCGTGCAGGACTACCCGCCCGGGTACAACTATCTGGACGAGCAGCACCGCTTCGGCGAGGCCGGCCGGCTGTGGGCGCAGGCGGCCGCACCGGGCAGCGAACGCTGGAACGCGGTACGCGACGAGCTGATCGCGCTGGACTTCACCATCGATCCGACCTTCACCATCTACCAGGCCACCCGGGATGTCATGGGCGCGCGCCGCGCCGAGTGGCACGAGCACTACACGCTGCCGTCGCTGTGGACCTTCTTCCAGCCCTCGCGCACCGCGCACGGCAGCTTCTTCTTCGACTGGGGCACCGAGCAGGAAGTGGCCTGGCGGAACAACTTCCGGCGCTGGATGGAATTCGTCGACGACTTCAAGAACCACGGTGGCCGTGTCACCGTGGGTTCGGATTCGGGCTACATCTACAAGCTGTACGGTTTCGGCACGATCGAGGAGCTGGAGCTGCTGCGCGAGGCCGGCTTCCATCCGCTGGAGGTGATCCGCGCCGCGACCCTGCACGGTGCGCAGGCGCTGGGCGCGGACGACCGCATCGGTTCGGTGGAGGCGGGCAAGCTGGCCGACCTGCTGATCGTGGACGGCAATCCGCTGGCCAATCTCAAGCTGCTCTACGGCACCGGTCACCTGCGGCTGGACGCCCAGGGCACGCCGCGCCGCGTCGGCGGCGTGCGTTACACGGTCAAGGACGGCGTCGTCTACGACGCCCGCGCGCTGCTGGCCGACGTGCGCGCGATGGTGGCCGCGGCCAAGGCCGCGCAGGGCATCGAGCGCCTGCCGGAGCCGTAGGCGCGGCGCGCTGTCGCGCCCCAGGGAAGGTCTGATCCAGTCCAGGTCGGCACCTGTCCGGACACGACACTACACGCGCCGCGCATCGCCGCGTCCCTGCGGCCAGCGTTCGCCGCAGTCCTGGCAACGCAGGTGCCGGCGGTAGGGCAGCGGCAGGTCCAGCAGCAGCACCGAGGCGAAGCCCAGGCGGCGATCCTCGCGCGCGGCCGGCGCGACCCGGACCGAGCCGCAATAGGGACATTGCCCCCAGTCGGTGTCGATCGCGTAGGCGCCGCGCTCCAGGGCCTGGAGCACCTCGCGCGCCTGTCCGGCCTGCGCAGCGGGCACCCACAGCTTGACCCCGCCCAGCGCGGTGGACAGCTGCCAGTTGGCGGTGACGAAATGCTCGTCCGAGACGCTGGCGTCGATCTGCTCGGCGCGCAGCCGGCCGCAGGCGATGTGCGCCTGCACGGCATCGACAAAGCTGGCGACCAGCACGCGGTCCGTGTCCACCGGCGGCTCCCCGCTCAGGGCAGCTCGATGGTCTGCCGGATCTCGATGCCGCGCTCGGTGAACTCCACGCGCTGCTCGACGCGCCGCAGCCAGCGGCTGGCGATCTCGCGCATGATCGCGGCGGTGCGCTCGGCCTGTTCGCGGGTGGCGGCATCGCCGGTGTCCGCGGCCATGCGCGAGGACAGGGTCGCCAGTTGCTCGTAGACCGCGCCGCCGTAGCCGAACACCAGCAGTGGCTGCTGCTGCGCGTCGATGGTCAGCGCATCGGGCAGTCGCGCCTGCTGGCCCTGCCCGAAGGCGATGCCGATCAGGTGCTCGCCCATCGCCACATGCGCAGGCCCGGCGAGTTCGGCATTGGGCAGCCCTTCCAGCGGCAGCGCATGGACCTTGCCGTCGGGCGCGATCTGCACATTGGCCAGCGTCGGCACGAAGCTCCGGGCCATGGCCAACAGGGACTGCGGGTTGTCCGAGCCGATCACCAGTGTGCCGGCTGCCTCGCTGGGCTCACCGGTGTCGGAGAATGCCAGGTGGTCGAGCACCAGGTGGAAGCCGTGGAATACCGGGGCCGCGGCAAACAGCGCCGGGTTGTTGACCTGGGTCCGCGCCCCGGTGGCACCGGCGTTGATCCACGCCAGTTCCGGACACTGGAACGGTGTGGCCTCGATGGCGGCGGCGTGGCGGTCGACCAGGGCGGGCAACTCCGACAGCTTCAGGCTCAGGCCCAGGTTCATCGGCGTGTCGGCGTCGACCAGCGCCATGCCCGGCATCGGCGCGCGCAGCTTCATCAGATCCTGCGCGATCGCCTTGCTGGTCTGGATCACGGTGTCGGCGACCAGGCGGTCGGTGGCGACTTCGGTGTAGCCGAAAGCCACGCGCGGCCAGCTCACCGCCAGCGCCGCGTACTCGTCGCGGCAGGCCGGTTCCAGGCTCGGCCGGTCGATCTGGAGCGCGGTCAGGAACGCCGCCTCCACCGGCGTGGGCTCGCGCGTGAGCGCGGCAAGCAGGCGGCCGGTGTCCAGGTAGCCGGAGAAGTGGTCGGTGAAGCCCAGCTCCCCGTTGACGCGTGCCAGGTCGGCGTCGGCCGATACCGCAGGCCGCTTCAGGCCGAGCAGCGTGCGCAGCACCGCTGCGTCGGCGCCGGCGGGCGCCACCGTGGCGACCAGGTGGCCGTCGAGCACGGCCAGCAACGCATCCACGCGCGCTTCCTCGATCGCGAAGCGCCAGTAGTCCCGGCCCTCGACGCTGGCGCGCGGCAGCGGCTGACCGGCCTGCTCCTCCATCCGGGTCACGAAGCCGGTGAACGCGTCCGGATCGGCCAGCTCCATGCGCAGTACCGGGACCAGGCCAACGCCGTAAAGCGCCATGCGCCCGCGGCCGTCCATGCCCAGCACCGCCAGCGCCTGCTGCGGCGTCTTGCCGGCGAACTCCGCGCGCACGGCGGCCAGCACCCGGGCGCCAGGGGCCTGGTCACCGCCTTGGCGTGCCAGTGCCCGGTCGGCATCGTCCAGCTGCCGCGCATACAGCGGACCGAGCGAGTCCGCGCGCTGCATCCAATCATCGATCACGGCCTGCGGGAACGGCTCGAGCATGCCGATCACATAGGGCGTGTCGGCCGGCGCGAACGCCATCGGGCCATCGGCATCGCCGCCTCCCGCAGGCCGGTCGATGCTGCGCCAGGTGAATAGCGCGGCGACGCCGACCAGGACGACGACGCCGATGACGGGCAGGGCTCTGCGCATGGCCGGACTCCACAGCACTCGGGGTTGCCCTCGATGCTAGCAGAGCCCCGGGCCGGGCCGGGGCGAGCCCGGCGGTCGGCGCCCGCGGCTTCAGTTCTTGTCCATGCAGGGAACCGCGCCCGGACCGGTCATCTGCGCACAGGCGCGCGGCAGCGGGTTCTTGATCTTCTGCCGGTGGTGGTCGCGTTCGGCCTTGGTGATGCAGACCGTCTGCGGGATGTTGGAACCCACCACCCGACGACGCTCGCAGATCAGCTTCTGGTCCTCGGCCTGTGCGTAGATGGCGTTGATCGTTTCCTGCGCGTTGAAGACGGCAATGCGCTCGTCGTGGTCGAGTTCGCTGGCGTGGGCGTGCCCTTCCAGGCGCTCGAACAGGGTCCGCTGCGCCTGCTCCAGGCGGCGGACCGCATCGCGCGGCAGGTCCTGGTAGGCATCGCTGCGCTCGAATTTGAGTGCGCGCTCGCGCTCTACGGCGAGGAACTGCGGCACGTCCTCGATCAGCAGCGGTTCGGGGGTTTCGGCTGCGGCGGCCGGAAGCGAGAAGGCCAGCGCCAGCAGCGCGGCGGCCGGGACACGAGACAGGACGGTGCGCATGGGAGCCTCCCTTTTGCTATGCCATCGTTACGTACGATATACGTCGTACAACGCGCATGTCAAACCGACCGCAACCGCGGCCAGCGCGGGAGCAAATTGCCCCGCACGCGCTTCAGCCGCGAAGCAGGTCGCCGGTGAGGGCGTCGCGGATGCGGCTGGGGGCGTCCAGGCCACCGGTCTCGCCGTCGACGACGCCGTCCAGTTCCCCGATCAGCGTCGCGTCCAGAGCCTGGCGCGTGCGCGGTGGCGCGGCGCCCGCGCGATTGGCGCTGGTGGAGACGATCGGGCCACCGAACTGCCCGGCCAGAGCGGCGGCGACCGGGTGCGCACTCACGCGCACGGCCAGTCCCTCGTGGGCGCCGCGCAGCCAGGCCGGCATCTGCGGCAGGCACGGCATGATCCAGGTATGAGGCCCGGGCCAGGTCTGCAGGACCGCCAACCATCGCTCGCGCGGCAGCGCATCGGTGTCGAGCAACGGTGCCAGTTGCTCGTAGGAGGCCGCAAGCAGGATCAGGCCCTTGTCGGCAGGCCGCTGCTTGACCTGCAACAGCCGCTGCACGGCCTCGGCGTCGAATGGATCGCAGCCCAGTCCCCAGACGGATTCGGTCGGGTAGGCGATGACACCGCCGCGGCGCAGCGCCGCGGCGCCCTGCGCGATGTCCAGCTCGATCACCATGGCGCCAGCATAGCGCCGGCAGGCGTCAGCCGGTCGTGTCCGTGCGCCGGCGGCGGCCGGCGGCGGACTTCTTTGCGGCCGGTTTCTTCGCTGCCCGCGCGGGCACCTTCCTGGCCGGTGTCTTCGCCGCCTTCGGGGTCGCCTTTCCGGACGTACGCGTCACAGTGCGCTTCGCGACCTTCCTTGCGACCTTCTTCGCGACCTTCTTTGCGGTCTTCCTCGCCGGCTTCCGGGCCGCCTTGCCTGCAGGCGCCGCGGCGGTCTTGCGAGCGCCCGCGCCCTTGCGCCCGCGCCCGCGCGGCGGCGCCTGTGCCAGCAGCGCCTGGCACTCGGCCAGCGTCAGCGATTCGGGTTCGCGATCCTTGGGGATGCGACCGTTGCGGTCGCCGTCGGTGACATAGGGTCCGAAGCGGCCGCGCAACACCTGGATCCCGCTGCCCGGGAAGTCCCTGATGACGCGGTTGGCGATCGCCTCGCGCTTCTCGGCGACCAGTTCCAGCGCGCGCTCGAGCCCGATCGTATAGGGATCGTCGTCCTTGTTCAGCGAGGCGAAGGTCTTGCCGACACGGACAAACGGACCGAAGCGACCGATCGCGACGACGGCCTCCTCGCCCTCGTGCTCGCCGAGCGTGCGCGGCAGCTCGAACAGCTTCAGCGCCTGCTCCAGCGAGATGGTGTGGATGCTCTGGCCCGGCCGCAGTGAGGCGAACTGCGGCTTGTCTTCGTCGTCCTTGGTGCCGATCTGCGCGTAGGGTCCGTAGCGGCCCAGCCGAACCGAGATCGGCTTGCCGCTCTTGGGGTCGGTGCCCAGTTCGCGCGCGCCGGTGGCCTCGGACTTGTCGACCGTCTCGATCTTCTCCGCGACCAGGTCGCGAAAAGGCTTCCAGAACCGGTCCAGCAGCGGCTGCCACTCCTCTTCGCCGCGGCTCACCGCATCCAGGTCGTCCTCCAGCCGCGCGGTGAAATCGTAGTCCACGTACTGGGCGAAGTGACCGGCCAGGAACTTCGCCACTGCCCTGCCGACATCGGTGGGTCGGAAACGGCGGCTGTCCAGGTACACGTAATCGCGCGCCAGCAGCACCTGGATGATGCTGGCGTAGGTCGATGGCCGGCCGATGCCGTATTCCTCCAGCGCCTTGACCAGGCTGGCTTCGGAGAAGCGCGGCGGCGGCTCGGTGAAATGCTGGCCGGCTTGGATCGCCGCCAGCGGTATGCGGTCGCCGGCCTTCATCGCCGGCAGCTTGCGGCCCTCGTCGTCGGCATCGGCCGACTTCTGGTCCACGCCTTCCTCGTACACGGCCAGGAAGCCCGCATCGACGATGGTCGTGCCGCTGGCCCGGAAGGCATGGCGCTCGCCGCAGGCCAGGTCGATCGATACCGTGTTGAGCGTGGCCGGCACCATCTGGCAGGCCACCGCGCGCTTCCAGATCAGCTCGTAGAGGCGGCGTGCATCCTCGTCCAGGTACCGTGCAACCCGATCGGGGCGATGCAGCGCCGAGGTCGGTCGGATCGCCTCGTGCGCTTCCTGGGCGTTCTTGGACTTGGTCCGGTAGATGTTGGCCGCCGGCGGCAGCGCCCGCTCGCCGTACTCGCTGCGGATCAGCTGCCGCAGTTCGGCGACGGCCTCCTGCGAGAGGTGCGTGGAGTCGGTGCGCATGTAGCTGATCAGGCCGACCGTGCCCTCCTCGCCGAGCGTGACGCCTTCGTAGAGCTTCTGCGCCACACGCATCGTGCGCGAGGTGGAGAAGCCGAGCTTGCGCGCCGCCTCCTGCTGCAGGGTCGAGGTGATGAACGGCGCCGCCGGGCGGCGCTTGCGCTCGCGGCTGACCACTTCACCGACGAGCAGCTGTCCGCCAGCCGCATCCAGAAGTCTGCCGCGGGCCGCGGTGGCCTCGGCTTCGCTGGTCAGCGTGAACTGCCCGACCTTTTCGCCGTCCAGCCGCAGCAGGCGCGCACTGAAGGGCTGGTCCGGGTGCGCGCACTCGGCCTCCATGCTCCAGTACTCGCGCGCCACGAAGGCCTCGATCTCCTCCTCGCGCTCGGCGATCATGCGCAGCGCCGGCGACTGCACGCGCCCGGCCGAGAGCCCGCGCTGGACCTTGCGCCACAGGACCGGGGAAAGATTGAAGCCGACCAGGTAGTCGAGCGCGCGCCGCGCCTGCTGGGCGTTGACCAGATCGGCCGAGACCGGGCGCGGGTGCGCCATCGCCTCGCCGATCGCCCGCGGCGTGATCTCGGTAAAGACCACCCGCTGCAGCGTGCGGTCCTTCAGCAGGCCGCGCTCGTTCAGGATCTCGGCGACGTGCCAGGCGATCGCCTCGCCTTCGCGGTCCGGATCGGTGGCCAGGTACAGCGCCTGCGCCGATCGTGCCGCGCGGACGATCGCCTCGACGTGGCGCTCGTTCTTCTCGATCAGCTCGTAGCGCATCGCGAAGCCGTCGTCCGGATCGACCGCGCCCTCCTTGGGCACCAGGTCGCGCACGTGGCCGTACGAGGCCAGGACCTGGAAGTCCTTGCCCAGGTACTTGTTGATCGTCTTGGCCTTGGCTGGCGATTCGACGATGAGCAGGTTCTTGGCCATGGTGTCCGCAATGGTGGAGGGGTGGGCGCCGCGGCGGGGAAAGACAGCGACGCCCGCGGCGGGCGTCCCGTCGCGGGCGTCCTTTATTCCAGTCAAAGCACAGGGCTCTGCGGGCTGTCAAGCCGGGCCGGGTTGCTCGGCGCGGTTCCGGGCCGGCGAGAACGGCCGCGAATCAGTGCACGGCCTCGCCGTCGTCGTCGAAAATCTGGCTCTCCATCCAGGCGTAGGCCTCCTCGGCGCCGGGCTGGTTGAACAGCACCATCAGCACGACCCACTTCAGGTCGTCGACGTCGACCTCTTCCTGGTCCAGCGCCATCGCCCGGTCGATCACCAGTTCGCGCCGTTCCACGTCCAGGATCCCGTTGCCTTCCAGGAACAGCAGGAATCCGCGACCGTCGGTATCGAGCTTGACCTGCTCGGGCTCCGAGTACACGCGCAGCGGACCACTGGCCGAGCCGGTCAGCCCGGCGACGGGACGTTGCGCTGCCAGGTCTTCGAGCCAGTCGAAGGCCTTGCTGATTTCGGCGGGGGAGAAGCCGGCCTGGATCAGGCTGGCCTGCAGTGACTCGCGGTCGCGGACGGTGTCGGGGTCGTCGTAGAAGTAGTTTTCGAACAGGTAGAGCAGTACATCCAGAATGGTTTCTTTCATCCATCCTCTCACGGCGCGGAACCCGGGAGGGGCCGCGGGTCGGGGATTTCAGGAGTCGTGTCGCGCGTAGCGACCGTGATGGGCGATGACGCGGCCGTCAAGCTCCATGAGCAGCAGCATGGAGGATAGGGCAGCGACCGTCAACCCGGTGCGCGCCGCCAGAACGTCGATGCCGACCGGGTCGTGGCCGAGGGCATCCCACAGCCGCCGGTAGTCCGGATCACCCGGCGGCGGTGACGCTCCGGCTGCCGGTTCGGCGTCGTCGGAAGCGCCCGCCCGCAACCGCGAGCGCAGCGCCGCGGCGAGCTCGGCGGCCACCGGCGCCAGCGCCTGCACGATCTCCCCGGCGCTCTCGACCAGGGCGGCGCCCTCGCGGATCAGGCGGTGGCAGCCCCTGGCCAGCGGGTTGTGGATGGACCCGGGCAGGGCGAACACCTCGCGCCCGGCCTCGGTGGCGTGGCGGGCGGTGATCAGCGCACCGCTGGTCAGGCTGGCCTCGACCACGAAGGTGCCCAGCGACAGCCCGGCGATGATGCGGTTGCGCGATGGAAAGCTGCTGCGGCTGGGCGGCATCCCGGGCGCCAGTTCGCCGACGATCGCGCCGGGTCCGGCGATGATCGCCTTGGCCAGGGCGCGGTTGCGGGCAGGATAGATGCGGTCGGGCCCGGTGCCGATCACCGCGACCGTCGCGCCGCCCGACTCCAGAGCGGCTGCGTGTGCGGCCGCGTCCACGCCCTCGGCCAGGCCGCTGGTGACGGTGAAGCCGGCTCGTGCCAGCGTGGCGGCGAAGTCGCTGGCGGCGTCGCTGCCTCCGGCCGTGGGGTTGCGGCTTCCGACGATCGCGATCT
This sequence comes from Lysobacteraceae bacterium, assembly GCA_035686365.1. Classification (GTDB taxonomy): domain Bacteria; phylum Pseudomonadota; class Gammaproteobacteria; order Xanthomonadales; family Xanthomonadaceae; genus DASRZM01. Next base: position 8,551 of record DASRZM010000109.1, on the reverse strand, counting down.
GCGGTGTCCACAGCACTTCGGCGGGGCCGACCAGCCACAGCGCCGCCGGCGGGGCCGGCAGGCGCCGCAGCAGGGCCGGATAGTCGGGATCGTGCCAGCCCAGCAGCCGGTGGCCGGGGCGCGCAAGCCAAGCGCGGTCGCGCTCGAGCAGATCCGGGTCGGGCGTGCGCAACGCGCGCCGGGCGGGCTCCTGGAGCCCGTGCCAGCCTCGCGGGCCGGCATCCAGTGCGGCGCTCGCGGAGCCATGGGTCTCGAGCAGTGCGCGCAGCGCGGCGGCGCCGGCGCCGCTGCGCAGCAGCCTGGCAAGTGCTTCGCTGTCCGGGTCCGGGTCCGGGTCCGGCGCCGGCGCGACCGCGCCGGCAGGGTCGTGCGGTGCGCTCAGCGCGTGGCGTCCGGGTGCTTGAGGTGGTAGCCCACGCCCACCGGCTTGATCGCCTCCATCACCAGGCCGTAGCTGATCCGGTCGAAGCTGCGGAAGACCATGACGTGGCCGGCGAATTCGTCGGGCACGCGGACGCGGTCGTTGTCCGCCTTGAGCTTGTTGGCGTGCGCGACGTCGTCGGCGACGTTGCGGCCCTCGCGCCAGACCGAGAAGGTCGTGCCCGGGTCGATGCCCTCGCGGGTGCCGCCGGTGATCGCCACCACCTGCATCGGACCGCCGAAACGCAGCGCCTGGGACACTGCCAGCACGCGGTATTCGCCGTACTCGCCCACGGCGGCGGGCGGGTGCGGGAAGAAGCTCAGGTCGTAGGGGTGGGCATGGGTCGCCGCAATCACGTCGCCGGCACGCACTTCCTTGCCCTGGTCGGCCAGCAGCAGCGTGGTGACCTCGATGCCATGGCCTTCGCCGCGCGTCACGGTGGCGTCGGTGATCGCCATCAGCTCCACGCCGAGGAACTCGGGCTGGTCGTCGCGCGCATGCATCACGTCGAACCAGTGGGCCGACCAGTCCCGGTGGTCGACGTTGCCCCGGAAGTCCAGGCCGCTGGAGCGCGGAATGAAGTTGCCGGCATTGCGCTGGCTGCGGCTGTACTGCTGGATCGGCCGCAGGATCGTGTAGACCTCGCCGGGCCGCGCCTCGGGCATGCCGCGCACATAGGCCAGGTGACCGGACACGCCCCGCAGGCGGTCCTCCTCGAGCGAGATCACGTACGGCAGCCGCTCCAGCTGCGCCCTGTCGATGATGCGCAGGTCACGCAGGAAGGCCTCGACCGCCGAAAGCGGCACCGCCGGCACCGGCAGCGGCTCGCGGCGGATGCGCTGGGTGGTGGTCACGCGCGCGCTGCCGTCGCCCAGGTAGGCCAGGCTCAGCACGTCGCCCGGATAGATCAGGTGCGGGTTCTCGATGTGCGGATTGGCCTGCCAGATCTCGGGCCAAAGCCACGGGCGCTTCAGGAACCGGCCGGCAATGTCCCACAGCGTGTCGCCCTTGACGACGACATAGACATCCGGGTGGCCCTGGCGCAATTCGACGGCGGCAGCGTAGCCGGCGACGGTGAACATCGCGGCGACGCAAACTGTAAGCAGATTTTTAAGCATGGCGGCCATGTACCTGATTCCCCAAGCAGGCGGTGGGCACTATAGCCCAAATCTCGCGCATGCGGAAAGGCATCCGCAAGCCCCCCGCACACGCGTGCTTTGACCGGCCCGGCGGCACTTGCGGCGGGCCGGTCCGAGTCGTTCCGCCACGGCATGGCCAGTGGCCGCCGGTGGCACTAGAATGGGCGCAAGTTACCGCACTTCTTGCGTTTTCCGGCGCCCAGCCCGATATCCGATCCATGGCCATCCTGCAGATCCTGGAGTTTCCCGATCCGCGCCTGCGTACCCGCGCCAGGCCGGTCGAGCGCGTCGACGCGGCGCTCGGTCGTCTGATCGACGACATGTTCCAGACCATGTATGCGGCGCCCGGCGTCGGCCTGGCGGCCACGCAGGTCGACGTGCACCGGCGCTTGATGGTCATCGACGTGTCCGAGGACAAGAACCAGCCGCTGGTGTTCATCAACCCGGAGATCCTGGCCCGCGACGGCGCCCAGGCCTGCCAGGAAGGCTGCCTGTCGGTGCCGGGCATCTTCGCCGACGTCAAGCGCGCCGCGAGCGTACGTGTGCGCGCACTCGACCGGCACGGCAAGCCCTTCGAGCTCGATGCCCAGGACCTGCTGGCGGTGTGCATCCAGCACGAGATGGACCACCTGGAGGGCAAGCTCTTCGTCGACTACCTCTCGCCGCTCAAGCGCGAGCTGGTGCGCAAGAAGCTCGAGAAACAGCACCGCACCAACGCGGCCTGACGCGCACCGACCCCGCCCCGTGGCCTCCCCCCTGTCGCTCGTGTTCGCGGGCACGCCGGAGTTCGCCGTGCCGGCGCTGGAGGCCTGCCTGCGCGGCGGCCAGGTCCGTGCCGTCTACACGCAGCCGGACCGGCCGGCCGGGCGCGGCCGTGCGCTCGCTGCCAGCCCCGTCAAGCGCCGTGCGCTGGCCGCCGGTTGTCCGGTGCGGCAGCCGCGCACGCTGCGCGAGGCGCACGCGCAGTCCGAGCTGGCGGCACTGGAGCCGGACCTGATCGTGGTGGTCGCCTACGGCCTGATCCTGCCTCCGGACGTGCTGCAGATTCCCCGGCATGGCTGCTGGAACGTGCACGCCTCGCTGCTGCCGCGCTGGCGCGGCGCCGCCCCGATCCAGCGCGCGATCGAGGCCGGGGACGCCGAGACGGGCGTGTGCCTGATGCAGATGCAAGCGGGGCTGGACACCGGGCCGGTGCTGCTGTCGCTGCGCACTCCGATCCACCCGGACGACACCGGCGGGACCATGCACGATCGCCTGGCCCGCCTCGGCGCCCAGGTGCTCGAAGACGGGCTGAAGCTGCTGCGCGCCGGCCTGCGGCCGGTTGCGCAGCCACAGCCGGAAGCTGGGGTCACCTATGCGCACAAGCTCGAGAAGGCCGAGGCCGGCCTCGACGCCGCCCAGCCGGCGCCGCAGCTCGCGCGCAAGGTCCGCGCCTTCCTGCCCTGGCCGGTGGCCGAACTGGAACTGGCCGGCGAACGCGTGCGGGTGCACGCGGCCGAAGCGGTGGCCGGCGTGGCGGCCGCACCCGGCACCGTCGTATCTGCCGGCCGCGAGGGCATCCTCGTGGCTTGCGGGGAGGGCGCGCTGCGGCTGACCCGCCTGCAGCGACCCGGCGGCCGCGTACTCGGCGCCGGCGAGTACCTCAACGGCCGGCCCGAGCTGCGCGGCGCATGAGCGCCGGCGCCGCCGCGCGCGCCGAAGCTGCGCGGGTGCTGGTGGCCGTGCTCGACCGCGGTCGCTCGCTGCGTGCCGCGCTTGCGCGGGCGCTGCCCAGGCTCGCCGATGCCCGCGACCGGGCACTGGTGGAGGCGATCGTGTTCGAGGTGCTGCGTCGTCGCCTGACCTACCAGGCGCTGCGCGCGGCGCTGCTCGAACGCGCGCTGCCGGGCCGTGTGCGCGAGGTGGCGGCGCTGCTGCTGGCAGGCCTGGCACAGCTCGAGGGGCTCGGCATGCCCGAATATGCGGTCGTGGACGCCACCGCCGAGGCGGCCCGGCAACTGCGGCAGCCGCACCTGGTCGGCCTGGTCAATGCCGTGTTGCGGCGCTTCGTGCGCGAGCACGACAGGCTGTGCGCGGCGGCCGCCGCCGGCGTGGCGGGGCAGTGCGAGCATCCGGACTGGCTGCGCCGCATCATCGAGCAGGACTGGGGCGGGCAGGCCGGCGCGGTGCTGGCGGCGAACAACGTACCGGCGCCGCAATGGCTGCGCGTGAACCTGCGGCGGCAAACCGCAGGGCAATGCATCCAGGCACTGGCGCAGGCCGGCGTGCCGGCCAGGCCTTCGCCCCACTGCGAGAGCGCGATCGCGCTGTACAGGCGCAGCGCGCCGGGCGCGCTGCCCGGGTTTGCCGACGGTGGATTCTCGGTACAGGACCTGGCCGCGCAGTTCATGCCGCGGCTGCTGGCCTGCGCGCCGGGGGACCGCGTCCTCGACGCCTGCGCGGCGCCGGGCGGCAAGACCGCCCACCTGCTGGAACACGAACCGGCGCCGGCCGAGGTCCTGGCGCTCGATATCGACCCGGTGCGGCTGCGGCGCGTGGCCGAGACCCTCGCCCGGCTGCAGCTTCGGGCGACGCTGCGCGAGGCCGACGCCGGGACGCCCGGACAGTGGTGGGACGGGGTCCCGCTCCAGCGCATCGTCCTGGACGCCCCATGCAGTGGTACCGGGGTGATCCGCCGCCAGCCGGACATCAAATGGCACCGGCGCGAATCCGACCTGCCCGTGCTGGAAGCCGCGCAGGCACGGCTGCTGGAGGCACTGTGGCCTTTGCTGGCACCGGGCGGGCGTCTAGTCTATGCGACCTGTTCCGTGCTCAAGGCCGAGAACGAGCGCCAGATCGATGCCTTCCTGCTTCGCCACCGCGACGCGCTCGCGCTGGCGTTCGAGCTCCCGCTCGGCCGCCGCAGCGGTGCCGGCTGGCAGATCCTTCCCGGAGAGGGCGAGGCCGACGGCTTCTTCTACGCGGTGCTGGAGCGTCGTACTGGGCGCGGCCGTACTGGGGGCGTGCACGCTGGGCACCACGCCTGACCGGGCCCGGATCGTCGCGGTCGAGCATAGCGGTGGCGCGCTGGAGGTCACCCAGGAGCTGCGGTTCTCCCCGACCATGCTCGAAGCCCTGGACCGCGGCATTCCGCTGCGCCTGGGCTACCGCGTGCACTGGTGCGCAGAGGGCGGCCGCGCGCCGGAGTCCCGGGTACTGGAGATGCGCTACTTTCCGCTCAGCCGCCACTACGAACTGCGCGAGGACCACAGCGGGAGCCGCCGCACGTTCGCGCGTCGCAGTGCGCTGCTGGCCGCGCTCGACCGCGTGCGCCTGTCGCTGTCACCGCCTCCAGGCTGCGGCGCCCGGATCGCCGTCGCGCTGGACCTGACCTCGCTGCCCACGCCGCTGCGCTTCCCCGCCTTTCTGGAGCCGTCGCAGTGGCGGCTGGTCTCGCCGGAGTACGCATGGAACGGCAACGGCGCCTGACGCGCCGGATCGGGCGGGTGCTGGCGCCGCTGGCGGTGCTGGTGCTGCTGCTGGCCGCCCTGTACCTGGCCGCCGACGCCGAGGGGCTGGGTGCTGGCTACGCCGCCTATTACCCGTACGTGTTCGTCGCCGCGGCGGTGGCGGTGGCGCTGATCGTGGCGGCGATCGCACGTCGCCTGCTGCGCCTGCGCGCCCAGCTGCGCGAGGCCGTTCCCGGCGCCCGGCTGGCGCGCCGGCTGGTGCTGCTGCTGATGCTGCTGGCGCTGCCACCGGTGCTGCTGGTGTACGGCTTCGGCGCACGCTTCGTCTCGGCCACCGTGGACAGCTGGTTCCGCGTCCACGACGAGCGCGTGCTGGCCGACGCGCTGGAGATCGGCCGGCTGTACCTGGACGAGCGCCTGGCCGTCGCCCAGCGTGCCACCGAGCAGGTCGCGGCAACGCTGGCGCGCTCGCCGGTGGACGACCGTGCCGCGCAGCTGGACGCGGAGCTGGACCTCACCGGCGCCGACCAGCTGGCCCTGTTCGCCCGCGACGGACGCCCGCTGGCGCTGGCAGCGGCCACACCCGGCGCCCTGGACGCCGCCCCTCCGGAGGATGCCGCACGCCTGGCGGCGCTCGCGCGCGGGCGCTTCGCCGAGCCGGAGCCGGAGTCGGCGGCCGGGGGCATGCGGCTGCGGGTGCTGGTGCCGGTGCAGCTGCGCGCCGGCGAGACTGCGCTGCTGCAGGGGCTGTACGCACTTCCACCCACGTACGTGCCGTTGGCGCAATCGGTGGAGACGGGCGTGCACGCGTTCGGGCAGGCGCAGTTCCTGCGCGAGTCGCTGAAGCTGTCGCTGGTGCTGGTACTGACCTTCGTGCTGATGCTTTCGGTGCTGCTGGCGGTGCTGGTCGCCTTCGACCTGGCGCGGCGCCTGACCGCCCCGATCGGACGCCTGGCAGCGGCGACCCGGGCGGTGGCGGCCGGACGTTACGACCGGCCGGTCGCCGGGGAGGGGACGGACGAGCTTGGATTCCTGGTCGCTTCGTTCAACCGCATGCAGCGCGAACTGGGCACGGCGACGGCGCGCGAGCGCGAGGCAGCGGCCGAAACCGAACGCCAGCGCGGCTACCTGGAAACCGTTCTGGCCCGGCTGAACTCCGGGGTGATCGGCGTGGACCACGAGGGCCACGTGCGCACCAGCAACCCGGCCGCGGCGCAGATCCTCGGGGTGCCGCTGCAGGCCCACCTGGGCAGCACCCTGCAGCAGCTGCAGCGCGAACTGCCGGCAGTGGCGCCGCTGTTCGCGCTGCTCGGGCGCCGTGCCGCGGCGGGCGCGCGCGAGTGGCGCGAGGAGATCGCGCTCACGCTCGGCGACCAGCGGCGCCTGCTGATCCTGCGGGGTGCGGCACTGCCCCAGGGCGGGTTCGTGGTCGTGTTCGACGACACCACCGACCTGGACCGAGCGCGTCGCGACGCCGCCTGGGGCGAGGTCGCCCGCCGCCTCGCGCACGAGGTCAAGAACCCGCTCACGCCGATCCAGTTGGCCGCCGAGCGCGTGCGCCGCAAGCTGCTGCCCAGGATGGACGCCGACGACGCGCCAGTGCTCGACCGCGCCACCGACACCATCATCGCCCAGGTCGAGACACTCAAGAAGCTGGTCGATGCCTTCACCGACTACGCCCAGCCGCCGCCGCTGAAGCTGGAGCGCACCGACCTGTGCGCGCTCGCCTCCGAGGTGCTCGAGCTGTACGAGCAGGACGGGCGCCTGGCGATCACGCGCGCGCTTTCGCCGTTGCCTGCGTTGGAGGCCGATGCGCATCGGCTGCGCCAGGTCCTGCACAACCTGCTCAAGAACGCGACCGAGGCGACCGTGGGCCACGCACGTCCGTGGGTGGAAGTCGCCACGTGCCACCTGCCCGACGCCAACGCCGTGGAACTGAGCGTGGCCGACAACGGCGGCGGGCTGCCGGCCGGTTTCGACGCCGACTGGTTCGAGCCCTACCGCACGACCAAGACCCGGGGCACGGGCCTGGGCCTGGCGATCTGCCGCAAGATCGCCGAGGAACACGGTGGGCGGCTGCTCGCGGAGAATCGTCCCGAGGGCGGTGCGCGGTTCGTGTTGCGGCTGCCGCTGGACGGGCGCTGAGCACACCGGCGCCGACCCGCCGGGCAGCGTGCGCGCGTGCCTGGATTTCGCTTCTGGCCGTCAGTGCACGCGGTCCGCTGCGCCGTGGCGGACACGGAACCTGAGCCGGTACCAGGGCGCCAGCCAGGGCCGCCGTGCGATCGCCTCGTCGCACTCCACCCGCGCGATCGCGCGCTTGCGTTCGGCAAATCTTGTGAGCAGCTCCGCGTGCGGCTGGAAGTCGCGTTCGGCATCGTAGGCTGCCAATGCCGCCGCATCGTCGCCGCGCGGACCCTCGGACAGGCCCAGCTCCGGCAACAGCGAGGGTCGCAGGTAGCCGGCCGCGACATCGCGGGCGATCTGCTCCGGCGCGAGCGCACCCTCGGCCAGCATGCGCCGGACCTCCTCGGTCCACAGTGCGCCGTGCGGGTGGCCGGGACGGACCCATGGCTGGGTCCTGATGGTGGTGTAGTGCAGCAGGCGCGTGCGCTGCCGGTCGTAGTCGTCCAGGTCGTTCCAGCCGGTGGGAATGCGTTCGGCCAGGTCGCCGGGGCCCAGCAACGGCGCCAGCGACATCAGCGTGTTGTAGTCGTAGTCGGTGCCCAAGCCCCGGACGATCCGGTCCACGTCCCAGTCCAGCCGTGCGCAGTCCAGCAGCATCACTGCGGCCTGCTTGCCTTTCTCGCGCTTGGACAGGCCGCCGATCTCGATCAGGATCCTGGCCTCGTCGAACGGCAGCTCCCACAGCTCGGCGATGTCCCGGAATACCAGCATGTCCGAGTCCATGTAGATCGCCCGGCCGGCGTGACCGCACAGCGCCGGGATCGCGAAGCGCCCGAACGAGAAGCGCGTGTAGGGCCAGTGCCTTGGGTCGGCGACGGTCGGTGCCAGCGAGTTGTCGACGAGCCGGGCCTCGACGGTGAGTCGGGTATGCCGGCGGATCGAGTACTCGAGCACGCGGAACGGAACCTGCTCGTCGCGGTCGGCACCGCAGAAGATACGCACGGGGTTGGGCACGCTCATGGCCGCTTCGATCCGGGTCCGCGTCATAGTCTAGCGGCCGACGCGACGCCGAAGATGCGAAGTGGGAGCGGCCCACGGCCGCGATCGGCCCGCGCAGTCCCACCGACCATGCGCTGTGGGAGCGGCCCATGGCCGCGATCGGCCCGCGCAGTCCCACCGATCATGCGCTGTGGGAGCGGCCCATGGCCGCGATCGGATCACCGCGTCATTGCATCGAAGCCACATCCGCTCCGTAGGCCGGCCCGCGAGCCGGTGACGGTTTCCGGGGCCGCCGCGAGTACATCCCTGTAGGCTGCGGACGCGCCATCCCTGGCGCGTACGCCCCCGGAAACCGTCCCCGCCCCGCGGCCCTCACGCCTCCGTTTCGTATCGTCATCGCCCTGTAGGAGCCGGCG
>DASRZM010000108.1:0-38092 GCA_035686365.1 Lysobacteraceae bacterium | reverse complement strand
CGCGGCGCAAAGGCGCGCACATCCGTGTGCGCGCCCCCTGCGGGGCCTGATCGTCCGCCCGCCGCCGCTGCGGATGCGCCTGCGCGCGATCCCGGCACGGCGGCGCACGGCTCGGTTGCGTGACGGCTACTGCATCCTGCTCGCGTGGGATGCTCCCACACCGCTCCGATGTGCCTCGCCGCGACGGCCACACGCTGTAGGAGCGGGCGTTGCCCGCGAATAGTGGAGCGCACGAGGGCGCCGGATCCCGATCGCGGGCAACGCCCGCTCCTACGAACCTCCGGCGGAGCGGCGTGGGAGCGGCCCATGGCCGCGATCGACGAAGCGATAGAACCACAACCCGCCTCGAGGAGAGTGCCGCGGTCCGGGATCGCTTGCCGGGGGCATACGCGCCATGGATGGCGCGTCTGAGCCTCCATGGACGGATTCACGGCGTCCCCCGGCAAGCGATCCCGGATCGCGGCACGGCCTACGGCGCGGGGTGCTCAGCGCCGACGTCGGAAAGCCAGCCGCAGCCGGCCCAGCAGGGTGCCGCGGGCGCCCGGGGCCATGGTGGCGAGCACGCGCGCCTCGTCCTCGTGCAACTGCCGCGAGAGCTTGCGTTCCCATTCGCGCTTGAGCTGGTCGCCGTCGATGCGTGCCTTGAGCCGGGCGCGGACCTCATCGGACACCTGCTCCTGGGTGAACGCCGTGTCCTGGCGGGCGATGAAGCGCCCCAGCGCGTCGAACAGCTCCGGCGTCAGCTGGCCGGGCCCGAAGCTGCGCCCGCTCTCGCCGAAGCCTTCCATGTTCGTGAACTGCATGCGCACGCTGTCGGCGGAGCGCTCGCCGAGCACGTGCACGCGCATCGGGATGCGGCCGCGCGCCACGAACAAGGCCTCCAGTACCTCGCCGTTGGCGTTCCTGCGCGGCTCGGACAGCCCCGAGAGCCGGTGCTGCTGGAACACGTTCTGCAGCGTGGTCACGCGGGTAACACCGGTGACGCGCACCTGCGGGCACTGTTCGCTGACCACCTGGGCCGCGAACTCGAGCTCGATTTCGAAGCGCCCGCTGCCGGGCGCCACCCGCAGCGAAAACTGCGGCTCGACCTCGGCGACCACCTCACCGTAGCCGGGCAACGCGTAGCGGACGGTGGCCCTTCGTTCCAGGTAACGCAGCGTTGCGACCAGCTGCTCGAGGTACCGGCCCAGTTCGGCCAGGCGCGGCGCCAGCTGCTCGGTCCAGATCCGCTCGCGCTCGCTGCGCCCGGCCTCGGCGTCGGCCTCGGCCTGGCGGCGCTGCTCGGCTTCTCGTTCGAGCTCGTCGAGGATGCCCATGCCGGGGTCTCCCGCCGTGGAAAGGTCCGGAAAAGTCCATCCGGGGCTGGTCCGGACTTGCCGGATCCGGCACTGCGTGCCCGATCCGCGATCGTGCCATGCCCGGCACGGAACCGGCGAACGTGTGGGCAGGTTACCGTGCGCGGGACCGCGTCAGCCTAGCGATGGCGCGCGCCGGCAGCAATCGCCAGGATGCGGCCGGTGCCCCTCAGATCCGCAGGTCGGGCTCGCTCACGCCGCGCTCCAAGGCCTGGGCGAACCAGCGCGGACGCGTGCCGCGACCGCTCCAGGTCTGGGCCGGATCGGACGGATTTCGGTACTTGGGCGGCACCTTCGTGCCCTTGCCCGGACCCGGGCGCCGGGCCTTGGCCTTGCGGACGGACTTGCCTGCGGCCTTGCCCGCGAGGCTGCCGCCGAACAGCTCCTGGAGGGTGTAGCCCTCGGCCGTGGCCAGCCGGGTGAGCTGCCTGCGGACCTTGTCCTTGTCCTTGCGCCTGAGCCTGTCCTTCTGCTTTTCGGCCTTGGCGATCAGCGCTTCGAGTTCGCGGCGGTTGAGGTTGCTGACGTCGATTGCCATGTGCACGGGGTCCGGTTGTGGAGCGATCGGCGGCCGATGATGCGAGAAAAGCGGCGCCCAGGCCAGCCGGCAGAGCGCCCGTGCCGGGTCACAGGCTGCGTCGCGGCGGGACCAGCACGTTGCCGAACAGGCTGCCGGCGACCAGCGCCACCAGGATCGAAACCAGCGTGAAGCCGGCATCCAGGCCCAGGAAGACGTCGCGCTCGAACACGAACGACAGGCTGCGGAAGCCGATGCTGCCAGGCACCAGCAGGATGATGCCGGGCACGCGCACCAGCGCCCCGGGTCGGTTGGCCGCACGCGCATACATGTTGGCGGCCGCGCTGACCACCAGGCCGGCCAGGAACACCCCCGCCTCGTTGCCCAGCGCCAGGCTGGCGAAGCGCGAGGTCAGGTAGCCCAGCCACGCCGAAGCCATCACCAGCGGGTAATCGCGCAGCTGTGCACGGAAAAGCACGGCGAATGCCAGCGAGCCGACCGCCAGCGCCGCCCATTCGAGCCAGTCCGGCGGCGCCGCCGGGACCGGTTCCATCGGTACCCATCCGAGCCAGTGCGCGAGCTGCGTGGCGGCCACGGTCCCGAAGGCCAGCTTCAGCAGCACCGTCATCGCCCCGGCAAAGCGCGCCGTCCCCGCCACCCAGTGCTGCGAGGACAGCTCGCCGACCGCGACGGTGAGCGTGAGCCCGGGCAGCAGCACGATCAGTGCGGCCACCACCACCGACTTGAGCGCCAGCGGCTCGATGAACGCGGCGATCGCCGTGGCCAGGAAGGCCGCCAGCAGCGCGGCGACGGCGTCCAGCGCCTCGGCCAGCCGCGGGCGTTTCGCACCCAGCGCGAACAGTATGCCGATCAGCGTGCCGATCGCCGCGGCCGCGACGATGTCGGCCCAGCGCGTGCGCAGCAACCCGGCCACGCAGGCCGCCGCCAGTCCGAAGCTGGCGGCGTTGAGCACCCGCCACAGTCCCGGCTGCGGCCGATCCAGCGCGCGCAGTTCGTGCCATCCGTCCGAGACCTCGAGTTCCCCCGCCAGCACGCGCTCGGCGATGGCGTCGGTGGCCGCGGTCTTGTACAGGTCGACCTCACCCGGTTCCAACCGCACCACCCGGGTGATCTCGCCGGTGCCGGCCATGGCTTCCGGGTCGGCGAAGGAGACGATGAAACCGGTCGGGTTCGACCAGATCTGGCACTGCAGGCCCAAGCGCGACGCGACCGCGGCAATCGCGCCTTCGAGCCGTTGCGCCGAGGTGCCGTAGGTGTGCAGCCTGCCCGCCAGCTCGACGACGAAACGGATGCGTTCGGCCAGTTCCGGACTCATCGCGACGACACTCCCCGGCCCGGCTAGTACGCGAACTCGCGGAAGACCGGATCCACGCTGCCGTTCCAGCGGCCGTGGAACAGTTCGAGCTTGCGCTCGGCCGGCGTCTGCCCGGCCTCGACGAATTCCAGCAGCGGCTCCAGGTAGATGCGCTCGTCGGCGCCGTTGCCGTTCTCGCAGGCGCGGCGCTGCAGTCCGTGGGCGGCGATCCTGAGCACCTCGGCAGCCAGCTCGCGCACGATGCCGCCGCGGAACGGCAGCCCCAGCGCACGCGCCGGCACACCCTCGCGCAGCGCGTGGATCTCGGCCAGCGTGAAGTCGGCGACCAGGTCGCAGGCGGCCTGCAGCGCGTCGGGGTCGTACAGCAGGCCGACCCACAGCGCGGGCAGCGCGCACACCCGGTTCCACGGGCCGCCGTCGGCACCGCGCATCTCCAGGAAGCGCTTGAGCCGAACCTCGGGGAACACCGTGGTCAGGTGGTCGGACCAGTCGCGCAGGGTCGGCCGCTCGCCCGGCAGCGCCGGTAGGCGACCGGCCAGGAAGTCGCGGAAGCTTTGACCCGCCAGATCCAGGTAGCGGCCGTCGCGGTAGGCGAAATACATCGGCACGTCGAGCACGTAGTCGACGTAGCGCTCGAACCCGAAGCCGTCCTCGAACACGAAGTCCAGCAGGCCGGTGCGGTCCGGGTCGGTGTCCGACCACACCTGCGAGCGGTATGACAGGTAGCCGTTGGGCCGGCCTTCGGTGAAGGGCGAATCGGCGAACAGCGCGGTGGCCACCGGCTGCAGCGCCAGCCCGACACGGAACTTGCGCACCATGTCGGGCTCGTCGGCAAAGTCCAGATTCACCTGCACGGTGCAGGTGCGGGTCATCATGTCCAGGCCCAGATTGCCGCGCGTGGGCATGTAGCGGCGCATGATCCCGTAGCGGCCCTTGGGCATCCAGGGCATGTCCTGGCGCGTCCACTTGGGCTGGAAGCCCATGCCCAGGAAGCCGATGCCGAGCGACTCGCCCACGGCCTTGGCTTCCTTCAGGTGCTGGGCGGTCTCGCAGCAGGTCTGGTGCAGGTTCTCCAGCGGCGCGCCGGAGAGTTCGAGCTGGCCGGCCGGCTCCAGCGTCACCGAGGCGCCGTCGGCCCGGGTGAGCGCGATCAGCCGGCCCTGCTCGCGCACCGGCTCCCAGGGAAACTGCGCCAGCCCGGCGAGCACCGCCTCGATCCCGCGCTCGCCGTCGAACGGCAGTGGCCGCAGGTCGTCCCAGGTGAAGGCGAACTTCTCGTGTTCGGTGCCGATGCGCCAGTCCTGCACCGGCTTGCTGCCGGCCGCCAGGTATTCAACCAGCTGCGCCGAATCCGTGATCGGGGTGTCGCTGACGATGCTGGGGCTGGACACGATGGGCTCGGCGGCGGCGATGTGCGCGATCTGGAGGCGGCGCCCGCGCAAGGCAAGCCCGTGGCCGGCATGGTAGGTGATCCATGCGGTCGATGGGGCGCCGGCGCGGGCCGCGGCCGGCACTCCGCGCCGGTCAGGGCGCGGCCGTGCCCTCGAGCAGCTGCCACAGCTGCGTGCGCGCGGCCTCGACGCCCAGTGAGCTGACCGCGGAGAACGGGAGCACGACCGCGGCTTCCCCCAGTTCGGCCCGGACCTGGCGCAGCACCTGCTGCTGCTGCCCGTGGCCGAGCTTGTCGGCCTTGGTCAGCAGCACCAGGCACGGCAGCGCCCGCGCCTGCGCGTACTCGAGCATGTGGCGGTCGAACTCGCGCAGCGGATGGCGTGCGTCCATGACCAGCACCAGCCCGGCCAGCGCCTGCCGCGACTGGAGATAGCGGTCGATCAGCACCCGCCAGTGCGCGCGCAGCGCTTCGGGCACCTTGGCATAGCCGTAGCCGGGCAGGTCGACCAGGTACCGGTCCTCGGCCACCCGGAAATACACCAGCTGCTGCGTGCGGCCGGGCGTGCGGCTGGTGCGGGCCAGGGAGCGCCGGCGGCAGATCGCGTTGATCGCGCTGGACTTGCCGGCATTGGAACGGCCGGCGATCGCCACCTCGCGGCCACAATCGGGCGGCAGGTCGCGCAGGTGGTGGACGCTCTTGAGGTACTCGGTGGCGGCCAGAGGATCGGTGGGCATGGGGCAGGATGCGGCGGGAAACCCCGGAAAGGATGGCACGGCGCGCCGGTCCGGGCCCGATTTCATTGACCCTGCCGGGACCGGCTGGAATAATTCCGCGGCTCGTATGCGGCCGGTTCCATGGGCCGCACTCCCGATCATGCTGGTCATTCCTCCGGAGTTCCCTATGACGTTCCGGCGCCTCGTGGGCATCGCGCTGCTGCTGGTCGCGGCGGCCGCCCAGGCACAGTCCGAACCGCAGAACGCACAGCCACCGGCGGCCGACCCTGCCACCGCCGAGGCGGAACCGGCGGCGACCGTCACCGCGCAACCGGAGGCGGAGCCGGTGCAGGTGGTCGAGCTCACGCCTGCCTTCGGGCCGGCGGAGCCCGGCGATGCGCAGCGCGGCGCGGCCAAGGCGGCCGTGTGCGGCGCCTGCCACGGCATGGACGGCAATTCCGCCGATCCGCAGAACCCGAAGCTGGCCGGCCAGCACGAAGGCTATCTTGCGCGCCACCTGGCCCTGTACAAGAGCGGCGGTCGCGAGAACTCGATCATGGCCGGGTTCGCGGCCCCGCTGTCGCCGCAGGACATGCGCGACATCGGCGCCTTCTACGCCGACAAGCAGGTGGTTCCGGGCATGGCCGACGATTCGCCGGTCACCGAAGGCGACTTCGTGGGGCGCAGGTTCTACGAGATCGGGCAGCAGCTGTACCGCGCCGGCGACCCGGGCCGCGCCCTGCCCGCCTGCTCCGCCTGCCACGGCCCCGCCGGCACCGGCAACCCGGCCGTACCCTACCCGCAGCTGCAGGGCCAGCATGCGCAGTACACCGCGCAGCAGCTGCGCGCGTTCCGCGACGGCGCCGTGTACGGCAAGGACGGGAATGCCGACCGCGTGATGGCGGCCGTCGCCGCCGGCCTCACGGACACCGAAATCGAGGCACTGGCGACCTACATCGAAGGCCTGCACACCGGCGAGACCGGCGCGATTCCGGCCTCCGCCGCCCGCTGAAGCGGCGCCAGCGCAGGTTCAGGCAGGCACAACTAGCCTGCATGCCGGACAGGGATCCACCGCACAACGGAGATCGTCGATGCTCATGCGCCTGAACACCACACTGGCCATCCTGCTCCTGGCCACCGCCTGTACCGCGCAGACGCCGCCGCCTGCCGGCTTCGAGGCCGGAAAGCACTACTACGTGATCGATCCGCCGCAGCCGCAGGCCAGGAACGACACGATCGAAGTGGTGGAGGTGTTCTCCTACGCATGCATCCACTGCGCCAACGCACAGCCGTTCGTCAATGAATGGCAGAAGTCGCTCCCGCCCGATGTCACCTTTTACTATCTTCCCACGGCGTTCGGCGGCGGCGCCGAGGCATTTGCCCGCGCCTACTACACGGCCGAGACCATGGGCGTGCTCGACAGGACCCACGACGCGCTGTTCCGGGCCTTCCACATCGAACAGCGCCAGTTCCGCAACCTCGAGGACATCGCCGCGTTCTTCGGCGAACTGGGCGTGGACAAGGACCAGGCACTGGCGACGATGGATTCGTTCGCGGTCAATGCCAAGATCGCCCGGGCGCAGCAGGTCGTTCCGCGTTACCAGATCGAGGGGACACCGACCATGATCGTGGCGGGCAAGTACCGCGTGGTGTCGACGCGCGATGGATTCGAGGCCATGCTCGAGGTGGTCGACCATCTGGTCGACAAGGAGCGGGCCGAGCGCCAGCAGGGTGGCTGACCGGCAATCCACGGGTTCCCCCGCGCGGGGCCGCGTTGCGGCCCCGCGCCGTTTCTGCCCGGCGATGGCGGCCGGATTCCGCGACCGGGTTCATTGATCGGCCACGACACCGCGCCGACAATGCCCCATCCGCGCTACCGAGTTCCTGCCGCCCGATGCCGCGCGAGTTGCGCCTGCTCAGCTTCAACATCCAGGCCGGCGCCTCCACGCGCCGCTACCGCGAGTATTTCACGCGCAGCTACGCCCACGTGTTGCCCACCCGCAAGACCACGACCGGCAACCTGGACCAGATCGCCGGCGTCGCCGGCGGGTTCGACATCGTCGGCCTGCAGGAGGCCGACCCCGGCTCGCTGCGTTCGAGCTTCCTGAACCAGACCCACTACCTGGCCGAGAAAGCCGGCTTCGACTTCTGGAGCCACCAGCCGAACCGGCGCGTGGCCCGGATCGCCGGCAGCGCCAACGGACTGCTCAGCCGGTACCAGCCCGAAGACGTGATCGACTACGCGCTGCCCAGCCGCATCCCGGGACGCGGGGCGCTGTGGGTGCGCTATGGAGAAGAGCTCGACGGGCTGGTGGTCGTGGTCGCACACCTGTCGCTGGGCCTGACCGCGCGCATCGGCCAGATCACGTTTCTGACCGAACTTCTGGCCGACTGCAGGCGCGTGGTGCTGATGGGCGACTTCAACTGCGAGCCCAGGGCGCCGGAGATGGAACCGTTGTACCACCGCACCCGGTTGCGCCCGCCCGAACACAGCATCGCCACCTTTCCCAGCTGGGAGCCGCGCTGGGCCATCGACGGCATCCTGGCCTCGCGCAGCGTGCGCGTGGCCGAGCGCTGGCGCGTCAACGAGCCGCTCTCGGACCATCTGGCCGTGGCCGCACGGATCGAGCTGGACGGCGCGCGCTGAAGGCCATCGCGTTCGCGGCAAACGAAAAGGCCCGCTCGCGCGGGCCTTCCCGATGCAGCATGCCACTTGCGATCAGAACTTGACTTCGGCCCTGACGTACCAGAACCGGCCCGGCAGGTCGTAGGTCGATGCATCGTAGCCGTTGAGCGAGCACGACAGGCAGATCGGCGGATCCTTGTCGAGCAGGTTGTTCACGCCCAGGCTCAGCTGGGTTCCGTCGAGCCAGTCCAGCGTCCAGCCCACCTGGACGTCGTGGTAGGTCGTGCTGCCCAGGCTGTTGCTGCCGCTGGCCGGATCCGAGCACACCGGGAAGCTGGCGGCGTTGCCGCAGTCCTCGGTCAGGTCGCTGATGTGGCGCAGGGCGTAGGTGGCGTTCCACGGGCCGCTGGCCCACGACAGGCGCAGGTAGGAAGTCCACTCCGGGATCGAGCTGTTGTTGACCTCCCGGCCCGGCGCCTGCGGCTGCACCACGCCGCCGGCGCTCACCGCCTCGTAGTCGTTGACGAAGGTGTTCTGCCAGGCCAGCTTGAACTGGCCCCAGTCGCTGTCCGGGAAGGTCCAGAACCAGTCGACGTCGAACCCGTCGGTCTCGATCACGCCCAGGTTCTCCAGCTGCGCGCTGATGCTGGAGATGTAGCCCTGGATCCCGCGGTTGACCAGGGCGCACACCGCCGGATCCAGCGTCTGCGCGCACAGGTCCACGGCGGTCTGCGCATCGAAGGCCTGCACGGCGCCCTCGACTTCGTGGTTGTAGTAGGTGATCTCGAAGTCCATGCGCTCGGACCAGGCGGTGTTGGCCATGAATTCCGGGCTCCACACCGCGCCGACCGTGTAGCTGTCGGCGGTCTCCGGATCCAGGTTCGGATTGCCGCCGGTCAGCACCGAGTACTGCTGGGTCAGCTCGGGCGTACCCGGCGCCACCCCCAGTGCCTGGCAGTTGGACTGTGGCGCGCTCGGCGGCGAGCCGTCCAGGCCGATCAGGCACGGATCGCTGATGGTGCCGTCGAAGCGCGAGATCGAGCCGAACAGCTCGCCGATCGACGGCGCCCGGAAGCCCTCGGCGAAGGTGCCGCGCAGCAGGAAGTCGTCGGTGACCTGCCAGCGCAGGCCGAACTTGCCGGTGGATTCGCCGCCGAAGGTCGAATAATCGGAGTAGCGGCCGGCGATGGACAGATCCAGGCGGCTGTCGCCGGCGCTGTATACCGGCACGCTGAACTCGGCGTAGAACTCGTCGACGTCGTACTCGCCCTGGGTCGGCGAGGACGGCACTCCGTTGTACTCGCCGGCCACGGTCAGCGAGTCGGGCCGGTAGAAGCCTTCCAGGTCGCGATGTTCGAATCCGGCCGCAAACGCCAGCGGGCCGGCCGGCATGTCGAACAGGTCGCCCGAGAGGTTGGCGCTCCACAGGGTCAGCTCGTTCTGGCTCTCGTCGCGCACCACCGGCTGGATGTAGGCCAGCATTTCCGGGGTGATGGTGTCGTTGCCGAAGATGTTCAGCGGCACGCACTGCGGATCGGCGTTGCAGGCGTCGATCGGGCCCAGGGCCTGGGCGATGCGACGGATGTTGTAGCTGCCGAAGTTGGTCTGCTGGGCCTCGTTTTGGCTGGCGACGAAGTTCACGTCCCAGAACCAGCTGCGGTCGCCGACCTCGAAGGCGCCCTCCAGTCCGGTGGCCAGATACCAGGTGTCCACGTCCTGGAAGAAGCGGCGCGGCCCGCCCTCGATGGGACGGCGGCCCACCAGGATCAGGTTTTCGGACGAATCCAGGTCGAACCCGAACGGATTGAACGGGTTGGTCGCCGAGATCACGATGTTGTCGGCGAACGGATTGCCGGTGCCGGCAGCCGCACCCAGGAAGAACGGCTCCGGTGCGGCCTGGTTCAGCGACTCGCGCTGGTTGTACAGGCCACGGAAATACCAGGTCACCGAGTCGGTCACCTCGTAGTGGGTCTGGGCGAACAGGCCGCGGCGCTCGGACGGGGTCAGCAGCAGGTTGAACTGCGAGAAGTTGAAGCGGTCGGCGGTGGTGAAGCAGTGGAAGTCGTCGGTGCGGGCGCAACCGGGGGTGCCGTCGTAGACCGGGTTGGGCACGCCCGTATTGGGCGTCAGATTGAGCACCGCCCCGGTATTGGGGTCGATGAAGATGAAACGACCGGTCGGCGTGGCCGAGGAGCCGAAGGTCACACCGGTGCCCGGCACCGGGAAGCTGGACTGCTCGCGGTCGCGCGAGAAGATCTCCTGCTGCTCCACGTACGAGGCGCCGATGAAGAAATCGAAGCGCTCGCCGGTGCCGCCGAAGGAGACGTCCACCTGCGTGGTCTCGCCGTCGCCTTCCTCGTTCTGGCCGTAGTAGACCGCGACCTGGGCGCCGTCGAAGTTGCGCCGGGTGATGATGTTGACCACGCCGGCGATGGCGTCGGAACCGTACAGCGCCGAGGCGCCGTCCTCGAGCACCTCGATGCGCTCGATGATGGCCACCGGAATCGTGTTCAGGTCGGTCGCCGAACCCACGCCCGAGGCCGAGGACTCGTTGACCCAGCGCAGCCCGTCGACGAGCACCAGCACGCGCTTGGGGCCCAGGTGGCGCAGATCGACCGTGGTGGAGCCGGCGCCCACGCCGCTGCCGTCGGGCGGAAAGCCGAAGTTGCCCGACGAGTTGAACTTGGTGTTCAGCGCCGAGCCCGAGGCGGTGATCTGCTGGATGATGTCGCCGACGCTGGTCAGGCCGGTGCGCTCGATGTCCTCGCGCGAGATCACCTGCACCGGAACCTGGTTCTCGATCTCCGAGCGCTTGATGCGCGAACCGGTGACCTCGATGCGGTCCAGCGCGACGGCCCCGTCCTGCTGGGCCTGCGCGGTGGGAGCGACGGATGCGGCGGTGAACAGCAGCGCGATCGAAACGGCCGCGCTCAGACGGCTACGACGTGGTGCGGACATCTGGGCTCTCCCCATTGTGGTTATTGAGTGCCCGCGGGTCCCCCGTGTCAGCCCGCAGGGCAGCACACCTTGTAAAGAAAACGTAAAGCGGATGCAAGTGCGCCTCGGCATCGGTTCCCAAGGGAAGGTCTGATCCAGTCCATCCTGGGCTTGATCAGACAGGCCGAGTCCGGCACATGTCCGGACTCGGCTCCGCCGGATCAGGCACTTGCGTGCCTGATCCGCGAGCGCGCCCTCCATGGCGCGCGAAACTCTGAACGTGTTCTGGGGCTCCCTAGTGCACCGGCAGCCACAGCGAGGCGCCGACCACGACCAGGAACACGGCGAATACGCGCCGCAGCGCCGGCCCGCTGAGCACATGCGCCAGCCGCGTGCCGTACGGGGCGGCCAGAATCGAGGCCAGGGCGATGCCGACTGCGGCCGGCACGTACACGTAGCCCAGGCCGCCCTCGGGCAGGGCCCCGGCCGGGCCGAACAGCGCATAGGCGGCCGCGCTGGCCAGGCCGATGGCGACGCCGCAGGCGCTGGAAGTCCCCACCGCGCGCACCGGGGGGATGCCGAGGTAGACCAGCAGTGGCACCGTCATGCTGCCGCCCCCGATGCCCACCAGCGCCGACACCGCGCCGATCCCCACTCCGGCCGGCGCGAGCCATGGCGACCGCGGGGCGTCCGGGCGGGCGCCGCCGTGGCGGGCACTGCCGAAGCCGATCTGCACCGCCGCGACGAAGCAGTACACCGAGACCAGCGCGCGCAGCACGATGCCCTCGAGCTGGGTCGCCAGCAGCCCGCCGAGTACGCCGCCGGCCAGCAGTCCCGGTACCAGGCGCCACACGCTGGGCCACAGCACGCTTCCGCGCAGGTGGTGGGCGCGGGCCGAGGCCATCGCCGTGAACACGATGCTGGCCAGGGCGGTGGCCAGCGCGGCGTGCATGGCGGCCTCGGGCGGCACACCCATGCGCGGCAGCAGCCAGGCCAGCACGACCACGATGACCAGCCCGCCGCCGATCCCCAGCAATCCGGCCAGCAGGCCGGCCACAAGGCCCAGCGCCAGGAAGATCGACCACTCGATCAGCATCGCGGTCGTGTCCGCCACCGGCATCGTCGCGCCGATCGCGCGTGCGCGTGCTGCACGCCACGCAAACATGCGCCCCGTAGACTGGCCGCCATGCTCCGCATCCTCCCTGCCATCGTGCTGCTGTGGTGCACCGGCACCACTGCGGCCGATCTTGCCGCGCGCCGCGGTGAATTCCTACAGGCGCTGCAGTTGGCCGAACGCGGATCCGAGGCCCATCTGCGCCCGGCAATGGCGCGGCTGGTCGACCATCCGCTGTACGGCTACCTGGAATACACCCGCCTGGAACGCCGCATGGCACAGGCCGACGCGGCACAGGTCCAGGGCTTCCTGCAGGACCATGCGACGCTCCCGGTGGCTCGATCGCTGCATCGGGCCTGGCTGCGCGAGCTGATCCGCCGCCAGGACTGGAAGACCTACCGGGCGTTCGCGATCGACAGCGAGGATCCGCTGCTGGCCTGCGGCAACGTGAGGGCTCGGCTCGCCGTCGACAACGACGCGGCCGCGCTCGACGCGGCACAGACTGTGTGGCTGTCGGGCCGATCGCTGCCGGAGCTGTGCGATCCAGCGTTCGCAGCCCTGGAACGCGCCGGCCGCATCGACGCCGACCTGCGCTGGCAGCGCATCGCGCTGGCGCTGGAGGCGCGCAACACAGCGCTCGTGCGCCACCTGGCCCGCGGGCTGCCGCCGGAGCAGGCTTCGCGCGCGCTCGCCTATGCCGGTTTCGTTGAAAAACCCACCGAAGCCGCCGCGCAGTGGAAGCCGGGCCCGGTCGCACGACGCACCGCCGTACTGGGTCTGAGCCACCTGGCGCAGTCCGATCCCGGACGGGCCGAACAGCTGGCCGCGCGGATCGCCGGTCCACTGCGCCTGGATGCCGCGCAGCGCGGGCAGATCGCGGCAGCCGTGGCGCTGTGGAGTGCGGCCTCCTACCTGCCCGACTCGGCACGCCGCTTGTCCGCCGTGCCCGACGACGCCCGCGACGAACGCCTGCGCGAGTGGCGCGTGCGCGAGGCGCTGGCGCGCGAGGACACCGCCGATGTGCTCGCGGCGCTCGCCGCCATGCCGGCCGGGCAGCGCCAGGCGCCGCGCTGGCGCTATGTGCACGCGCGCATGCTCGAGCGCCGGGGCCAGGCCACGCAGGCGCGAGCGTTGCTGGAGCCATTGGCCATGGAATCGAACTTCCATGGTTTTCTCGCCGCCGATCGCCTGGGACGGGACTACGCGCTGTGCCCGCTCGAGCCACCCGACGACGCCGCCGCGCGCCGGCAGGTGGCGGCGCAGCCGGGCCTGGTGCGGGCACTGGAGCTGTACGCGATCGACCGCAAGGGCTGGGCGGTGGCCGAGTGGAGCCGGGCGGTGGAAGCACTGGACGCCGATGGACGTCGCCTCGCCGTGGCCCTGGCCGACGCCGTGGGATGGCACGACCGCGCCGCGTTCACACTCAACAGCGACGAGGACCTGCGCCTTTACCGCTTGCGATTTCCGCTGGCCTACACCCGCGAACTCGAACAGCATGCGCAACGCCACGCGCTCGACCCGGCATGGGTGGCGGCTCTGATCCGCGCCGAGAGCGCCTGGAACCCGCAGGCTCGGTCACCGGCCGACGCGCGCGGCCTCATGCAGCTGCTGCCGGCCACCGGACGCCAGGTCGCCCGCGAGCTCGGAGTGCCCTGGCCCGGACCTGCCGGGCTGCTGCGTCCGGTCATCAACATCGAACTGGGTACCGCCTACCTGCGCGCCATGCTCGACCGCTTCGGCGGCCACCCGACCGTGGCCACGGCGGCCTACAACGCCGGCCCGGCGCCGGCCGCACGCTGGCAGGGGCAAAGGCCGCTGCGCGAGGTCGACCTGTGGATCGAGACCATTCCCTACCACGAGACCCGCGAGTACGTCGCACGCGTGATGGCGTTCTCGGTGATCTACGACTGGCGCCTGTCGGGCGCGGCGGTACCGCTGTCGGCGCGGCTGACCGGGGCGCCGGTTGACGCCGTGCCGCGTCGCGGGTTCAACTGCCCACCCGAACGCATCGCCGCCGCGCAGCCATGAATCCCCGTCGCATCGTCGTCCTGGGCGGCACCGGCTTCGTCGGCAGCCACCTGGTGCCGCGCCTGCACGAGGACGGGCACCAGATCCTCGTGCTCACCCGCAACCGCGAGAGCAACCGCGAGCTGCTGGTGCTGCCGCGCGTGAGCCTGACCAGTTGCGACGTACACCAGGAGCCGGTGCTGCGCAGGCACTTCGAAGGCGCCCACGCAGTGATCAACCTGGTCGGAGTCCTCGACGGCGGAAGCTCCGGCCGGGGCTTCCGGCGCGTCCACGTCGAGCTGGCCGGGAAGGTCGTGGCCGCCTGCAAGGGCGCCGGCGTGCGGCGCCTGCTGCACATGAGCGCGCTCAATGCCGGCCGTGGCGAAAGCCAGTACCTGGCCAGCAAGGGCGAGGCGGAGAAGCAGGTCAAGGCCTCCGGGCTGGATTGGACGATCTTCCAGCCCTCGGTGATCTTCGGGCGCGGCGACGGCCTGTTCAACCGCTTCGCAGGCCTGCTCAAGCTGGCGCCGGTGCTGCCGATCGGCCGCGCCGGATGCAAGTTCGCGCCGGTGTACGTGGGCGACGTGTGCGAGGCCTTCGCGCGCTGCCTGGCCGATGGCGACACCGTCGGCGAGGTCTACGAGCTGTACGGACCGGACACGATGACGCTGCGCGAGATCGTCGAATACACGGCCCGGCAGCTGGGGCTCCGGCGCTGGGTCGTGCCCCTGCCCGATGCGCTGGGACGGCTGCAGGCGATCGCCGGCGAGTTCCTCCCGGGCAAGCCGATCACCCGCGATGCGTTCCGCTCGCTGAAGCTCGATTCGGTCGGCGGCATCGATGGCCTGTTCAGGCTGGGCATCGAGCGGACCCCGGTGGAGGCCGTCGTGCCGCAGCTGCTGGGCGGGACTCCGCGGCAGACCCGTCTGGACCAGGACCGCATGGACGCCGCCGGCAGGCGCCGGCACTGAGCCGATGCGGACCTATCTGGTCGGCGGGGCGGTCCGTGACGAGCTGCTGGGCGAGCCGGTCGGCGACCGCGACTACGTGGTCGTGGGCGCCACGCCCGAGGAGCTGCTGCAGCGCGGCTTCCGCCCGGTCGGACGGGACTTCCCGGTCTTCCTGCACCCGCAGACCGGCGCCGAATACGCGCTGGCACGCACCGAGCGCAAGACCGGGCGCGGCTACCACGGCTTCGCCGTCCACGCCGATCCGTCGGTGACCCTGGAGCAGGACCTGGCACGGCGGGACCTGACCATCAATGCGATCGCGCGCGACGACGACGGCGCTGTCGTGGATCCGTTCGGCGGGCGGGCCGACCTCCAGGCGCGGGTGCTGCGCCACGTGACCCCGGCATTCGCCGAGGACCCGGTGCGGGTGCTGCGGGTGGCGCGCTTCGCGGCGCGCTTCGCACCGCTGGGATTCACGATCGCCGCCGAGACGATGGCGCTGATGCGCACGATGGCCGCCGATGGAGAACTCGACCATCTGGTCGCCGAACGCGTCTGGCAGGAACTGGAACGTGCGCTGGCCCAGCCGCGGCCCTCGGCCTTCGTCGCCGCCTTGCGCAGCTGCGGGGCGCTGGCGCGGGTGCTGCCGGAAGTGGACGCGCTCTACGGCGTCCCACAGGTGGCCGAGCACCATCCGGAGGTCGATTGCGGCGTGCACATCGAGCTGGTGCTGGACATGGCCGCGCAACTGGCGCCGGGCGACTCGCGCGTCGGCTTCGCCGCGCTCACGCACGATCTGGGCAAGGCGCTGACGCCGTGCGCGCAGCTGCCCGCGCACATCGGGCACGAGCGCGCCGGCCTGGAGCCGCTGCAGTCCCTGTGCGAGCGCCTCAAGGTCCCCGCAGAACACCGCGAACTGGCCGCGGTGGTCTGCCTCGAGCACCTGAACGTGCACCGCCTCGACCAGTTGCGGCCGGCCACGGTGCATGACCTGATCGTGCGCTGCGACGGCTTCCGCCGGCCCGGGCGCATGGCCCTGATCGCCGCCGCCTGCGAGGCCGACAGCCGCGGTCGCAGCGGCCGTACGCAATCCCACTACCCGCAGGGTGCGGCGCTGCTGCGTGCGCATGCCGCCGCCGCCGCGGTGCGCGCGCGCGAGGTGCTCGCCGAGCACCCCGGCATCGAAGGCCAGGCCGTCGGTCAACACCTGCGCGAGGCACGCATCGCCGCGATCCGCGCTGCGTTGGCGCTGACCGAACCCCCCACTCCGGGGGCGGGAGCAGGGACTGACGCACCTGGGCAGTGAGTGCCCTGCACCGCCCGGAGGGGCGCGGCCGGTCGCACCGCTCGCGCCGAAGTGGGAGCCACCGCACATCGATGCGGCGGACAGATCCGGCTCACCTCTTGCATGAAATCGTGGTCCCGACGCGAGGATCCGCACCTGCCGATCATGCCGGACACCGAGCATCCCGAATCCTACGACGTCTCCGCACGGCATCGGGGCCGCGGCCCCGGCGCGGTGCTGCATGCGCTGCTCGTGCGCCTGCGCTCGGACCTGCGGCTGGCGGTGCTGTGCCTGTTCGGCCTGTGCGCCGTGGTACTGATCACGCCCTTCGCGATCTACCGCTTGCTCACCGGTTCGGTGCTGATGGGGGTGGTCGATTTCGCCATCGTGGTGGTGTTCGCCGGGCTGGTCGTGTTCGGCTGGCGGACCGGCCGCTCGGCCCTGGCCGGCAACCTGGCCGGCGGCGCGGCTGCGCTGGCCGTGCTGGTCGTGGTGCCGGGCCTGGGGATCGACCACGACTGGGCCTACGCGACGACCGCCGCCCTGTTCCTGCTCGCCGAGCGGCGCTGGGCCGCGATCGACGCCGCCGTGATGGTCGTGCCGATCGGCAGCCAGGGTTGGCTGTTCGAATCGGGCGTGCACCAGGCCACGTACCTGACGGTGGCCACGATGATCGCAACCTTCTGCTGGGTCTTCGCCAGCCGCGCCCAGACCCAGCGCGATCAGCTGCACGAGCTGGCGACGCTGGACCCGCTGACCGGCGCCCGCAACCGACGGGCCCTGGTGCTGGACCTGGGCATGACGGTGGGCCAATACCACCTGGCGCCGGAGCCGGTGGCGCTGGTCATGATCGACATCGACCACTTCAAGCGACTCAACGACCTGTACGGCCACGCCACCGGCGATCGGGTGCTCTCGCAGCTGGCGGAGCTGGTGCGGCGTCATACCCGGCGCGGCGACCATTTCTATCGCTATGGAGGCGACGAGTTCGTGCTGCTGCTGCCTTCGACCAACCGGTCCGGTCTGGCGCAGGTGCTGGGCAACCTGCGGGCTGCGTTCGCGTGGCAACTCGGCGGTCCCGAGGGACCGGTGACCGTGTCGCTGGGCGCCGCACTGCTGGAGCCGGACGAAACGCCGCACCAGTGGCTCACGCGCGCCGACGATGCGCTCTACGCCGCCAAGCGCGCAGGACGCGATCGTCTGCGCATCAGCGCCGATCCCGCCATCGCGTAGGCAAGGTCCGCATCGTGGCGGGCGGGGGGCGATTCACCGCCGCGCCAGCACACGCTCGAAGTGCTGCAGCCAGCGTGCCGCGGGGGTCGCCGCGAGCAGGCCGCCCAGGCCCACGCCGGCGGCATTGGCGAGCGCATCGCCGGCCTCGGCACTGCGCCACGGCAGCAGCGCTTGCACGGCCTCCAGCACCAGCCCCAGCGCAAGCAGCGCAAGCAGGGCCTGGATCAGGCCCGCGCCGCGCTCGTACAGCTGCACGTACCAGCCGGCGAGCAGCGCGTAGCCGAGCACGTGGTAGAGCTTGTCGGCGCTGGCCAGCGGCAGCGGATCGGGCGGCTCGGGAATCACGCACACGATCACCAGCGTCGCGATGCCGAGCGCACCCACGGCCTGCCACAGCCGGGGCCAGCGCAGCGCGCGCGTCGGCATCGGGTGGTCAGAGCCGGTAGCGCAGGTCGCCGGCGCCGAACGGCAACGGCGCCTCGACACGGCGGGTGAAGCCCATGACCTGGAAGCGCTCGCCCATCTCGCCGGGCAGCGTCAGACGCTTGGCCTCCTGGGTCCGGCGGTGGCGCTCGATCGGGTCCAGTCCCTGCGCATGCTCGAGCCGCCCCGGCAGGCCGTTGGCCAGCAGGAACGCCGACTGCGAGCAGTACCCGGCCAGTTCCAGTCCGGCGGCGGTGCCGGACTCGGCCAGCGCCGTGAAATCGACGAAGGCGGTCACGTCCTGCAGGCCGGGCAGGAAGAACGGATCGGTGTGGGCGCGGTGTCGATAATGGCAGATCAGCGTGCCCTGATCGCGCTCGGCCAGGTAGTACTCGGCGCGCGGATACCCGTAGTCGACGAACAGCGCCAGTCCGCGCTCCATCGCATCGCTGACGGCGCGCAGCCAGTACGGAAGCTGCGGCAGCAGCTCCGAGCGGTAGCCTTCGGCGAACGCCCGGCCCAGGGTGCGCTCGAGGTTGCGCACCGCGCCGCGCAGCAGTGCGTCGGCCGGGTAGTACGCGGTCACGAAACCGCCGGCGTCCGCCAGCGCGACCGCCTCCTCGTAGATCCCGCCCCTGTGCTTGAGAAAGCGCGGCGTGGGCAGCGCATCGAGCACTTCGTTGGCGAACAGCACTCCGCGCCAGGGCTGCTCGGGCGGGCGCTGGATCCACTGCACGCGGCCGGCGATCGCACCGGGCAGCGCCGCGACCCGCTCGCGCTGGCGCTCGCGCAACGTCGCGCTGGGTTCCAGCACCAGGTAGCGCCCGGGCAACGCGCCCAGTTCGGCCAGGCGCGTGAGGGCGTCGCAGGCGAAGGCACCGCTGCCGCCGCCGAGCTCGAGCAGGATGCTGTCCGCACCCTGCGACGCCAGCACCGGCGCGATCGCCTCGGCGACGCACTCGGCGAACAGCGGCCCCAGTTCGGGCGCGGTGACGAAGTCGCCGGCGGCGCCGAACTTGGTCGCGCCGGCGCTGTAGTAGCCCAGCCCCGGGGCGTACAGGCACAGCTCCATGTAGCGCGAAAACGGGATCGCACCGCCGGCGGCGACGATCTCGGCGGCGATCGCCTCGCCCAGGCGATCGCTGTGCGCGCGAGCCTCCGCAGAGGGCTCGGGCAGTGCCGCGGCGGCGCCGATCACGGGCACCCCGTCGGCATGGTCTGGCCGTGCGACGTGCAGCCGCGCATGGAACATCGCATCATCGCCGCATCCTAACGCTTCCCGGAGTCGCCGTGGCCCAGACCCCGCCCGTCGCCCTGGTCACCGGCGCAGCACGCCGCGTCGGTGCCGTGATCGCCCGCACCCTGCACGGCGCCGGCTACGAGCTGGCGCTGCATTACCGCAATTCGGCGCGCGAGGTGGCCGACCTGCAGGCCGAGCTCGAGGCCATTCGCCCGCGCAGCACCCTGGTGCTCCGCGCCGACCTGTCGCACACGCCCTCGCTGGCCGACCTGGTCGGGTCGGTGGTGGCGCACTTCGGCGGACTCGACGCGCTGGTCAACAACGCCTCGGCGTTCTACCCCACGCCGGTGGGGCACATCGAGGAAAAACACTGGGACGAGCTGTTCGCCTCCAACGCCAGGGCGCCGCTGTTTCTGGCCCAGGCGGCAGCTCCGTACCTGAAGTCGCGCGCCGGCGCCATCGTCAACCTGGCCGATATCTACGCCGACCGGCCGCTGGCGCGGCACACAGTGTATTGCATGGCCAAGGCGGCGCTGGTGATGGCCACCCGCTCGCTGGCGCGCGAGCTCGGGCCGGAAGTGCGAGTGAACGCGGTGTCGCCCGGCGCGGTGCTGTGGCCCGAGTCGGGCGGCACCTACACCGACCCGCAGGCGCTGGTGGAGGCCACCGCCCTGAAACGGACCGGCACGCCCGAGGATGTCGCCGCGGCGGTGCTCTGGCTGCTGCGCGAGGCGCGTTTCACCACCGGCGAGGTGATCCGGGTCGACGGTGGTCGCACGCTTTCGATCTGAAACCGCCGCTTCACGCGTTCTTGCGTACGCTCTCGCCGACAATGGCGGGGCAGCCACGCAAGGAGGCGCCGCCATGACTTCCCGGGATACCTCGACCCAGATCTTCGCGCGTCGCGTCAGCGGCACGCCGGGCTTGGCCGAGCACCTGCTCGACGTGGTCGGCGCGGTGCCCGAGCCGCGCGAGCCCAGGCACGCGGACCCCGCGCACCGCTCGCGCGAGATCGCGCGTACGACGGCGGTCAAGGCTGCGCTCAGCGCCGGCGTGCTGGCGCTGCCGCCCGGGCCACTGGGCTGGATCACGATCGCACCGGAGCTGTACACGGTGTGGCGAATGCAGGCGCAGATGGTGGCCGACATCGCCGGCGCCCACGGCAAGCGCGCGCTGCTCTCGCGCGAACTGATGCTGTACTGCCTGTTCAGCCATACCGCTGCCGGTGCCTTCCGGCAGCTGGTGATCCAGGTCGGCGAACAGCACCTGATCCGACGGGCGCCGCTGCAGGCGCTGTACGCGATCGCCAACAAGGTGGCCCTGCGCATCGCCCAGCGCAGCGCGGCCCGTGTCGTTACCCGGTGGGTCCCGCTGATGGGCGCTGCGGCGGTGTCGGGCTACGTGTACCTGGACACCGGCAAGGTCGCCGACAACTGCATCGACCTGTTCAGCCGCAACGTCCGGATCCGCGGCGAGGTCGAGGTCGAAGGCGTCGCCGCGATGGCGGGCAACGGGCGCACGCGCCGGCGGCCGCCGGCGCGTGCGCGCAAACGCCCGGACACCGGGACCTGACGCTTCCGCCGCAGGTCGGCACTGCCGTGCCGACGCGGACTGGCGCGAGCGTGGCGTCGGCACGGTAGTGCCGACCTGCAGCCTCGCGCTGACCTGCTTCTTCCGCTGGGCACGGCGCAGCGTCGCGCCATCCATGGCGCGCGAACCTCTGAACTTGCCCAGAGGTTCCCTAATTGCATTCGAGTTCGATCGCCGTCCGGTGCAGCGCGCCGGCCGGACCCAGGCGCTGGAGCAGGAGTGCGAGCGTCACGCCCAGCGTCGGGTGCACCCGTTGCGGCGCCAGGTCGACCATCGGTGCCAGCACGAACGCGTGCTCGGCCAGTTCCGGGCGCGGCAATTCGAGGTTTCCGGGGCCGCGCAGCACGCGGTCCCCGTACAGCACCAGATCCACGTCCAGCGTGCGCGAGGACAGGCGCGGGACGTCGCGGCGGCGGCCGTGGCGGTCCTCGAGTGCGTGCAGCCAGGCGTCGAGCGCGATCGGGTCCAGATCGGTGTGAATGCGCGCGGCGCAGTTCAGGAACTCAGGTCCCCGGAAGCCGACGGCCGGGCTGCGGTACACGGGCGAAAATGCGACTGCGCCGAACCGCTCGCACAGGGCCTGCGCTGCCGCCCGCAGGTGGCGCTCCGGCTCCAGGTTGCTGCCCAGACTCAGGAACGCCGTGGCCATCGGCTCAACCCTGAGCGCCGGCCGCGCTCGCCAGCCGTGCCAGTCCGCGCTCCAGGTCGACGCCGCCGGGTTGCTGGTACAGCCGCAGGTGGAACTCGGGCACGATCGCGATCAGGTGGTCGAAGATATCGCCCTGGATCGCTTCGTACTCGCCCCAGGCCGTGGTGCTGGTGAAGCAGTAGATCTCCAGCGGCAGACCGGTGGGCCCGGGGTCGAGCTGGCGCACCAGCAGCGTCATGCCCTGGTGTACGCGCGGGTGGTGCCGCAGGTAGGCTTCCACGTAGGCGCGGAAGGTGCCCAGATTGGTCAGCCGGCGTGTGTTGACCGGTTCCTGACCGGCTTCGGCGAGCTGCCGGTTCCATTCTTCGAGCTCCTGGCGCTTGCGCTGGATGTAGTCGCGCAGCAGCGAAAAACGCTTCAGCGAATCGCGTTCGTCCAGGGCCAGGAATCGCACCGTGCCCTGGTCGATGTGCAGTGCGCGCTTGATCCGGCGCCCACCCGATTCGCTCATGCCGCGCCAGTTGCGGAAACTCTCGCTGATCAGCCGGTGCGTGGGAATCGTGGTGATGGTCTTGTCCCAGTTCTGCACCTTGACTGTATGCAGGGCCATGTCGATCACGTCGCCGTCGGCGCCCACCTGCGGCATGTGGATCCAGTCGCCCACGCGCACCATGTCGTTGCTGGACAGCTGCACGCTGGCCACCAGAGACAGGATGGTATCCTTGAACACCAGCAGCAGCACCGCCGTCATCGCGCCCAGGCCCGAGAGCAGCAGCAGCGGCGAGCGCTCGATCAGCACGGCCACGATCAGGACCGCGGCGAACACGAAGACCACGATCTTGCCGACCTGCAGGTAGCCCTTGATCGGTCTGGACCCGGCATCGGGCCGCTGCAGGTAGACGTCGTTGACGGCCGCGAGCAGCGCCGAGAGCGCCAGTGCCAGGGTCAGCACGATGTAGGCCACGGCGAGGTTGCGCACCACCGTGGCTACGCCCCCGGGCAACTCCGGTACCCAGGCGATGCCCGCATACACGAGCAGCGCGGGCACGACGTGGGCGATCCTGTGGATCACGCCGCGGTCGGCGATGGCATCGTCCCAGCGCATCGGCGAGGCCCGCATCAGCCGCGCCACGCCGCGTGCGATGACCTTGCGGGCCAGGATCGACGCCAGCCAGGCGGCCACGATCAGTGCCGCGACCGACAGTGCGGTCCAGGCTCCGGGCACGCCGGCCAAGCTGTGCCGCAGCGAATCGACGAACTCTCTCACGGCGTGCAGGGTATCAGTCGCGGCCGCGCTCGATCACGACCCCGACCTCGCGCGCGCCGCGCACTGCACCGGGCTTGGACAGGCGCAGGCGCACGTGTTCGACGCCGAATTCGCCGGTCACGATCGCCGCGCAGCGCTCGGCCAGCGTCTCCACGAGCCCGAACTCGGACTGCGAGACGAACTCGACCAGGCGCCTGCTGATGGCCTTGTAGTCGAGGGTATCGTCGATGTGGTCGCGCGCGCTGGCGCTGCGATTGTCGAAACGCATTTCCAGATCCAGCACCACGGGCTGCCGCACGCGGCGCTCCCAGTCGTAGATGCCGATGATGCACTCCACTTCCAGGCCTTCGATGAAGACGGTGTCCATACGCAGGGGTCGATGGCGTGAGCGATGATCTTACCGGGGACACGGTGGCGATGCGTGGGTGTTGTGGAGGGGTGCGGAAAGGCTGTCCAGGAGGGCCGGCTCGAGGCATGCGAAGCGGCAGGCGTGTCCCGATGGCTGCTGGTGCTCGCGCCCTCCGGGCCTGCGGCCCTGCGGGTCCGCGGCGGGCGGCAGCCTCATCCCACGGCCGGCAATGTCTCCATGTCCCAGCGCGGGTAGACGTGGACCGCGGCGTCCTCGTGCTGGCCGACGGCCAGGCGCAGGGCGCCGGCGAAGGCGATCATGGCGCCGTTGTCGGTGCAGAACTCCAGGCGCGGGAAGCGCACCGCCACGCCGCTGCGCTGCGACCATGCGTCCATACGCTCGCGCAGGCGGCGGTTGGCGCCCACGCCGCCGGAGATGACCAGCGTGCGGGCGCCGGTCGCCGCGACCGCGCGCTCGCACTTGATCGCCAGCGTGTCCACGACCGCGGCCTCGAAGGCATGGGCGATGTCGGCGCGGGTCTGCTCGGCCTGGTCGCTGTCGCGCCAGGCCAGCAGGACCTGGGTCTTGAGACCGGAGAAGCTGAAGTCCAGCCCGGGGCGGTCGGTCATCGGGCGCGCGAAAGTGTAGGTCCCGGGCCGGCCGGACTCGGCCAGCCGCGCCAGCTGCGGCCCACCGGGGTACGGCAGTCCCATCAGCTTGGCGGTCTTGTCGAAGGCCTCGCCGGCGGCATCGTCCAGCGTCTCCCCGAGCATGCGGTAGCGCCCGATCCCCTGCACGTGCACCAGCTGCGTGTGGCCGCCCGAGACCAGCAGCGCCACGAACGGTGGCTGCGGCGGGTCGTCTTCCAGCAACGGCGAGAGCAGGTGGCCTTCCATGTGGTGGACGGCGATTGCCGGGATCTGGAGCGCCCAGGCCAGGGCGCGCGCGGCGCCCGCGCCCACCAGCAGGGCGCCGACCAGCCCGGGGCCGGCCGTGTAGGCCACCGCATCGAGCGCGTGCACCGGGATCCGGGCCTCGTCCAGGGTCTGGCGCACCAGTGGCAGCAGCTTGCGCACGTGGTCGCGGCTGGCCAGTTCCGGGACCACGCCGCCGTAGTCGGCGTGCAGCGCCACCTGGCTGTACAGGGCATGCGCCAGCAGGCCGCGGCCGGTCTCGTACACGGCCACGCCGGTCTCGTCGCAGGAGGTCTCGATGCCCAGGACTTTCATGCCGGCGCCGGGCAGGGACGCCGCCGGGCGCCGCAGCGGCCGGGGTTCGGGAATGGAATCATGGACTTAGCGTGCGGGTTCGGCTTGCGGGCCGTGGCAGGAGCACGGTATCATATGCGGCTCGCCCGGTATCGCCGGGTCCTGTCGCCCACCGGAGATCCCATGCCTTCCGTCAAAGTCCGCGAGAACGAGCCGTTCGAGTTTGCCCTGCGTCGCTTCAAGCGCACCTGCGAAAAGGCCGGCGTACTGGCCGAAACGCGCAAGCGCGAGTTCTACGAGAAGCCGACCCAGGAACGCAAGCGCAAGCGCGCCGCCGCGGTCAAGCGCCACCAGCGCCGCGTATCGCGCGACGTGACCAAGCGCCGTCGGATGTACTGAGCGCGGTTGCGCTCCGGGTCGTCCCGTGGATGGTCGCCGGGACGCACCCCCAAGGTTGGCATAGGTTGGCTGGAAAGCCGGTGCCGTGCGAGCGGACCGGCCTTTCGCATTGTGGAACCTCTGAACAAGTCCAGAGGTTCGCGCGCCATGGATGGCGCGCTCGCGGATCAAGCACGCGCGTGCTTGATCCGTCGGAGCCGGGTCCGGACATGTGCCGGACTCGGCGAGTCTGATCGAGTCCAGGATGGACTGGATCAGACCTTCCTTGTTGGGCAGTGGCTTCGCGCGTCTCCGGAACGGATATGCAGTCATGCAGATGAAGCAGCGCATCACCGAGGACATGAAATCGGCGATGAGGGCCGGGCACAAGCAGCGCCTGGGCGTCATCCGCCTGGTGCTGGCCGCGATCAAGCAGCGCGAGGTCGACGAGCGCATCGAGCTCGATGACGCCCAGGTCGTGGCCGTGCTCGAGAAGATGCTCAAGCAGCGCCGCGATTCGCAGGCGCAGTACGAGCAGGCCGGGCGCGAAGACCTGGCGCAGCAGGAGCGCTTCGAGATCGAGGTCATCGGGGCCTACCTGCCCGAGCCGATGGGCGATGCCGAACTGGCCGCCGCCGTCAACGCCGCCATCTGCGAGTCCGGCGCAGAAGGCCCCAGGGACATGGGCAAGGTCATGGCGGTGCTCAAGCCGATGATCGCCGGTCGAGCCGACATGGGACAGGCCTCGGCGCTGGTGCGGCAGAAGCTTTCGGGCTGAGCCCCGCCGCTGGATCGCTGGCCGGCGTGGGCGGAACCACCGCGCTGCTGGTCGAGCGCGCCGGGCGCCGAGGGCGCCGGCGCCGACCCGGGCCGTGGCATCCTAGCCCGGCCATGGCGCGCATTCCGGACCGCTTCATCGACGAGCTGCTCGGCCGCATCGACATCGTCGAGGTGGTCGAATCGCGCGTGCCGCTCAAGCGCGCCGGGCGCGAGTACCAGGCGCGCTGTCCGTTCCACGACGAGCGCTCGCCCAGCTTCACGGTCAGCCCGACCAAGCAGTTCTACCACTGCTTCGGCTGCGGCGCCCACGGGACCGCGATCCGTTTCCTGATGGAGTACGACCGGCTGGGCTTCCGTGATGCCGTCGAGGAGCTGGCGCGCCGTGCCGGGGTCGAGGTGCCCTACGAGGGCGGGCCGGCCCCCGACCGCGACGACGACCGCAACGATGTCCTGTACGCCACGCTGGAGGCGGCCCGGCACTGGTTCGGCCAGCAGTTCGCTGCCAGCGACAAGGCCCGCGCCTATGCGCAGCGCCGCGGGCTGGACGATGCGGCCATCGAGCGCTTCGGGATCGGCTATGCACCCGAGGCCTGGGACGCGCTGAAGTCGGCACTGGCCGTGGACCCGGCGCGCGAGCAGCTGCTGCTGGAGGTCGGCCTGCTCTCGCGCAGCGATTCGGGCCGCGTCTACGACAAGTTCCGCGATCGCCTGGTCATCCCGATCCACGACCGCCGCGGCCGCACCATTGCCTTCGGCGGGCGGCTGCTCGGCGGCGGCGACGGACCCAAGTACCTGAACTCGCCCGAGTCCGCGCTGTTCCACAAGGGCCGGGAGCTGTACGCGCTGGACCTGGTGCGCGCCGCGCACGCGAAGATCCTGCGGCTGATCGTGGTCGAGGGCTACATGGACGTGATCGCGCTGTTCCAGCACGGTTTCGAGCATGCGGTGGCGACCCTGGGCACTGCGACCACTCGAGAGCACGCCGAGCTGCTGTTCCGCAACGCACCGGACGTGTACTTCTGCTTCGACGGTGACCGTGCCGGACGGCAGGCGGCATGGCGCGCGGTCGAATCGGTGCTGCCGCGCATGCGCGACGGCCGCCAGGCCTTCTTCCTGTTCCTGCCCGAAGGCGAAGACCCCGATTCGCTGGTGCGCAGCGAGGGGCACGAGGGCCTGGAGCGGCGCATCGGCCAGGCCACGCCGCTGTCGCAGTTCTTCTTCGACGAGCTGGCCCGCGATGCCGACCTGGGCACGCTGGACGGGCGGGCGCGGCTGGCCGAGCGCGCGCGCCCGATGATCGCGTCCATCCCCGACGGCGCCTTCCGCGACCTGATGGCCGAACGCCTGCACGAGCACACCGGCGTGGGCCTGGCCGGTGGCGCCGCGATGCCCGGCCCGGCCACACCGGCGCAGCCCCGCCGAGGCGCCCCGCCGCGCCGGAGCCTGGTGCGCGCGGGCATCGAACTGCTGCTGCAGCAACCCCAGCTGGCTGCCGATGCGGCCGACCCGCTGCCCTTCGCAGCGCTGGACCAGCCCGGTGTGCCGCTGCTGATCGAACTGATCGACCTGGCCCGTGCCCGCCCCGGCATCACCACCGGCGCCCTGCTCGAGCACTTCGCCGACCGCGACGAAGCACCCGCCCTGCAGAAGCTCGCCGCCCAGTCCCAGCCCGGCGACGGCGCCGGTTGGCAGCAAGCCTGGTACGACACCCTGGCCAAGCTCGAAGTTCAGACGGTGGCCCAGCGCGAACGCCAGCTGCTGGACCGGTTCGCCACGCTCAGCGCCGAGGAAAAACGCGAGCTGGTCGCCATCCAGCGCCAGCTGCGCGCCTGAGCGGGCATTCCAGCGCGGCTGCGACGCCCCCCCGAACTGGCACCCACCGCCCCCAGCGGTTAGCCTCCGGTAGACGTCGATGCGGAGACCCCGATGCGCCTGATGCCGCTGCCGAGCGCCGCCCTGCTGCTGGGCGCACTGGCCGTGCCCGCCCTCGCCGCCACCGTCATCGAGCGGCGCGAGACCGCCACCATAGTGGCCGAGAACGTTCCGGCCATCCCGGAATCGATGTGGGAGCGGCTCAATGCCTACCAGAACACGCGCGCGGCGTTGTCGGCCGGCTGGGTTGCCGACGGCCGCGGCCAGTTCGTCCTCACCCGCTTCGCCGCCACCACCCAGGTGCACTGGGTGCGCGCGCCCGGCGCGGCGCGCGAGCAGCTCACCTTTTTCGAGGAATCCATTGCAATGGCGCGCGCCAACCCGCGGCGCAACGGCTTCCTGTTCGGCCGCGACGTGGGTGGGTCCGAGTTCTGGCAGCTGTTCTGGTTCGACCTGGACACGCGCCAGGTCAAGATGCTGACCGACGGCGACTCGCGCAACGAGAAGCCGGTGTGGAGCAGCGCCGGCGACCGCGTCGCCTACTCGACCACACGGCGCAACGGCACCGACAGCGACATCCACATCGTCGGCCTGGACGGCGCTCCGTCACGGGCCCTGCTCGAGCGGGGCGGCTCCTGGTACGCGCAGGACTTCTCCTCCGACGACCGCCGCCTGCTGGTGCAGCGCTACCTCTCGATCAACCACAGCGAGGCGTATGTCCTGGACCTGGAGACCGGCGCACTGACCCCGCTGCACGATCCCGAGCGCCCGGCAGCGCACGCCCAGCTGGCATTCGCGCTGGACAACCGCGCCGTGGTGTACACCTCCGACCAGGACGACGAGTTCCGGCGGCTGCGCCTGCGCGACCTGGATACCGGCCGGGTGCGCACGCTCAGCGCCGACATCGACTGGGACGTGAAGGCGTTCGTGGTTTCGCCGGACGGCAGCCGAGTGGCCTTCGTCAGCAACCAGGACGGCTGGTCCACGGCGCGCCTGATCGCACTGCCCGGCGGCGAGCCGCTCCCGCTTCCGGCGCTGCCGCGCGGCGTGGCCACGCCGATTGCGTTCTCGCCCGACGGGAGGTCGGTCGCCTTCACCGCTGGCAGCGCCGCGCAGCCGGGCGACGCCTGGTCGCTGGGCCAGGGTGCGGATGCGCCGGTGCGCTGGACCTGGAGCGATCTGGGCGGGCTGCGCCGCGAGGAGCTGGTCGAGCCGGCCCTGGTCCGCTACCGGACCTTCGACACGGTCGATGGCGAGCGCCGCACGATCCCGGCCTTCTACTACGCGCCGCCCGCGGCCCGCGCCGAGGCGCCGGTGCCGGTGGTGATCCAGATCCACGGCGGGCCCGAGTCGCAGGCGCTGCCGGTGTTTTCGCCCGACATCCAGTTCCTGGTGCGCGAGCTCGGCGTGGCGGTGCTGGTGCCCAACGTGCGCGGCTCAGACGGCTATGGCCGCAGCTACCTGCTGCTGGACAACGGCGACCAGCGCGAGGATCCGGTGCGCGACATCGGCGCATTGCTGGACTGGGTCAAGGCGCGGCCGGAACTCGACCACCGGCGCGTGGGCGTGTACGGCGGCTCCTACGGCGGTTTCATGGTGCTGGCCTCGCTCGCGCGCTACGACCACCGCCTGCGGGCCGGCGTGGACGTGGTGGGAATCAGCAACTTCGTGACCTTCCTGGAGAACACCCAGGACTACCGCCGCGACCTGCGCCGCGCCGAGTACGGCGACGAGCGCGATCCTAAGATGCGCCGTTTCCTGAAGAGAATCTCCCCGACCACGCGCGCATCGCGCATCTCCACGCCGCTGCTGGTGGCGCAGGGCGCCAACGACCCGCGCGTGCCGGCCTCCGAGAGCGAGCAGATCGTGCGCACCGTGCGCGGCAACGGCACCGAGGTGTGGTACCTGCTGTTCCGGGACGAAGGACACGGCTTCAGGAAGAAGCCCAACCGGGACCTGTTCAGCGCCGCGATGATGATGTTCTGGCAGAAGCACCTGCTCGACGGCCGAGCCGCCAGCGCGGCCGTGGCGGGCGGCGACCGCTGACCCGATCGCAGTCCGGGTAGGTAGTGCGATGTCCTTGCGGCGCGCGTGTGCCGCCGCGCTGCGAAAGCGCTTCGCTCCGTAGGCCGGGCCGTACCCCGGTCCCGCGGTCCGGGGCCGGCGCAAGTACGTCCCTGTAGCCTGCGTTGGCGACGTCCTGTCGCCAATGCCCCCGGACCGCGGGACCGGGGCACGGCCCTCGCGCTTCTGATCGTTGGAGGTCCGGCCCCGGATGATCGCGGCCAACGGCCGCTCCTACACCGCTCCGGTGGGCGTTGCCTGTAGGAGCGGCCGTTGGCCGCGATCGGACGCAGCGCAAGCCCCACGGCAATGCACATCGCCTGCGACCGATCCGCCGGAACGGACGCTCAGCCCGCCGGCTCGAAACGCAGCCCGCCGATCGCGGCCGGCTGCGGCAGCAGGTAGTGGTCGCCGAGCAGGAACGCGAACAGTGCCATCAGGTACACGATCGAGTAGTTGAACACGCGCATGGCGAAGCGTTCGTCCGGCGGCTTCAGCAGCCGGATCGCATACCACAGGAAGCCGGCGCCCAGCACCATCGCCCCGCCCAGGTAGAACAGCCCGCTCATGCCGGTCAGCCACGGCAGCACGGTCACGATCACCAGCAGGATGGTGTAGTACAGCACGTGCCAGCGGGTGAATCTCACGCCATAGACCACCGGCAGCATCGGCACCGCCGCGCGCGCGTAGTCCTCGCGGCGGTAGATCGCCAGCGCCCAGAAGTGCGGTGGCGTCCACACGAAGATGATCAGGAACAGCAGCAGCGCATAGGGATGGACTTCGCCGGTCACGGCGGTCCAGCCCAGCACCGGCGGCGCGGCGCCGGCGGCGCCGCCGATCACGATGTTCTGCGGGGTGGCCCGCTTCAGGTACACGGTGTAGACGACCGCGTAGCCGATCAGCGAGGCGAAGGTCAGCGCCGCGGTCAGCAGGTTGACCTGCCAGACCAGGATCAGCATCGAGGCGATCCCCAGCGCCAGCGCGAACACCAGCACCTGGCGCGGTTTCAGCGCACCGGTCGGCAATGGCCGGTGCGCGGTGCGGGCCATCACCGCGTCGATGTGCTGGTCCAGCAGGTGGTTGATCGCCGCGGCCGACGCCGCCGCCAGCCAGATGCCGAGGCTGCCGAACACCAGCGCGCGCCACGGCGGCACGCCGGGCGTGGCCAGCAGCATGCCCACGATCGCCGTGAACACAATCAGCGCCACGACGCGCGGCTTGGTCAGTTCCAGGTACTGGCGTGAAATGGCACTCATCCGGGGCAGCT
The DNA here is from genome assembly GCA_035686365.1 of Lysobacteraceae bacterium. Lineage (GTDB taxonomy): Bacteria > Pseudomonadota > Gammaproteobacteria > Xanthomonadales > Xanthomonadaceae > DASRZM01. The sequence goes on along the minus strand of DASRZM010000108.1, from coordinate 7,539 downwards.
CACCAGGCGCGGGCGACCGTCCCACTCGCATCGCGAAGCGGCGGCCGGATCCCGATGGCGTCGCCTGCGCAGCGGTGGCGGGCATCTTACAGGCTCGCGGTGCGCAATCGCGCCAGCAGCGTGACCAGCACGAACACCAGCAGCGCAGCGCCGGCGTTGTGCGCGGTGGCCATCCACAGCGGCAGGCCGTAAACCACGTTGCCGATGCCCAGCGCCACCTGGGCGCCAACCAGCAGTCCCAGCGCCCAGCCCCAGCGCGCGAGGCCAGGCGTGTGGACCAGGCGCAGCGAGACCACCAGCAGGTGCCCGAGCACCAGGATCGCGAACAGCCGGTGGCTGAGGTGGATCGCCGTGCGCGAAGGCAGGTCGAGCACGCCACCCTCGTAGTCCACGCCGATTCCGCGCCACAGCACGAAGGCCTCGCCGAAGTCCGTGGCCGGCCACCAGCGGCCCAGGCAGGTCGGGAAGTCCACACCGCAGGCCAGCGCCGCGTAGTTGGCGCTGGTCCAGCCGCCCAGCGCGATCTGGATCGAGAGCAGCGCCAGCGCGGCGCCGAGCAGCGGCCGCAGGCGCATGGCCTGGGGTCGTTGCCACAGCGCGCCCGCGGTGGTGCGCCAGGCCATCCAGCCCAGCAGCGCGAACGTGGCCATGCCGCCCAGCAGGTGCCCCACCACCACGATGGGCTTGAGCAGCCAGGTCACGGTCCACATGCCGAGCATGGCCTGGAATACGACCACCGCCAGGGTCACGGTCGCCAGCGCGGCCATGCCGGACCCTCGCCAGCGCCATGCGGCGGCCATCAGCGCGGCCTCGGCGGCGCCTGCCAGGATTGCGGAGATTTCGTAATGCCGGCCCATGTACAGGACGATCGACACCGCGACCACCGCGCTGGCACCGAGCACCACCGCCCAGCCGAATCCACGTGTGCGCGTGGCCAGCAGCGCCAGTGCCAGCGCCAGCACGCCCAGACCGGCCGCGAGGTGGCGATGCAGCTGCTCGCGCCAGGCTTTGTCGACCTCGACCGCGCGCTGCGGGAACGCCTGGTTCGCGCGGTCGATCTCGTGCGACTGGACCGGCCAGGTGGCGCGGCCATAGCAGGTCGGCCAGTCCGGGCAGGACAGGCCGGCATGGGACAGGCGCACGAAGGCGCCGAACACGATCACGATCAGCGCCAGTGCAACGGCCAGCCAGGCAATGCGGGTAAACCAGCGCGTCTCCATCGGGCTCACTTCAGCATTCGGGCCAAGTCCTTGCGCAGCCCGTTCGGATCGAAGCCCGGTGGATAGGCCAGGATCAGGAAACCCCGGGGATCGACGACGTACAGCGCAGCGGCGCCGGCAGGATACGGCAATCGGTCGCGCACGGCCGCCAGCCCGGCCCTCGACCCGGCCATCGGCACCAGGCCCGGGAATGCCTCGGCGCCGGTCGGCAGCACGCCGAACCAGAGCACTTCGAATTGATCGGCGTGGCGGCCCTGCGCCTGCCAGACGCGCTCGAGCAGATCCAGTCGGGCTGCGCAGTCGCCCGCGCAGCCCTCGGGCGCCAGCACCGCCACCCGGAAGATGCGCTCGGCCGGCCGCCAGTGATACGGGCTGCCGTCGGCCTGCTGCAGGGCCAGGTCGTCCAGGGCCACCGGCGGCGCCAGCAACTGACCATGGTTGCGCGTGAGAGACGGCGCCCAGCCGCCCAGGCGCAGGGCCAGGGCCGCCAGCAGCGGCAGCGCGAACAGGCCGGCGACCAGCACCAGCTTGCGCCGGCCTGCAGCCTGCCGGTTCATCGGCGGCGTGTTCTCCACATCAGCACTCCGTAGATCACCGCCACCGTGGCGGCCAGGCCGAACCACTGCACGGCATAGGCCCGATGCCGCTCCGGCGGCACCGTCCCGGCCAGCGGATCCAGGTCGCGAAGGTAGCCGAAGCCGGCTTCGGGTCCGAGCCGCAGCACGGCATCGATCAGCGCCGCTCCGCCGATCCGCTCGGCGATCGCGTCGCGGTCGAGCCGGACCCAGAGCGAGCGCTGCGCATCGATCACCTGCTCGTTGCCGCTGCCCAGCGCGATGCCCTGGCCCGGCCAGGGGGCCAGCAGGCCCTCGACGCGGACCGGATCGGGCAGCGGCTGCAGCGCCGGCAGCGTGCGTCCGGCGCCCCAGGGCATCCAGCCCAGGTCGACCAGTACCTGCACGCGGTCATCGGCCAGCGCCAGCGCACGAAATGCGCGCAGGCCGGCACGGCCCTCCACCACGACGTTGTCCAGCAGCACGGTCGGACCACTCCAGCGGCCTTCGGCATGCACGCGCCTGGGCAGGGCCGCCGTCTGGATCCGGCCTCCGGCCAGCAGGCTCGCCAGGGGCTCGGACGCAGCCTGGGCCTGGGCGCGCGCGTAGCCGGCCGCGCGCTCGAGCTTGTTCTGCCCGCGTTGCCACTGCCACTGCCCGAGCGCGACGAAGGCGGCGATCGCAAGCGCCGCCAGCAGCGTGAATCCGAACCGTGGGCCGGTCATGGCCCCGGACACCGGTCGCAGGCGGACCGGCGATCGGCAAACCTGCGATCATTGGCGCTCGTCCCGGACCCCTGCACCGGCATGCTGCCCAAGCTCGTCATCGTCGCCTTCCTGGTCCTGATCCTCTACAACCTGGGCGCCGGGCTGTACTACATGCTCACCGACAAGGGCAGGACCCACCGTACGGTCCACTCGCTGACCTGGCGGATCGGCCTGTCGGTGGCGCTGATCGTGCTCGTGATGATCGGCATCGCCACCGGCTGGATCCAGCCCCATGGCGTCACGCCATAGGCGCGGGGCCCCGGGCCCCGGCCCTCGCGTCAAAGCACGTAGACGAACAGGAACAGCCCCAGCCACACCACGTCGACGAAGTGCCAGTACCAGGCAACCGCTTCGAAGCCGAAGTGGTGCTCGCGGTCGAAGTGGCCGCGGGCGCAGCGCACCCAGATCACGATCAGCATGATCGCCCCCAGGGTCACGTGCATGCCGTGGAACCCGGTCAGCATGAAAAACGTGGATCCGTAGATGCCCGAACCCAGCGTCAGGTTCAGGTGCTGGTAGGCCTCGATGTACTCCTCGGCCTGGAAGAACAGGAACAGCAGGCCCAGCGCGACCGTGGCGCCCAGCCACACCAGCAGCCGGCGGCGGTTGCCGGCCTTGAGCGCATGATGGGCAATGGTGATGGTCACCCCCGAGGCGAGCAGGATCAGGGTGTTCAGCAAAGGCACGCCCCAGGCCGGGACCACTCCGAAGTTCCCGCCCACGGCCGCCGGCCCGTTGGTCGGCCAGGCCGCGCTGTACTCGGGCCACAGCAGGTTGTTGGTCAGGTAGCCGTCGCCCTCGCCGCCCAGCCACGGCACCGACAGCAGGCGCACGTAGAACAGCGCACCGAAGAACGCGGCGAAGAACATCACCTCCGAGAAGATGAACCAGATCATCCCCATCCGGAACGACATGTCGACCTGCCGGTTGTAGAAGCCGGCCACGGACTCGCGGATCACCGTGCCGAACCAGCCGAAGATCATCACCAGCAGCACGGCGATGCCGGCGAACATCACCCACTGGCCCCACGAATGGCCGTTCATCCAGTTGGCGGCGCCGAGCACCGTGGTGAACAGTCCCACCGAACCGACAATCGGCCAGCGGCTGCCGTGCGGGACGTAGTAGAGATTGGCGTCGTGGGTCTGGGCCATTGCGGTATCCCGGAATCCGGAGCGTGTCGGGCGGTGGATCAGGAGCCGCCGGACTCGCCGGAGGCTGCGGCAGCCACGCGCGCGGTGGCCGGTTCGTTGTTGTAGAACGTGTAGGACAGCGTCAGCGTGCTCACCTTGTCCGGCAGCGCCGGATCGACGATGAAGCGCACCGGCATCTCGCGTTCCTCTCCGGCCGCAAGCAGCTGCTCGGTGAAGCAGAAGCACTCGGTCTTGTTGAAGTACGGCGAGGCCGTGCTCGGCGCCACGCTCGGCACCGCGTTGCCGACGATCGCCGCGGAGGACACGTTGCGGGCGTAGTACACGGTCTCGGTCAGCACGCCGGGGCGCACCTGCATCGAGCCCTGCGACGGACGGAAGGTCCAGGCAAGCCCCGGGTTGACGCTGGCGTCGAACTCCACCGTCACGAGCCGGTCGGGATCGGCCACGAGACCGGCCAGCTTCTGCTCGCCGGCGGGCCCCTGCTGGAGCTTGATGCCGAACACCCGCTCGCAGACGATCCGGTACAGCGGCGGCATCGCGAAGAACCCGAACACGAACGAGCACGCGCACACGACCAGCGCGATGCGCACGATCCGTCCGTGGCGCGCCGTCGTGTTCATCGTCCGGACAGCCCGGCCAGGAACCCGGCGTAGATCGCCAGCGCGACCAGCACCAGCGCCAGCACGGTGCGGCGGATCCCGGCGCGGCGATCGGGCGGATTCATCGTTGCGGCTCCAGTGCCCATCCCCGGCTCAGTGCATGGGGTCGCTGTGGGCGAGGTCTTCGTCATGGACGTCCGGCGGCACCGTGAAGGTGTGATGCGGGGCCGGGCTCGGCACCGTCCACTCCAGGCCCCTGGCGCCTTCCCACACCCGCGCCTGGGCCCGGGCGCCTCCGCGCGCAGCCTGCCAGAGGATCCACACGAACAGCAGCTGGCTGATGCCGAAACCGAAGCCGCCGATCGAGCTGATCCAGTTGAAGTCGGCAAAAGCCACGTTGTAGTCGGGGATGCGGCGCGGCATGCCGGCCAGCCCCAGGAAATGCTGCGGGAAGAACAGCAGGTTGACGAACACGGTGCTGAGCCAGAAATGCCACTTGCCCAGCGTTTCGTTGTACATGTACCCGGTCCACTTCGGCAACCAGTAGTACACCGCGGCCATGATCGCGAACACCGCACCGGTGACCAGCACGTAATGGAAGTGTGCGACCACGAAGTAGGTGTCGTGGTACTGGAAGTCGGCCGGAACGATCGCCAGCATCAGTCCCGAAAAGCCGCCGATGGTGAACATCACCACGAAGCCGATTGCGAACAGCATCGGCGTCTCGAAGGTCATCGATCCGCCCCACATCGTCGAGACCCAGTTGAACACCTTCACGCCCGTGGGTACCGCGATCAGCATCGTCGCGTACATGAAGAACAGTTCGCCACCCAGGGGCATGCCGACCGTGAACATGTGGTGCGCCCAGACGATGAAGCTCAGGAACGCGATCGAGGCGATCGCGTAGACCATCGCCAGGTAACCGAACAGCGGCTTGCGGCTGAAGGTGGGCAGGATTTCCGAGACGATGCCGAATGCCGGCAGGATCATGATGTAGACCTCGGGATGCCCGAAGAACCAGAAGATGTGCTGGTACATCACCGGGTCGCCGCCGCCAGCGGCATTGAAGAAGCTGGTCTCGAAGAACTTGTCGGTCAGCAGCATCGTCACCGCGCCGGCCAGCACCGGCATCACTGCGATCAGCAGGAACGCGGTGATCAGCCACGACCACACGAACACCGGCATCCTGAGCAGCGTCAGGCCCGGCGCGCGCAGATTGAGGATCGTGGCGATGATGTTGATCGCACCCATGATCGAGCTGATGCCCATCAGGTGGATCGAAAAGATCACGAAGGCCACGTTGGAGCCGCCCTGCAGGGACAGCGGCGGATACAGGGTCCAGCCGCTGGCGGGACCGCCGCCGGGCAGGACCAGCGTCATCAGCAACAGCGTGAACGCGAACGGAAGGATCCAGAACGACCAGTTGTTCATGCGCGGCAGCGCCATGTCCGGCGCGCCGATCATCAGCGGGATCATCCAGTTCGCCAGGCCGACGAACGCCGGCATCACGGCGCCGAAGATCATCACCAGCGCGTGCATGGTGGTCATCTGGTTGAAGAACTCCGGGTGCACCAGCTGCATCCCGGGCTGGAACAGCTCGGCGCGGATCACCAGCGCCATGGACCCGCCAACCAGGAACATGACCAGCGAGAACACCAGGTAGAGGGTGCCGATGTCCTTGTGATTGGTGGTGAACAGCCAGCGGTCGAGAAAGCCCTGCGGCTTGTGGTCGGCGTGCTCGTCGATCGCGTGCGCGGCGGCGGAATGGTTGGCCATTGCGGTTTCCTTCGGATCTCGGGCGATCGGCGCGCTCAGCCCCGGTCGGGCGGGGCGGCACCAGCGGTACGGGTGTCGTCTCGGGTCAGGCGCTCGGCGCCGGCGGCCTGCTGCTGTGCCAGCCACTGCTCGAACTGCGCACGCGGCACCGCCTCCACCACGATCGGCATGAAGGCATGGTCCTTGCCGCACAGCTCCGCGCACTGGCCGCGATAGGTACCGGCCACGCGGATGTTGGTCCACGCCTCGTTGATGACACCGGGGATCGCGTCCTGCTTCCAGCCCAGCGCCGGGACCCACCAGGCATGGACCACGTCGGCAGCGGTGATCACGAAGCGGATCCGGGTGTCGGTCGGCAGCACCAGCGGCCGGTCCACGTCCAGCAGGTAGGTGTTGCGCTCGCCGTCGCTGACCTCGGCGGGGTTCAATCCGGACCGCAGCTGCCGGACCCGGTCGCTGTCCGGGTGCAGCCGGCTGACGAAATTCACGCCGCTGGCCTGTCCCTGGTAGTTCAGGATCTCGTAGCGCCACATCCACTGGTATCCGGTGACCTTGACGGTCATCTCCGAATCGCCGGTGTCGTACTGTGCGATCAGCTTGGCGGTCGCCGGCCAGGCCATGATCACCAGCAGCACGATCGGCACCACCGACCACACGACTTCCGCGCGCGTGTTGTGGCTCCAGGTTGCTGCCACCGCGCCCCTGGACTTGCGGAAACGGAACATCGCCACGGCCATCGCGCCAAACACGATCACGCCGATCGCCACGCAGATCCACAGCACCAGCATGTGCGCTTCGTAGGCATTGCGCGCGGTCTCGGTCACGCCCGGCGACAGGTTCAGCTGCCAGGGCTCCGGACCGGCCAGTGCTGCTCCGGCCGCGAGCAGTGCCGCCACTCCGGCTCCGCGTACGAGCCACCGCGCGAGCCTGCCCTGCTCCATCCGACCTGCCTTCATTGGGTACACCCCGGTATCTCCAGCGAATCTGACGGCGCCGGTCCGAAGCCGTCGCCAACGGTTGCCCCACCGTACGCCGCGCCGCACCGGTCCACGGGTCAACGCAGGTCCGGTGCCACCCCCGTCGCTCCGGGCCAGGTCGCCGGCCGCGAGCAGCATCCGGCCCGCTCTGCGGCTGCACGTGAGCCCGGGCCAGCTCGACGGTAGCGGCCCGGGATCGGCTCGAGGCACGAGAACGGCACCCTCTCGATGGAAAGCGCCACGGATGATGGAAAAAGCGCGGCTTGCGGCCCCGTAGCGCGTGCCGCGAAGCCGCGAAATGATAGAGCCGGACGGGGGGCAGGGGCAAGCCGGAGCGGACCGGCAAACGGGTCGCGCAGATGCGCATCGGTCGCGTGGCGCCGACCCGGTGCCGGAACCGGACAGGGCGACGCAGGCGCTGGTGCGCGAGGTCATGGATGGTCTGATCAGGTCCATCCTGGACTTGATCAGACTCGCCGAGTCCGGCACATGTCC
>DASRZM010000107.1:0-3885 GCA_035686365.1 Lysobacteraceae bacterium | reverse complement strand
GTCGCGTGGCGCAGCGGCGGCAACGACGCCCAGCCCAGCGAAGCGGTCATTGTCGGTCAGACCTTGTCGATCTGCGGAATTTTCTGCAACGGGTTCGAGTAAACAGGGGTCGGAGTACCTTTTCCGGTGGGTTGGCTGGGGCCGGCGGGCGGCCGGGCTTTCCCGGGCGTGCGCGGCGCGGCAAGGTACTCTGACCCCGAACCCTGGCCCGCTCCCGCGAGATGGACCCATGATCGGAGCAATCGCCGGCGACATCATCGGATCGGTTTATGAGCACAGCCCGATCAAGACCAGGGACTTTCCGCTGTTCAGTGCCCAGTCCGGCTTCACCGACGACAGCGTGCTGACAGTGGCGATTGCGGACGCGATTCTTTCGCGGACGCCGTACGTCGATTCGGTGCAGCGGTGGGGGAGGAAGTACCCTGGCGCGGGCTATGGCGCCTCGTTCCACCGCTGGCTGCTCGCTCCCGATGCCGGGCCCTACAACAGCTGGGGCAATGGCGCGGCGATGCGGGTGAGCGCGGTCGGCTTCGCTTTCCCGACGGAGGACGAGGTGCTTCGCCAAGCGAAGATGACGGCGGAGATCACCCATGACCACCCGGAGGGGATCAAGGGCGCCCAGGCCACCGCGCTGGCCGTGTTTCTCGCCAGGACCGGGAGCGACCGGGAAACGATCAGGGCACGTATCGCGGCGCTGGCCGGGTACGACATGGAGCGGACGGTGGACGGGATCCGCCCCTCGTACGCGTTCGATATCTCCTGCCAGGGAACTGTGCCGGAGGCGATCATCGCGTTCCTCGATTCGCAGTCCTACGAGGACGCGGTCCGCAACGCGGTTTCGCTGGGCGGCGACAGCGATACGCTCGCCTGCATCACCGGTGGCATCGCGGAGGCCTTCTACGGCGGCGTTCCCGATGCCATCCGGGACGAGGTCAGGGCGGCACTGACGCCCGACCTGTGGTCGGTAGTGGAGGCGTTCTGCGCCGAGTACCCACGGTAGGTGTGCAGGGCGGCGCCTTGGCGGATCGCCAGCACCTACAGCACTGGCGAGCCACCAGGGCTAGTACGCCGCTGGCGACGTGGATCCAGGTGATGCTGTTCACCGGTCGGCTCGCTCGCTTGCATCCGCGGCAGCGTCGTCACCCTCCCGGCGGAACTCGAGCAGCTCGCCGGGCTGGCAGTCGAGCGCCTCGCAGATCGCCTCCAGCGTGGAGAAGCGGATCGCCTTCGCCTTGCCGGTCTTCAGGATCGACAGGTTGGCAAGCGTGATGCCCACGCGTGCGGCCAGCTCGGTCAGCGTCATGCGCCGATCATGCAGCAGCTCGTCGAGGCGGACGTGGATCGCCATCTCACACCGTGCCTTCGAGGTCTTCGCGCAACCTCGCGCCGTGCGAGAACACGCCGGCGAGCACGAACAGCAGCAGCACCGCCAGCCAGGGCGCGAACGAGAAGGCGTCGATCCGTCCCGGTTCCCACACCACCGCCGCGATCGCCGCGACCACCAGGCGCAGCCCTTCGAGCGCCAGCACGCCCCATGCGATCGCCTCCAGACGGCGGGCGTTGTCGAGGATGAAGGGGTCGCCGACACGCACGGTGTCGACGATCGCCAGCAGCCGCCGCAGGATCGCGTGGACGATGGCCGCGCCGATGACACCGATGGCGACGATCGCGCGGAGTCCATGCCCTACCAGCGGATGCGCGTCGACCAGCTCGAAGCCGAGCGGCCGTTGCGGCCAGTCCTCGATGAAGAAGCTGTAGCCCAGCAGCCCGGCGATGACCAGGGCATAGACGAGGTTCAGAACCATCAGGATCCTGATGACCGGTCGGGCGGCGGCGAGGGCGTAAACGCTGGTACGGGACACGACTCGATCTCCGTGGTATCGTTTAACGATAATATACATACCGATAAACAATAATCAAGGGAGGCACCACGATGTCCGACGTATCGACCCTGCGGCTCTATCTGCTCCGCGCCATGTACCTGCTGATGGCCGTTGGCCTGGGCATCACCATCTGGCCCGGGATCCTCGTCCCGGGCGAGGTCTCGCACATGGGCAGCGTCGTCCGGGCCCTGCTGGGCGCGCTTGCGCTGATGTCCCTGTGGGGGCTGCGCTACCCGGTGCGGATGCTCCCGATCCTGTTGTTCGAGCTGGTGTGGAAGGGCATCTGGGTCGTGGCCTTCGGGCTTGACGCAGAGCTCGACCCTGCGCGGCAGGAGACGCTGTTCAACTGTCTGCTGGGCGTTGTCCTGGTCCCCATCGCGGTTCCCTGGGGGTACGTATTCCGGCACTACGTCCGGGCACCCGGAGACCGCTGGCGCGGCAAGGCGGCCGCGTCGACGGCCATTCGGGCGTCCGAGCAGTAGCGCAAGCGGGCGTATGATCCCGGAGCCGGCTGCGTCGCCGGTGCGAGGCTGTCCGCTGCCGGACAGCGCGCCGGGCTCGGACAGGAGCAGGCCGATGTCGAAGTCCTCGTTCAGCAGTGTCGCCGCCGTCGTGTTCGGAATCGTCGCGATCGCCCATGCCGCGCGCGGCGCGATGGGCACGCCGATCCTGGTCGGGGAGACCGCCATCCCGCTGTGGGTGTCCTGGCTCGGGCTGGCCATTGCCGGGTCGCTGAGCATCTGGGGTTTCCGCGCCCGCTGATGCGGCGACGGGATCGGCCGGCGGCCACCCAAGGAACGTCTGAACAGGTTCAGAGGTTCGCGCGTCGATTGCGCCGTAGGTCGGCACTACCGTGCCGACGCGGGTTGGCGCGAGGCCGGCGGGCCTGGACATCGTCCGCTTCGTGAGCGTGCTGGCCAGACGTCCCCGCACGGCGCCGTCGATGCCCATGGACCTGCCTTCCGGCGGCCCGTAGTTGCTGAAGGTCCTGGAATGCGACCATCCGTTCGTCTAGTGGCGCTCAGCCGATGCGGGCGTAGGCACGCACCGGGAAGGTGCCCATGCCGCGCACCTTGACCGGCACCGCGCTGAAGCGGAAGCCATCGACCGGGAGCTGGTCGAGGCCGCGCAGGTGCTCGACGATCGGCACTCCGGCGCCGAGCAGGATCGTGTGCACGGGGCGCTTCGGGTCCGCGGTGTCGTCGATGTTCAGCGAGTCGATGCCGACCAGGCGCGCGCCGCCCTCGCGCAGGTGTTCGGCTGCATCGCGGGTCAGGAACGGGTGGCCCTCGAAGTAGCGCTCGCTGCCCCAATGCGCGTCCCAGCCGGTGTGCACCAGCACCGCCTTGCCGCGCAAGTCGGTCGCCGTCAGCGCCTCGCGGCCGATCGCGCGCCCCTGCATGCCGCCCATGCGGATTACGACGCCTTTCAGGTCCGCCAGCGACTCCAGCGCCAGTCCCGAGAGGTCGCAGCCGTCGGCATGGCGGTGGAACGGACTGTCGAGGTAGGTACCGGTGTTGGCCACCATGGTGATCTGGCCGATGTGGAACTCGGCCTGGCCGTCGTAGTGGGCGCGCGATGCCTCGCGCGTCAGGAAGTCGCAGACCACCGGAGCGGGCAGGCCGCGGTAGGTGACCATCCCGTGCTCGATGGTGTGGCTGAGGTCGACCAGGCGGGACGCGACCGCGGCAGTGTCCGTCGTGTCGGCGCCGCGCTTGTGGCGCTCCTGGATGATCCTCTTGTCGAGGATGCGCACGGAACCGACCATCAGCAGCCGCAGGTCGCGCACGATGTACTCGGCCAGTGCCGCGTCGGCGATGTCCTCGCCCTCGATATCCAGGCGGAAGCCCTGGCCCTGGATGCCGCCGCCGTTGGAAAAATCGATCTCGAAGTCGAACTGCACGCGCTTGTCGCTCATCGACGGTCCCGTGGTCTTCGCTGCCGGATGCGCAATGGTCGCGCGCCCGGCGCGCGAGGGCCAGCCGGCGTCGCCCGGCGGCGC
>DASRZM010000106.1:0-14788 GCA_035686365.1 Lysobacteraceae bacterium | reverse complement strand
GCATGAACGGATGGGTCCGGACGGCCCCCACGCAGCCAATCAGCCCCATGCCCGCCAACCCCCTCTCCCTGGCCACCCGCTGCATCCACGCCGGCCAGTCGCCCGACCCCAGCACCGGCGCCGTGATGACGCCGATCTATGCCACCAGCACCTACGTGCAGGCCAGCCCCGGCGTGCACCAGGGTTTCGAGTACTCGCGCACCCACAACCCCACGCGCTTCGCCTACGAGCGCTGCATCGCCGACCTGGAGAGCGGCGTGCGCGGATTCGCATTCGCCTCCGGGCTGGCCGGTACGGCCACCGTGCTGGACCTGCTGGACACGGGCAGCCACGTGATTGCGATGGACGACCTGTACGGCGGCACCTACCGGCTGTTCGAGCGCGTGCGCCGCGGCAGCGCCGGCCTGGACTTCACGTTCATCGATCTCAATGACGAAGCCGTGCTGGAAGCCGCGCGCAGGCCCGCGACCCGGCTGGTGTGGATCGAAACCCCCACCAACCCGATGCTCAAGCTGGTCGACATCGAAAAGGTGGCCACCTGGGCGCGCCGCCACGGCCTGCTGGTGGCCGTGGACAACACGTTCTGCTCGCCGATGCTGCAGCGCCCGATCGAGCTGGGCGCGGACCTCGTCGTGCACTCGGCGACCAAGTACCTCAACGGCCACTCCGACATGGTCGGTGGCGTGGTCGTGGCCGGCGGCGAGGAGCTGGCCGAGCGCATGGCCTTCCTGCAGAACTCCGTGGGCGCCGTGCAGGGCCCGTTCGACAGCTTCCTGGCGCTGCGCGGCCTCAAGACCCTGCACCTGCGCATGCGCGCGCACTGCGAGAACGCGCTGGAGCTGGCCGGCTGGCTGGAGCAGCACCCGGCCATCGAGAAGGTGATCTACCCCGGTCTGAAGAGCCACCCCCAGCACGAGCTGGCCAAGCGCCAGATGCGCGGCTTCGGCGGCATCGTCAGCATCCTGGTCACGGGCGGCCTGCCGGCGGCGCGCCGCATGATGGAGCGCTGCGAGCTGTTCGGGCTGGCCGAGTCACTGGGCGGCGTGGAGAGCCTGGTCAATCATCCGGCGATCATGACCCACGCCTCGGTGCCGGAACAGCGGCGGGCCGAGCTGGGCATCGCCGACAACCTGGTGCGGCTCTCCGTCGGCGTGGAGGCGGTGGAGGATCTGCGGGCGGAGCTCGATGCGGCTCTGTCGTGAGGATCAGCGGTGTCAGTCATGTGTCCTGAAGCCCAGTCGCAGGAACTCCTGCAGTGCACCGCGCAGGTACGTGCGCTCGTAGAAGTGATCGCTGACGAACCTGCGCAGGGCGGCCGTACCGCGGCGCCGTCCGCGCAGGATGCGGCGTCGCTGGCGCAGCTTGGCTGGGAGGCCGCGCAGAAAGTCCCGGTACAGCCGCAGAAGCACGCCGAGCTTGCCGCGCAGGCCGTGACGAACCACGATGCCACCGTGCAGCAGAATGATCCGGACCGACAGCCGCAGCAGCAGGCCGGCGGGAAATCCCTTGACCACCAGCCACAGCGAATTGCGGATGCCGTGGTAAAGCACGAAATCGTTGAAGCCGCCGCCACTGCTGGCCTGGCCGTGATGCACGGCGACGCATTCGTCAACGTACTCCGGCGAATATCCGGCGAGCAGCGCGCGCCACGCCACGTCGGTGTCCTCGGCGTAACAGAAGAAGGACGGATCGAAGAAATGGCCATCGCGCGCCACCAGTTCGCTCACCAGCGCGCGCGAGTACACCGCGAGCCCACCAGTCGGGCCCAGCAGCGGCTCCTCCGCGTCCATGCGGTTGGACGCGAGCGCCGACGCGTACATCGTGATGCCGAGCGAATCGACCAGATCGATCTGGTCTGCGCGATGCACGCGTGCGGCCAGCATGTCGCACGGGCCGGTGGCAATCGCGCGCTGAAGGTGGGCGATGCCGCCCGCCGCCAGTTCGGCGTCGCTGTTCACCAGCAACACGTGGTCGACCGCAGGATCGCGCAGGCAATCGCCGATGCCGAGATTGCACCCCGCGGCGAAGCCGACGTTTCCGCCGGCATCGATCAGCCGAACGCGTTCCCCGAGCCGCGTCACCGCGGCGGCGAGCGTTTCCCGGTTCCCGGGCGTCGAGCCGTTCTCGACGATCACGATCGGCGCCGCCGGCGGCGCCTCGCGCAGGATCGAGCGTACGCACGCCGTGGTCAGGTCCGGGGTGTTGAAATGAACCACAACGATTCCGAGCATGCGACGAAGCATAGCCCGCCGCTGCCATGGCGTGGGGGAGCCACCGGATGAGCGCAGCACGCATCGACGAGGCCGGCGACCGATCGGGCCCGGGCCTGCGCGGGCTGGTCGAGCTGGTTCTGTTCAAGACCTTCGCCGACCTGCGGGCGGAACGCGAGCGGACCTACCTCGGCTTCGTGTGGTGGTTCGTGGAGCCGCTGCTGTTCATGTGCGTGCTGGTGGTCCTGGTCGAGGTCATCGGCCTGCGCGGGGGACCCGGGTTCGCCCAGTTCCTGCTCGCCGGCCTGGTGTTCTGGCAGTGGTACAAGTCCTCGATCAGCCACGGCATGTCCTCGATCATGCAGGCCGGCGGCCTGCTCAGGAACGTGCGCGTGGCGCCCGCGGTCTTTCCGCTGGTCACGGTGTTCTCCGATACGATCAAGTTCGCCCTGGTGCTGGTGGTGCTGCTGGCAGTGCTGTGGGCCCTCGGTGAAACGCCCTCGGCGAGCTACGCGATGCTACCGGTGGTGCTCGTATCGCTGCTCTTGCTGATCTGCGGAATTGCGCTGCTGCTGGCAGCGGTCGTTCCGTTCCTGCCCGACCTGCGTTTCGTCATCGAGCCGGTGCTGCAGGCGCAGTTCTTCGTTTCCGGCATCTTCTACTCGTTCGACCGGGTGCCGCCGGAGTACCAGAAATGGCTGGTGCTGAACCCGATGATCGTCTACATCGAGGCGGCCCGGGACATCGTGCTCGAGCACCGGATGCCCGCGCTGGGCCCGCTGCTGGCGTGGTCGGCGATCGGTATCCTCCTGCTGGCGACCGGAATCGCGCTCACGCACATGCTCGCGTCGCGTTACTCGAAGCTGCCCGCGTGAGCGCCATGGATGCCCGCATCGCGATCCGACTGCGCAACGTCGTGCTTTCGTTCCCGATGGGACGCCGCCTGAGCGCGAACCAGTTCGAAGCGCTGCACGACGTGTCCCTGGAGCTGCTGCACGGCGAGAAGCTCGGCGTGGTAGGCCGCAACGGCGCCGGCAAGAGCACACTGCTGCGCGTGCTGGCCGGCGTGCTCACGCCGGACGCCGGCCATGTCGAGCGTCGGCACGGCGCAGTCCAGCTCCTGGCGCTGGGGCTGGGCTTCATGAACCACCTGACCGGCCGCGAGAACGCCGTCCTGAGCGGCATGCTGCTGGGAATGCGCAAGCGCGAGATCGTGTCGAAGCTCGCCGAGATCCGCGCCTTCGCGGAGCTTGGCGAGTTCTTCGATCAGCCGTTGAGCACCTACTCCTCGGGCATGCGGTCGCGGCTGGGATTCGCCGTCGCCCTGCAGCGCAACCCGGACCTGCTGCTGATCGACGAGGTCCTGGCGGTTGGAGATTCCACGTTCCGCGAGAAGTCGCGGCAGGCGCTGCGCGAGCGCCTGGGGTCGGACGCGACGGTGGTGCTGGTCGCGCACGACGAGCGCCTGATCTCGGAGATCTGCACGCGCGTGCTGTGGCTGGAGAAGGGACGCACGGTGATGCAGGGCCCGCCCGAGGATGTGCTGACCGCGTACGCGCGAAGCGCCGCTGCGGACGCGCAGGCGCGCGTGGGCACGGGCTGATGCGGACGCGAAAGCTCACGCCGCGGCCGGCAGCAGCGCTCGAGTCGCGCGACGGCGCATGGTGCGCCACCGGCGAGCGGCCCTGGTTCGAGCTGCAGGGGGCGCCGACGGCGCCCGGATGGTACCTGTTCTCGATCCGGATCGAATGCGATTCGCAGCCGCTGCGCCCGTGGCTGGTGACGACGCGGCATGGCCTCGATGAGGCCGGGCGCATCGAGCTGCCGTTTGCGCCCGGCGGCGGCACCCAGCGGATTCCCGTGCGCATCGAGCACGAGCTGCTGCGGCTTGCCCTGCACCCGCACGATGCGCCGTGCGAGTTCCGGCTCGGCGAGCTCGGGATGCGCCGGCTGACGCGGACCGAGCTGCTGCTGCGGCTGGGCTGGCCGCCGCTGCGGCAACAGCTGCGCTCCGGTGGCGGGCTGTTCGATACCGCCGCACGCTACTGGCGCACGTTCCGGGCCGGCGGGAGCGCAGGCGTGGCCGAGGCACTGCGACCGGGCGCCGCCAATCCCGCGGCCTCCGACTACGGCGAGTGGGTGAGGCGCTTCGACACACCTTCGCGGGCGGACCTCGAGGCGCTGGCCGCGGAGTCGCACGCGATGGCGAACGCGCCCACGGTGTCGATCCTGATGCCGGTGTTCGAGACGCCCGAGCCGTTGCTGCGCCGCGCCATCGAAAGCGTGCTGGCGCAGGTGTACCCGCACTGGGAGCTGTGCGTGGCCGACGACGCCTCGCAGCAGCCGCACGTGGCTGCGGTGCTGCGGCACTACGCGAGGCTCGATGCGCGCATCCGGATGATGCGGCGCGAGCGCAACGGGCACATCTCGGCAGCCAGCAACAGCGCGCTTGCGCTGGCCACGGGCGCGTATGTCGCGCTGCTCGACCACGACGACGAGCTGCCGCCGCACGCCCTGTACTGGGTTGCCCGCTGGCTCCGGGCGCATCCAGGTCTGCAGATGCTGTACTCGGACGAGGACAAGATCGACCTGTCGGGCCGCCGCTTCGATCCGTACTTCAAGCCCGACTGGAACCCCGACCTGTTCCGCTGTCAGAACATGGTCTCGCACCTGGGTGTGTACGCGACCGCGCTGGTGCGCTCGCTGGGGGGATTCCGCGAGGGCTACGAGGGCAGCCAGGACTACGACCTGGCGCTGCGCTGCAGCGAACGACTTGCACCGGAGCGGATCGGCCATGTGCCGCGCGTGCTGTACCACTGGCGCGCGGTCGCCGGCTCGACCGCGCGCGACCATGCCGCGAAGGGCTACGCCGGCGACGCGGCGCGGCGCGCGATGGCCGACCATCTGGCGCGCACCGGTGTGCAGGCGCGCGTGGAAATCGCGCTGGGCGGCTACCATCGGGTGCGCCGCAGCCTGCCCTCGCCGCCGCCGCGCGTGAGCCTGATCGTGCCCACGCGCGACCGGCTCGACCTGCTGCGCGTGTGCGTGGACAGCGTGTTGGCGCGCACGCGCTACCCGGACTTCGAGCTGATCGTGGTCGACAACCGCTCGGAACGGGCCGAGACCCTCGAATGGCTCGGGCGCATTGCGCTGCGCGGGCAGGTGCGGGTGGTGCCGCACGATGCGCCGTTCAACTTCTCGGCGATCAACAACGCCGCCGTGGCGCAGGCGCGCGGCGAGATCGTCGTGCTGCTCAACAACGACATCGAGGTGATCTCGCCCGACTGGCTCGAGGAAATGGTCTCGCACGCGGTGCGTCCGGAGATCGGCGCGGTCGGGGCGATGCTCTACTACCCGGATGGCCGCATCCAGCACGCCGGCGTCGTGGTCGGCTACATGGGCGTGGCCGGGCACGCGTACCAGGGCAAGCCGCGCGGATACGCCGGCCAGATGGGACGGGCGTGCCTGGTGCAGAACATGACCGCCGTCACCGCGGCCTGTCTGGCGGTGCGGCGAGCGGCGTACCTGGAGGTCGGGGGTCTGGACGAGGCGCTGCAGGTCGCCTTCAACGACGTCGATTTCTGCCTGCGGCTCGAGCGCGCCGGTTATCGCAACCTGTGGACGCCGCATGCCGAGCTGTACCACCACGAGTCGGCGACGCGTGGCTACGAGGATTCTCCGGAGAAGGCGCGGCGCTTCGAGAGCGAAGTGGGGTTCATGCAGCGCCGCTGGGGCGACCGCCTGTTGCACGATCGCGCCTACAACCCCAACCTGGCGCTGGCCGGCGAACCGTTCGCGCTCGATTTCAGCGGTGAGCACGAGGCGCGCATCCTGGCGCGATGCACCGCCCACGCTCCAGCCGCCGGCGCCGTCCACGAAGCGGAAACGCCGCAGTGAAGCTGCCGGTGAGGATGATGGCCAGTGCCATCGAGCGCGTGCACGCGGGCGACGAGCTGAAGTACTCGCTCGATCGGCCGCGCCGCTACTCGGTCATCGACGGGCCGGCGCTGATCGCCGGCTGGGCCTGGCCGGTGTCGGATACGGCCACCGTGGTGCTGCGCCGCGGGGACCGCATCCTCGGCACCGTACCGGTGTCGCTGCCGCGTCCGGACGTGGTGCGCAGGTTCGGTCTTCCGGCAGACGCGACGCCGGGCTTCCGGATCCCGTTCCCGGCACTGGCGCAGGGACGCCAGCGGTTGACGCTGGAGCTGCGCGACGGCGGCAGCGCGCTGATGCTCGTGCACCTGACCGCGGAGCCGGTCGAGCTGACGCTGCCGCGGCGGACGTTCTACATGCACGTTGCGAAGACGGCCGGAAGCAGCGTCAACGACTTCTTCGGCGACCGGCTGGGCGCCGCCGCTTGCGCCTTCCACATCGAGAGCGACCAACGCTGGCGCAGCGAGCGCGGCATCGCCGAGCTGGCGAAGCTGCCGTTCGTGTCCGGTCACATCCGCCTGGCCGAGTTCCGCCGCAGGCTGCCGCATTCCGAGTACCTGCTGGTCGCCACCGTGCGCGAGCCGGTTTCGCAACTGATCTCGCACCTGGCGTGGATACGGGCGCTGGCTGAGCCCGGTTCCGAGTGGCGTCTGGCCGCCCATTCGCCGCACGTTCAGCGGCTGGCGTCGTTGCTCTCTTCGCTGCAGATCGAGACGCCGGACGGGATCCGCGCGTTGATCGAGCGCATGGCGCCCCACGACCGCGTGCTGCTGGACAACTGCCAGACGCGTTACTTCATGGCCGGATCGGGGGGCGATGGCGTCGTCCAGGCCGATCTGGAATCGGCGATCGAGGGTTCCGCGGAGTTTGCCCTGATCGGGAACTCAGACGATCTTGGCGGCTTTCTCGCTGGATGCTGCCGGCGACTTGCGCTGGCTCCGCCGTCCCGGGACCTCGCTCCACGCTCGAACGTGGCCAGATCACGCTACGGAATGTCCGCCGAATCTGTGGACTGGGTCGAGGCCGTCGACCCGCTGATCCGATTCGATCGGGCGCTGTTCGAACACGTACACAAGGCGCGGTGAGAAGAAATCTGAGACGGTATGCTGAAGTGGCGCGTCAGCAACATCTCGTGCCTGTTGATGAGCTCGCGGTCGATCCACTCTCTTGCAATGGTTCGGAATACTGGTCGTCGCCTCGAGCAATCCGGTGCGCATTATGCCTCCTGATTTGCATGTCGTCTCGGCGACTCGATCCGGTGAGCCTCGTCAGCCAAGCGCACGCGCAACTCCGCGCCAGGCCTCGCACATTTCACGCGCAATGCGCCCGTGCAGACGTAGCCGCTCCTGGTCGCTGAGCGGTTGACCCGGCCCGCTGATCGGTTCCAACTGGACGTAGAATTCGCAGCCGGCCGGTTGGTGTCGGCGCCGGACGCGCGCCGACAGGCAGCCCAGCGCGCCAAGCTCGGCGATCATCAGTTCGAAGCTCGCCGGCGTGAAATACCACGCGTGATAGTCGACGTACGCCGCAGCCGGCTCATCCTGATACGTCTGGAATACACGAAACGCCTGCTGCAACGGTTGTGTGAAATGCGCCCCGCGGCAGACTTCACGGACAGAATGCGCATCCCAATGGCCGGCCCCCTGGGCGCTCTTGATGCTAAGCGACGCATGCGTGAACGCGGTCAGCGGCGAGTGGCGCGTCCGTCGCTGGCGGTGCGCAAGCAGCGCATCGCCGGTGGTGGAGAGCGGCTTGAGCAGGTCGAAGCACCAGCGCTTGTCGGGCAGAACCAGCGACAGGACGCCTCCCGGGCGCAGCAGTGCCAGGCACGACCCGAGAAAGCCGACCAGGTCGGGCGAGTGCTCGGCGACGTGGGATGCGATGACGTAGTCGAATGCGCCGCGCGCATGGCCGTGGGCGACCACCACCTCGTCCAACGGTCCGCCGGTCCAGACGATGTCGATCTCCTCGATCAGCGTCGTATCGATGTGCCGGTGTGCCGCGTACTTGCGCAGCAGGCCCTCGCGGTCGGTATGGTCGACCGTGAGCACGCGCCAGCCCTCGCGCTTGGGTGCCGCGGGGCGGTGCGCGGGGCCGATCTCCAGGCCCAGCATGGTGCGGTCGATACCATCGAGGACCTTCTGGAAGCGGTTGAGCTGCGGGCCTCGCCGATTCACCAGGCGATCCAGACCTGGGGGCAACCTCATGCGCACACCTGCGACCGCGCGGCGGTTGCGGAATTCTCGAGTGCTGGGGTTCGATTCATGGTCGACACTGGGAGGGACCGCGCGCTCACTCGAACCCCTCCGGAACAGATCCTCCGCTGCCTTCGTGGTCATTCGCGTACAGGTCGATGTCGCCGTCGCCGTCGACGTCCGCGGCCGCGGCGCCGCCGGAGATCATGCCCGGCTCGCCGGAGTCGCCGTAGGCGAAGTCGTGCCCGCCCGCGGCGCCCGCCTGGGCGGTCACATCCTCGAAGAACCAGGACTGCGCCTGCGACTCACCCCCAGCCGGAAGGCAGGCGAGCGCAAGGGTCGTGGCGATGTTCGGTCTCAATGTGCATTTCCGAGGAAGCCGGACCGCCAGTCTAGCGGCGCCCCCGCGCCCTGGCGAACTCGGCCGGCCCCGACGGCCGCCCACATCAAGCTCTACCGGCTGGACGACCATCGTCGGCCCACGCAGCTGCCCGAGACCGAAGCCGTACCGAGAGGCCGAATGTGTTCATCGAGATCGACCACTGGAGGCACGACGCGGAGCCGCAACCAGGACGCAGCTCTTCGAGCCCGTGCGCCATCCGTCGCACCCCATCGCGCGAGATCCCTTCAGCCTGTACCTCTGCACATCGCTGATCCTTGCACGAATCGGTCCGGCCGCGTGAGGGATCAGCGGTCGCACGATTTGAACCCGGAGGTCGATCCTACTGCGGCAGCGGTTGCGGCTCGAACCCGCTGCGGAACACCGCCGGCAGGTCGGCGACGCTTCCGACGTAGACGCCGCCACCGTCCACATCCTGGCCGACGACATGGACCGGATTGGCTCCCACGTCCGCCCACGTCGCGACCCATGCGACCAACGTGATCGCTCCGAACGCACTGAGCCGCGCTACCGTCGTCACCCGCGCTCCCGTCCTACGAATTTGCAGCAGAAATGGGATTCGACCCGCGGTCGGGCCGGCGCCGCCCACGCCCGATCCCGTAATACGCGATCCCCGCAGCCTCAACCACCGCTGGATCGTAGATGTTGCGGCCGTCGAAGATCACCGGCGTACGCAGGGCAGTGCGCAGTTCGGGGAAGTCCGGACTCCAGAACTCCTTCCATTCGGTCACCAGCGCCAGGCCGTCGGCGCCCTGGACCGCGTCTTCCGGTGAATCGCAGAACAGCAGGTCATCGCACTCTCCGAAGATCCTGCGGGCTTCGGTCATCGCTTCGGGGTCGAACGCCCGGATCCGTGCGCCCGCTGAACGGAGCTGCTCGATGAGGATCCGGCTCGGCGCCTCGCGCATATCGTCGGTATTCGGCTTGAAGGCGAGGCCCCACAGCGCGATGGTCAGTCCGGCGAGCTTGCCCTCGAAGTGTGCATGAATCGAATCGAAGAGCCGGCGCTTCTGGTCGGTATTGACGGCCTCCACGGCCGAGAGGATGCGCGGCTCCAGCCCATGCTGCTGCGCGGTGTGCGCGAGCGCCTTGACGTCTTTCGGGAAGCACGAGCCGCCGTAGCCGACGCCGGCATAGATGAAGGAGAAGCCGATGCGCGGGTCCGAGCCGATGCCGTGGCGGACCATCTCGATGTCGGCACCGACCCGCTCGGCGATGCCGGCCATCTCGTTCATGAAGCTGATCTTGGTCGCCAGCATGGCGTTGGCCGCGTACTTGGTCAGCTCGGCCGAACGCGGGTCCATGACCACGATTCGGTCGTGGTTGCGGTTGAACGGTGCGTAGAGGCTGCGCAGGACGCCCAGTGAATGCGGATCGCCGGCGCCGATCACGATCCGGTCCGGCCGCATGCAGTCTTCGACGGCATGGCCTTCCTTGAGGAATTCCGGGTTGCTGACGACATCGAACCGGATCTCCACGCCGCGCGCTTGCAGTTCCTGGGCGACGATCGCTCGAACCTGCTCGGCGGTGCCAACCGGCACCGTGGACTTGTTGACGATCACGGTCCCGTGCTCGAGGTGCTGGCCGATGGTGGTGGCGACGGCAAGAACATGGGACAGATCGGCACTGCCGTCCTCGCCGGGCGGTGTGCCGACGGCGATGAGGATGGCATCCTGGCCGTGGATCGCCGAGGCCGCATCGGTAGTGAACGCAAGGCGGCCCGCACGCTGGTTGTCGAGCACCAGTTCCGCCAGGCCCGGTTCGTAGATCGGAATGATGCCGCGCGAAAGGGCCTCGATCCGGGCCTCGTCGATGTCGATGCACAGCACATCGTTGCCGGTTTCGGCGAAGCATGCGCCGGTGACCAGACCGACATAGCCGGTGCCGAAGATTGCAATGCGCATCGCGGGTCAGGGAAATCTGCGGACGGCGGATAGTATCAGCGGCGCCGCATGCCGGCACCTCCTGGCAGAGCCGAGCAGGGAATTTACCGAGGGCTGGCGCGCTCGCGGATCAAGCACGTAAGTGCTTGATCCTGGGGAGCCGAATCCGGACTTGTGCCAGACTCGGCGAGTCTGATCGAGCCTGTCGTGAGCCTGTCGAAGGGTCCAGGATGGACTGGATCAGGGCTTCCCTGACGGGCGGTGCACGGGACCAAGGGACCATGTCTCCGTTGCGATGAACCGCTAGAATTCCTGCTGGCCGTCCACAAGAGCACTGCAAAATGGCGCAATCCGCGAACGCCGCGGCCAAGGACGGCGGCATGAACAAGCTTTATCCCGGCGCCGCCGAGGCGCTGCGCGGCATCGTCCACGACGGCCAGACCCTGGCGGTGGGGGGCTTCGGCCTGTGCGGCATCCCCGAGGCGCTGATCGCGGCGCTGCACGACTCCGGTGCCCGCGACCTGACCGTGATCTCCAACAACGCCGGCGTCGACGGTTTCGGCCTGGGGCTGCTGCTGGAGACGCGGCAGATCCGCAGGATGGTTTCGTCCTACGTGGGCGAGAACAAGGAATTCGAGCGGCAGTTCCTGGCTGGAGAACTCGAGTTGGAGTTCAACCCGCAGGGTACGCTGGCCGAGCGCCTGCGCGCCGGCGGCGCCGGCATCCCGGCTTTCTTCACCCGCACCGGCTATGGCACGGTGGTGGCCGAGGGCAAGGAGACACGACAGTTCGGCGAGCACTGGTACGTGCTCGAATCGGCGCTGGTCGCCGACGTGGCGCTGGTCAAGGCATGGAAGGCCGACACGGCCGGCAACCTCGTCTACCGCAAGACCGCGCGCAATTTCAATCCGGCCTGCGCCACGGCCGGCAAGGTGTGCGTGGCCGAGGCCGAGATCATCGTCGAGGTCGGCGAGCTCGACCCGGACCAGGTGCACACGCCGGGAATCTACGTGGACCGGCTGGTGCACAACCCCAACCCCGAAAAACGGATCGAGCAGCGCACGGTGCGCAAGAGCGCCTGAGCCTCGACCGACCACCGTTCATGCTGAGGTATCGAAGCACGAACGACCTCGAGGCTGTTCGTGCTTCGATGGCCGAAGGTCACCCTGTGGTGAGCCTGTCGAACCATCAGCACGAACGGGGTCGCTCGAGGCAGCACAAACGATGGACCTCGAGGCGCCCGGATCCCAACGAATCAGGAATCGAGAGACATGGCCTGGAATCGTGACGAAATGGCGCAGCGCGCCGCCAAGGAACTGACCGACGGCGCCTACGTGAACCTGGGCATCGGCCTGCCGACGCTGGTGGCCAATTTCATCCCCGGGGGGATCGACGTGTGGCTGCAGTCGGAGAACGGCTTGCTCGGCATCGGGCCGTTCCCGACCGAGGACGAGGTCGATGCGGACCTGATCAACGCCGGCAAGCAGACGGTGACCGCGCGCGCGGGCGCCAGCTACTTCGGCAGCCACGAGTCCTTCGCGATGATCCGCGGCGGCCACATCGACCTGGCCATCCTCGGCGCCATGCAGGTCACCGATACCGGCGACCTGGCCAACTGGATGATCCCGGGCAAGATGGTCAAGGGCATGGGCGGCGCGATGGACCTGGTCGCCGGCGTCAAGCGGGTGGTGGTGCTGATGGAGCACACCGCCAGGGACGGCAGCCACAAGATCCTGCCCGAGTGCACGCTGCCGCTGACCGGCGTGGGCGTGGTCGACCGCATCATCACCGACCTGGGGGTGCTCGAGGTCACCGCCCAGGGTCTGGAGCTGGTGGAGCTGGCCCCGGGCGTGGATGAGGACGAAATCCGCGAAAAGACCGGCTGCCCGATCGGCAAGGCGGCGTAGGCTCCGTTGCCCCTCCCCCTGCTCCGCAGGGGAGGCTGGGATGGGGCGCGCCCGCAGGGCGCAACGCCGGCCGCGAGATCCGCGCGGCTGCGCCGCGCGACCCCTCCCCGACGCTCCCCTTTCGCCTGCGGCGAAAAGGGAGGGGGCGGCGTCCGGCTCCCTTGGGGCCGGACGCATGGGCCGCTATAGTGCGGCCCGGGGACAGACACTCGGGGAACGACCATGATGCACGTTGCCGCCGCGAGTGCGGACGACCTGCCCATTCCGTCGACGCCGCCGCCGCCGGCGGTGCTCGAATACGACTTCGTCGAGACGCTGCCGTTCCGCTTCAGCGGCCAGACCGGCGAGTACTTCCGCATCTGGATCGTGAACCTGGCGCTGACCCTGCTGACCCTGGGCATCTATTCGGCCTGGGCCAAGGTGCGCACGCAGCGCTATTTCTACGCCCACACCAGCGTGGCGGGGGCCCCGTTCGAGTACCTGGCCCGGCCCGTCCCGATCCTGATCGGCCGGCTGATCGCCGCGGCGTTGTTCGCGGCCTACCTGGCCACCGCCAACCTGGCGCCAGCCTACGAACCCTTTGCGCTGCTCGCGCTGCTGGTCGCCATACCCTGGATCGTGGTGCGCAGCCTGGCCTTCCGCGCCCACAACTCGGCCTGGCGCAGCCTGCGCTTCGGCTTCGCCGGCAGCACCGGGCGCGCCTACGTGGAATACCTGCTGTGGTACGTGCCGGTGCTGTTCACCTTCGGATTGCTGTGGCCGTACGTCGCATGGCGGCAGAAGCGCTTCATGGTTTCCAACCACCGCTACGGCGGCCAGCCGTTCGCGTTCCAGGCGCGCGTGACCGAGTTCTACGTGATCTGGCTGCTGGCGATCGCCGGCGTCGTCGGGCTGATCGTCTCGATCATCGTCCTGATGGGCGTGATCGGCGCTGCGTCCGGCGCCCTGTCCTCGCAGGGGGGCGACGATGCCGAGGCGCGCATCTGGCTGGTGATGGTGCCGGCGATGGTGCTGATCTACGGCGGCTACTTCGCCATCTTCGTATACATCCAGACCGCCACCACCAACCTGGTGCTCAACGCCACCGACCTGGCCAGCAACCGGCTGCTCTCGCGGCTGCGCTTCCGCCACATGCTGTGGCTGTACCTGTCCAACACCGTGGCGATCCTGGCCACGGTGGGCCTGGCGATCCCGTGGGCGCGCATCCGCATGGCGCGTTACCGTGCCTCGCGCACGCAGCTGGTGCCGCACGGCGACCTGGACGCTTTCGTGGCCGAGAGCGCGCGCACCCAGCGCGCGATCGGGCAGGAAATCGGCGACTTCTTCGATGTCGACCTCGGGTTCTGAGTCGATGGGCGTGCACGGCCTGTACTACGACGGACGCTCGCCGCGCTCGGTGCCGGTGACGCTGGCGCGCGAGGGCGCTGCGCTGTCGGTGCGCGGTGCCGGCGTCTGCGTGGACTGGCCGCTGCACCAGGTGGAGCTGGACGCGCGGCTGGGAGACACCCGTCGCGCGCTGCGCTTCGCCGACGGCAGCCAGGTGCACAGCGACGACAACGACGGCCTCGATGCGCTGCTGTCCGAACGGGCCCGGGCAGAGCGCTGGCGGGTCCGGCTCGAGGGTGCCTGGGCGGCGGCGCTGCTGGCCGTGGTGGTGGTGTTCGTCGGCGGCTGGCTGTTCGTGGCCTACGTGCTGCCGCCGCTGGCCGACCGCGTCGCCCAGCGCATCCCGCCGGCGGCCGAGACCGTGCTCGGCGAGCAGGTGCTGGGGATCCTGGACCGCGCCCACTTCGAGCCGACGCAGCTGCCGGGGCCGCGCCGCGACGAGCTTGCCGCTGCGTTCGGGCAACTGCAGGAGGCCGGCGCCCGCGGCATGCCGCTGCGTCTGGAGTTCCGCCGCGCCGGCATGCCCAATGCCTTCGCCGTGCCCGGCGGCACGGTGGTGATGACCGACGAGCTGGTCGAGCTGGCCGGGGACGACGACGAGTTGATGGCGGTGCTGGCCCACGAGATCGGCCACCAGCGGCATCGCCACGTGCTGCGCGGGATGCTGCAGGATTCGGCGGTGCTGGTGCTGCTGGCCACGCTCACCGGCGATGTCGCCTCGATGACGGCGCTGACCTCGGGCCTGCCGACCTTCCTGATGCGCGCGGGGTTCTCTCGCGAATTCGAGCGCGAGGCCGACGCCCATGCCTTCGAGCTGCTGCGCGCCAGCGGCCGCTCGCCGCGGGCGTTCGCGCGGATCATGCGGCGCTTC
>DASRZM010000105.1:0-6709 GCA_035686365.1 Lysobacteraceae bacterium | reverse complement strand
ACCACCGGTCCGGTCAGGTCGCTGCGCCAGCCGGGCAGCGTGCGCGCGTGCCGGACCGCGGCGGGGCTGGTGAACACGACCGTCCCGGCTGCCAGCGCCTGGCGCAGCGCGGCATCGGCCCGCCGCGCATCGGCCGCCGGCTGCAGGCGCAGGCCGGGCAGCGCCAGGGTCACGGCACCGAATCCGCGCAGGCGCCGCGTCAGCGCCGCGCGGCGGGCGCCCAGTTGCGGCAGGATCACGTACCATCCGGCCAGCGGCTGCGGGGCTGTCTGCATTGCGACAGCTTAAGCCAGCAGCCCGGATCCCCTACGGCAGTGCCGAGCATGAACCCGGAATCCGATGCCGCGCGGCTGCGCGCGCTGATGCGCAAACTGTGCGCCATGCCACCGGTCGCCGCCATGGCGCCGACGGCACTGAGCCTGGACCCGCACACGCAGGTCCTGCGTCTGCATGCACCCCTGGACGCAAACATGAACGACAAGGGTTGTGCGTTCGGCGGCTCGATGAACGCGTTGATGACGCTGGCGGCGTGGGCCCGGCTCACGCACCTGCTCGAGTGCGCCGGCCATGCCGCCGAGGTCTACGTGCAGGATTCCACGATCCGCTACCTGCAGCCGCTGTACGGGGAGCTCGTTGCCGAGGCCTGGCTGGATCCGGGACACGATGCTGGCGCTCTGGTGGCGGCCTTCGCGGCCCGAGGCAGGGCGCGGGCGCGGCTGATGGCGCGGATGCGCACCGGGGCCGGTAGCGAGGTGGCGACGTTCGAGGGACGGTTCGTGGCCAAGCGTCCGGAGGCGCCGCCGCCCGGGGACGATTGATTGCAGGAGCCGCGGACGGCATCGCCGAACGCGTCCTTCGACTCCGCTGCGCTATGCGCAGGACGAACGGTTGCGAGCTTTCGACCGCGCTTCGCCACACTCAGCGCCCACCTTGACCCGGAGCCGGGTCTCGCCCCGCCCGAGGGGTCAGCGGATCACTCGCCCAGCGCCTCGCGCAGGAACGGCGGCAGCGCCAGCGCCGCGCGGTGCATCTCGGCGCTGTAGTAGCGGGTGGCGAACGCCTTGGACTGCGCACCGCGCTCGCGGAAGCCCGACAGATCCGCGCCCTTGCGCGCCAGCGTGCAGCTCCACCAGCCGGTCGGGTAGCACGGCTGCGGGAAACACAGCGTGCGATCGGCGCCGAAGCCGGCCTGTCGCATCGCCCCGCGCATGGCCTTGATCAGGCCGGTGTGAACCAGCGGCGACTCCGACTGCTGCACGAGGATGCCGCCGTTGCGCAGCGCCTTGTAGCAGCTGCGGTAGAAGGCTTCGTTGAACAGCCCCTCGGCCGGGCCGACCGGATCGGTGGAATCCACGATCACCACATCCACGCTCTCGGGCGCCAGCTCGCGCATGTAGACGATGCCGTCGTCGAACAGCAACTGTGCGCGCGGGTCGTGGTTGGACTCGCACAGCTCCGGGAAATACTGCTCGGCCAGCCGGGTGACGCGCTCGTCGATGTCGACCTGCACCGCCTGCTCGACCTCGGCATGGAGCAGCACCTGGCGCAGCGTCCCGCAGTCGCCGCCGCCGATGATCACCACGCGCTTGGGATTGACATGGGTGAACAGCGCCGGGTGCGACATCATCTCGTGGTAGAGGAAGTTGTCGCGCGTGGTCAGCATCACGCAACCGTCGATGACCATCAGGTTGCCCCAGTCGCTGGTCTGGTAGATCTCCAGCCTCTGGAACTTCGACTGCTCCTCGTGCAGCTTGCGCTCGACGCGGAATCCGATCGCCGAGCCGGAGGCGTCGTGCGCCTCGGTGAACCAGGTGCTGTTGGCGGCGGTCATCGCGGCGGACCTGCGGATCGAAGCGGGGCGCGGATTCTATCAGGACCGCCTGCGCCACCGCGGCAGTGGCATGTCCCGGGCGGCCGCGCGCGCGGCCGCCACGGCGCCGCCGGAGCGGCCGCTACAATACGTGCTCCTCGCCACCGGGAAAGCCATGGACGCCTGGAATCGCGACCGCGCACGTCACACCTACTCGATCGCGCACTGGTCGGAAGGCTATTTCGACGTGGACGAGAGCGGCGGCATCAGCGTGCATCCTCGCGGACCCGATGGCCCGGCGCTGTCGCTGCCGCAGGCGGTCGCCAAGGCACTGGCCCAAGGCCTGCGGCTGCCGCTGCTGCTGCGCTTCTCCGACGTGCTGCACGACCGCCTGGGCCGGTTGCACGCCGCTTTCGCCCGGGCGATGGCCGAGGCCGGCTACGACGGCGGCTACACCGCTGTGTATCCGATCAAGGTCAACCAGCATCAGAGCGTGGCCGGGGAACTGGTTGCTGCGGGCACCGAAGGCTTCGGCCTGGAGGCCGGGTCCAAACCCGAGCTGATGGCGGTGCTGGCGCTCTCGCAGCCCGGCGGGATCGTGGTGTGCAACGGCTACAAGGACCGCGAGTACATCCGCCTGGCGCTGATCGGACGCAAGCTGGGCCTGCGCACCTTCATCGTGATCGAGAAGCCCAGCGAGCTGGAGATGGTGGTCGCCGAGGCCGCGGCGCTGGGCGTGCAGCCGCTGCTGGGCGTGCGCATGCGGCTGGCCTCCATCGGCAGCGGCAAGTGGCAGAACACCGGCGGCGACAAGGCCAAGTTCGGGCTCAACCCGCGGCAGCTGCTGGACCTGGTCGCGCAGCTCAAGGCCGCCGGCATGGAGCAGGCCCTGCAGCTGCTGCACTTCCACATGGGCTCGCAGATCTCCAACGTGCGCGACATCTCCAACGGCGTGCGCGAGGCGGTGCGCTATTTCGTCGAACTGCAGAAGCTGGGCGTGGCGATCGCCTACATGGACGTGGGCGGCGGGCTGGGCGTGGACTACGAGGGCACGCGCTCGCGCAGCTTCTGCTCGATCAACTACTCACTGGACCACTACGCGGCCACCATCGTGCAGCCGCTGGCCGAGGCCTGCGCCGAGCACGGCCTGCAGGCCCCGCACGTGATCACCGAGGCCGGGCGCGCCATGACTGCGCACCATGCGGTGCTGGTGGCCAACGTCAGCGAGGTCGAGCCGGCACCGACGGGCCGGGTGCCGCCGCACGACGACGAGGAGCCGGCGGCGCTGGCCCAATTGCGGCAGATCCACGCCGAACTTCAATCGCGGCCGCCGCTGGAGCTCTACCACGAGGCCCGGCATTACCTGGGCGAGGGCCAGCAGCTGTATGCCTACGGCGGCATGGAGCTGCGCCATCGCGCGCGGCTGGACGACCTGTACTACGCCATTGTCACCGGCGTGCGGGCGCGCCTGAAGCCGGAGGACCGATTGCACCGTCCGGTGCTCGACGAGCTGGCCGACAAGCTGGTGGACAAGTACTTCGTCAACTTCTCGGTGTTCCAGTCGATTCCCGACGTGTGGGCGATCGACCAGGTGTTCCCGATCGTGCCGATCCAGCGCCTGGACGAGGCCCCCGACCGCCACGGCGTGATCGCCGACCTGACCTGCGATTCGGACGGACGCATCGACCAGTACGTGGACTCCGAGGGCGTGGATTCGAGCCTGCCGCTGCACGCGCCGCGCGCCGGCGAGAGCTACCGGCTCGGCATCTTCCTGGTCGGCGCCTACCAGGAGACGCTGGGCGATATCCACAACCTGTTCGGCGACACCGACGCGGTGGACGTGCGCGTCTCCGACCAGGGCTGGACGCTGGCCAACGCGCGCCGTGGCGACACCGCCGACCGCCTGCTCGGCTACGTGGGCTACGACGTGGATACGCTGCGCGCGGCCTACGCGCAGAAGCTGGCCGCAGCCGGCCTGCCGCGCGAACAGGCCCAGGCCCTGCGCGCCGCGCTCGAGGCCGGCCTCACCGGGTACACCTACCTGGAAGATGTCGGCCATGCTGCGCAGGAACCGGCGCCATGACGACGCTGCGCACCGGATTCGTCGGCCTGGGCGCGATGGGCGAGGCGATGGCCCGACACCTGCACACCCACGGACTGCTGGTCGCCGTGGCCAACCGCACCCACGCAAAGGCCCAGCGACTGGCCGATGCGCTGCGCATCGAGGCCTGCGCCGACCTGGGCGAGCTGGCCGCGCGTTGCCAGCTGGTGCTGCTGTGCGTGAGCGCCGACCAGGACGTGCTCGGCTGCGTCGATGCGCTGCGCCCGCACCTGGCCGCGGGCAGCATCGTGGTCGACCATTCCACCGTCGCCGACGCCACCGCGCGCGAAGCCGCGCGACGCCTGGCCGCGGCCGGCTGCGCCTTCCTCGACGCGCCGGTCTCCGGGGGCGTGGAAGGCGCGCGCAGCGGCAAGCTCTCGGTCATGGTCGGCGGCGATGCCGGCGCACTGGAGCGCGCGCGTCCGGCGCTGTGCGCCTACGCCGCGCGCATCACCCATATGGGCGCCAGCGGCAGCGGTCAGGCGACCAAGGCGGTCAACCAGGTCCTGGTGGCCGGCATCGCGCAGGCGGTGACCGAGGGCCTGGCGCTGGCCGAGCGGCTGGGTCTGGACCCGGAGCGGCTGCTGCCGACCCTGGCCGCGGGCGCCGCCGGCAACTGGTTCCTGGACAAGCGCGGCGCCAGCATGCTGCGCGGGGAGTTCGCGGTCGGCTTCAAGCTCAGCCTGTTGCACAAGGACCTGAAGATCGTGCAGCGCATGGCGCACGAGGCCGGCATCCGCAGCAGCGTGATCGGGCAGTCGCTGGCCGACTACGGCGAACTGCTCGCCGCCGGCCACGGCGACGAGGACATCTCCGCGCTGATCCGCCTCAAGCGCCCGCGCCGTTGAAGCACGCGACCGTCACGTCCGCGGGTTATCCTGCGCCACGCAGGGGCCACATCGCGATCAGGGAGTCGACCACGATGCGCTTGCTGCCGCTGCTGGGCTGCCTGGTTCCATTCGCCGCCACCGCGGCGATCCCGCCCGACCTGGATCTGGACGAGTTCGCCATCGGTTTCTCCAACCCGTTGGCGGTGCGCACCGACGGCACCACGCGCCTGTACGTGGTCGAACGCGGCGGCCGCATCGTCGTGCTCGATGCCGACGGGATCTTCCTGGGCGAGGTGCTGGATTTCACCGACGACCCGCCGCCGCTGGGTTTCACCGTACCCAGCAGCAGCGGCGACGAGCGCGGCTTGCTGGGACTGGCATTCCACCCGGACTTCCCCTCCGACGACCGCATGTTCGTCTACTACATCGACGGCAACTCCGACACGGTGGTGGCGAGCTACGCGGTCACCGGCGCGCCGCCCGTGGCGGCGCCGGACTCGGCGCAGGTGATCGTGCGCGTGGACCAGGACTTCAACAACCACAACGGCGGCGACATCCACTTCGGCCCCGACGGCTACCTTTACATCGCGCTGGGCGATGGCGGCAGCGCCGGCGATCCCTGTAACCGCGCGCAGACGCTGAACCCGGCGGCGCTGTCCGGCAACGGGAGCTGCGCGCACGACGGCGGCGGCACCGATCCGGACTCGCGCGCGCTGCTGGGGAAGATCCTGCGCATCGACGTCGACGGCACCACCGGTGCCGGCGCCAATGGGCTGTGCGGCGGCAACCCCGACGGCTCTGCCAACTACGCGATCCCGGCCGCCGGCAACCCGTTCGCCGACGGCGGCACCGCCAACGGCTGCGACGAGGTCTGGCACTACGGCTTGCGCAATCCCTACCGCTTCAGTTTCGACATGCTCACCGGCGCGATGTACATCGGCGATGTCGGCCAGGGCGACTGGGAAGAGGTGGACCGCGCGGACCCGGGCGCAGCGGGCCTGAACTACGGCTGGAACCTGTGCGAGGGCGACCATCCCTATCCGCCGGCTGCCGGTGCCTGCGGCGTGGCGGGAACGACGGTGCCAATCCTCGAATACGAGAACGGCAGCACCGACAACTGCGCGGTCACCGGCGGTTACGTGTACCGCGGGCCGATCGCCGGCCTGCGCGGCGACTACGTGTACGCCGACTACTGCTCGGGCCGGATCTTCGTCGGCGCCGGCTCCGGCTCGAACTGGAACGCGGTGGAGTGGCGCAACGCCAGCTACCTGATCTCTGGTTTCGGCGAGGGCGCCGACGGCGAGCTGTACCTGACCGATTTCTTCGGCGGCCGCGTGCTGAAGTTCGTCGCCCCGGACCACATCTTCGGCGACGGCTTCGAAGACTAGCGGCCGGCATGCGCTCTTCCCGAGCGTAGCGGAGTGGAGTCTCCGGACGTTCGGAGCCCGGATCGCGTTCGGCTTGGTCTGCGCGTGGAGTGCTCGTTCCGTGACCGTGCCGCGGTTCGGGATCGCTTGCCGGGGGACGCCGTGAATCCGTCCATGGAGGCTCAGACGCGCCATCCATGGCGCGTATGCCCCCCGCGAGCGATCCCGGACCGCGGCACTCTCCTCGAGGCAGGTTGTGGTCCTGTCGCTTCGTGGATCGCGGCCATGGGCCGCTCCCACGCCGCTTCGCCGGAGGTTCGTAGGAGCGGGCGTTGCCCGCGATCGGGATCCGGCGCCCTGGTGCGCTCCGCCATTCGCCGGCAACGCCGGCTCCTACAGCGTGTCGCCGTCGCGGCGAGGGACATCGGAGCGGTGTGGGAGCATCCCACGCGAGCACGATGCGGTAGCCGTCACGGAACCGAGCCGTGCGCCGCCGTGCCGGGATCGCGCGCAGGCGCATCCGCAGCGGCGGCGGGCGGACGATCAGGCCCCGCAGGGGGCGCGCACAGGGATGTGCGCGCGTTTTCGCCGCGACAGGATG
>DASRZM010000104.1:0-30753 GCA_035686365.1 Lysobacteraceae bacterium | reverse complement strand
CCGGTTCAGAGGTTCGCGCGCCAGGGATGGCGCGCTCGCGGACCAAGCACGCAAGTGCTTGATCCGGCGGAGCCGGGTCCGGACCGGTCCGGAAGTTTCCTCAGTCGTGGATCCAGCGGGCGCCGGCGTCGGGGTAGTGTTCGCGCTTCCAGATCGGCACGCGGCGCTTGACCTCGTCGATCAGGTGACGGCACGCGGCGAACGCGGCCTCGCGGTGTGCGGCAGCCACGGCGCACACCACCGCGACCTCGCCCACGCCCAGTGCGCCGACACGGTGCTGGCAGGCGGCATCGACGATCGCGAAGCGCTCATGCAGTTCGGCGAGGATCGTGGCCAGTTCGCGCTCGGCAAGCGTCCGGTGCGCCTGGTAGTCCAGGCCGGTGACGCTGCGGCCCTGGTGGTGGTCGCGCACGCGGCCCTCGAAGGCCACGTAGGCCCCGGCCGCGTCGCCACCCACGAGCCGCCGCAGGGCGTCGGCGTCGATGGCCTCATCGACGATCGCGCAGCGCGGATTCATCCGCCCGAAACCGGGGGGATCAGCGCCACCTCGTCGCCGGCGCACAGCGGCTGCGACCAGTCGCAGAAGGCATCACCCACCGCCACGCGCAGGCGTTCGCGCGGGAGATCGAAACCGTGCCTCGCGGCGATCTCGGCGTAAAGCTCGGCCAGCGTTGCGGCATCGGTGTCCACCGGTTCGCGCTCGCGCCCGGCCTGCTCGCGCAATTGCGCGAAATACAGCAGTTCAACGCGCATCGACCCGATCCGCATCCTCGCCCACGCCGTCCTGCCCGCCGCGCTTGTGCTCGAGCCTGACCGGCCCGATCACGATCGCGTGCGAGAGCGCCTTGCACATGTCGTAGACGGTCAGCGCGGCGACCGTGGCGCCGGTCAGGGCTTCCATCTCCACGCCGGTACGGTGGCGGCTGCGCACGCGGCAGTCGATGCGCAGCGTGTCGCCGTCGCTCCAGTCGATGCCGAATTCGCAGCCGTCGATCGGCAACGGGTGGCAGAACGGGATCAGTTCGTGAGTCCGCTTGACCGCCATCGTCCCGGCCACGATGGCG
The DNA here is from genome assembly GCA_035686365.1 of Lysobacteraceae bacterium. GTDB lineage: Bacteria > Pseudomonadota > Gammaproteobacteria > Xanthomonadales > Xanthomonadaceae > DASRZM01. Next base: position 29,689 of record DASRZM010000104.1, on the reverse strand, counting down.
GTAGCCACGACCGGGCCCTTGGCCACCTGCAGGGCGTCGCCGCGCAGGCGCGCCGCGACTTCGGACGGAAACGCCACGCAGGCACTGGCCACCGCGACCCGGTTGCCGACGGGCTTGTCGCCGACATCGACCATGCGCGGCAGACCGCGAGGATCGATGTGGGTCAGGCGATCGCGCGTGCTCATTCTCATCCTCCGATCCGGTACATCTCCACGCGCGCGGCGATGGCGCGCCGGTCGCCTGCGGCGCGCTGTTCGCTGTAACGGTCGGCGCGTGCGTGCCAGTGTCCGGCGATCGCAGTACACAGCGACGCGTACTGCGCGTCGTGCGCCAGCAGATGGCGAAGCGGTGTGCCGCGGGTCGCGAACAGGCAGGTGAACAGCTCCCCGGCTGCCGATACCCGGGCACGCGAGCAGTCGCCGCAGAACGGTTCGCTGATCGCCGTGATGAATCCGACCTCGCCGGACCCGTCGGCCAGGGCATAGCGCCGGGCGACCTCGCCGCGATGCCGGGCCGACAGCGGCAGCAGCCCGTAGCGCGCGTGGATCCGCTCGCGCAGCTCCGCCGCAGGCACCACCTGTTCCCGGCGCCAGCCGTTGCAGCTTCCCACGTCCATGTACTCGATGAAGCGCACGACGTGCCCACTGTTGCGGAAGTGCGCGACCAGCGGCAATGCTTGATCCTCGTTGACGCCGCGCTGGACCACGCAGTTGATCTTGATCGGCGCGAACCCCGCGTCCGCAGCTGCATCGATGCCGGCCAGCACCTCGTGGACCGAGCCACGCGAGCCGCTCATGCGCGCGAACACGGCCGGGTCGAGCGCATCGAGGCTGACGCTCAGGCGTCCGAGCCCGGCCCGGCGCAGGGCGCCGGCCTGGCGCGACAGCAGCTGGCCGTTGGTGGTCAGCGCCAGGTCGGCGATGCCGTCGATGGCGGCCACGGCCGACACGATCCGCGGCAGGTCGCGACGCAGCAGCGGCTCGCCCCCGGTCAGCCGGACCCGGGTCGCGCCCAGCCGGACGAACGCCTGCACCAGCCGTACGATCTCGGCCCTGGACAGCCGTCCCCGGCTGTCGGTGTCCGGCAGCGGTGCACCAGCGGGCATGCAGTACGGGCAACGGAAGTTGCAGCGGTCGATGACCGACAAGCGCAGGTCATGGAGCGGGCGGCCGAGGCGGTCCAGCGGCAGCGGCGCGTCCAGCGGCAGCGGACCGGGTGCGATCGCGGGCATCACCGGTGTGGCTCCGGATCGGGCAATGCGAAGGCCTCGCCGGGGTCGGCCACGCGCAGTCCACGCGCACGCAGTGCCTCGCCGTCGGCCCGGGACCCGTAGTGGTAGAGGATCATGCGGCTGCGCAGGCTGGCCGGATACTCGCGCTCCAGGTCGTCGAGCCCGGTATGCGAGGGATTGCCCTGCAGCCCGCAGTCGTGCGCGATCACGGTGGCGCCGGTGTCGTAACGCGCCAGCACCTCCGGGATCGGCCGGGTGTCGCCGGTGAACGCGAACGATCCGGGCAGAGCCAGCCCGAACGAAGTCTCCGGCGCGTGGTGGCGGGTGCCGAAGACTTCGAACTTCAGCCCCGCATGCCAGAACGAGGCGCCGACCGGGACCAGGCGGAAGGCGTCCCAGAAATTGGTGCCACCCTCGGCCAGTACCTCCGGGTAGTCGCCCACGCGCGCATGCAGCAGCGGCACCAGCGGGGCGGCCGCGAAGATCCGGGTGCGGCCACGAAGCGCCTCGTCGAACCAGCACGCCACGAACAGGCGCTCCATACCGGCGATGTGGTCCAGGTGCGTATGGGTGAAGAACAGCGCAGACGGCGGCGCGCCATAGCGGTCCAGGCAGGCGGTCAGGGCTTCCTGCCCGCAGTCGATCATCAACTGCGGCGCGCCGTCGCGTTCGAGCACGGCGCTCGAGGAGCCCAACGCGACCGCATGGGCCGATCCGACCCCCAGGAATCGCAGGGCGAGCCCGTGTCGGCTCATGCCGGCGCCTCGAGCTGCCCGCGCCAGCCATCCAGCAGGGCATCCCAGGCCAGCGCCCATTGGCGCCCGTGGCGCCCGGCGCCGAGCTTGAGCAGCGAACGCTGCAGCCGTCGGAGGTTGGCCATCTGCCAGCCGCCACCGGGGCGCCGCAGCCGGCCGCGGTCGAAGTCGACCAGCCACACGGCGCCGGAGTCGTCGAGCAGCAGGTTGTGGGCGTTGAGGTCCGCATGCCAGGCCCCGGCGCGATGGAAGCGCGCGATGGTCCGGCCGACCTGTTGCCATTGCCCGGGCGGCGGCAGGTCCGCGTCCACGAACTCCGACAGGCTGTGCGCACGCGCGATCCGGGCGGTGATCAGATCGGCCCGGTAGCCTGCACCGCTGCGACGGAAGGCGGCCGCCACCGGCGCCGGCACCGGGAGCCCGCGATCGCGCAGGTCCTGCAGCAGCCGGAACTCGCGGAACGAACGCGTGTGTTCGCGACCCAGATACAGGTAACGATCCTCCACCAGGCGCGCGACCAGTCCGCCGCGGCGGTAATGGCGCAGCACGGCCGGCCCGCACGGCCCGGCGACGAACCAGGCCGCCCCGCGTCCGCCGGAGCCGGCGCGCCGCAGGCCCGGTTCGAACAGCGAGAACCGCGCCGCGGCTTGTGGCACGCAGGCCGGGTCGAACACAATCGCGCCCTCCGGAAACTCGGCCAGCTGCGACCGCGACCGCCGAATGCCGGTTTCATTCATGCGCTGCCAGCCGATCCTGCAAGCCTTCGAACCTTGGAGTCTATCGTGAGCCCGCCGGCCCCGCCCGAGCAACTGTGCCTGCTGCGCCTGTCGGCGCTGGGCGACGTCACCCACGTGGTGCCGCTGGTGCGCACCTTGCGGCGGCACTGGCCGGACACGCGCCTGGTGTGGATCGTGGGCAGGCTCGAACACAAGCTGGTCGAGGACCTGCCCGGCGTCGAGTTCGTGGTCTTCGACAAGTCGGCCGGATGGGCCGGGCACCGTGCCGTCGGACGCGCCCTGGCCGGCCGGCGCTTCGATGCGCTGCTGCAGATGCAGGTCGCACTGCGCGCCAACCTGCTGTCGATGCGCGTGCGCGCCCCGCTGCGGATCGGGTACGACCCTGCGCGGTCCAGGGACCTGCACGGCATGTTCGTGAACCGGCGCATCCCCGCGCGCACCGGCGAGCACGTCCTGGATGCGATCGGCAGCTTCCTGGAGCCGCTGGGTCTGCGCCAGGAGCGGGTCGAGTGGGACCTGCCGATTCCCGCGCAGGCACGCGAATTCGCGCAAGCCCAGCTCCCGGGCGACCAGCCGACCCTGCTGGTGAGCCCCTGTGCCAGCCATGCCGTGCGCAACTGGCATGCGTCGGGCTACGCCGCCGTCGCCGACCACGCCATCGGCCGGCACGGATACCGCGTGGTGCTGTGCGGAGGCCGCTCGGAGCTGGAGCGCCGCACCGGCGACGCCATCGTCGCCGCGATGCGAGAACCGGTGCTGGACCTGATCGGCAAGGACACCATCCAGCAGCTGCTCGCGCTGCTGGAGCGCGCCGATGTCGTGCTGACCCCGGATTCGGGTCCGATGCATGTCGCCAATGCCGTCGGCACCCGCGTGATCGGCCTGCACGCGGCCAGCAATCCGCGCCGCAGCGGCCCGTATTCGGACCTGCGCTTCTGTGTGGACCGTTATGACGATGCCGCCCGCCGCTTCCGCGGCCGACCCGCAGCGGACCTGCCCTGGGGCACCAAGCTCGAGCATCCCGGCGTGATGGACCTGATCGGCATCGACGAGGTCATCGAGTGCTTCGACCGCTTCGCCGCCTGGCGCCGATCCACACCGTCCCCGTAGGCGCCGCCCGCGGCGGCGACCGGAGCGCGCGGCAACCGTTGCACGGCCCCCTCAGGGGCCAGCGCCGGAACGGTAATCCCGGTAGGACTTCTCCTCGACATAGGCCGAACCCAGTTGCTGGTTCAGCTCACGCTTGATGCGCGCGCGCTCGTCGTTCTCGAAGTAGACCGAGCGCGCCAGCCGCACGAACTGCTCGTCGAAGGCCTGCTGCGACTCCTTCCCGCGAATGGCGTCCTCGATGTCCCACAGGCGCTCGTTGACGGCTTTCAGCGCTGCCAGCAACTCGTCGACCTCGATGCGGGATTCCGGTGCGCCGGCCCAGGTTTCGCGCAGTGCCTGCAGCTCGCGGTCGACGTTCGCCAGCTTGGCCGGATCGTCGATGCGCTCGGACTTGATCTCCAGGATCGAAATCCTGTCGAGCAGTTCGCCGAAAGAGACGGGGACAAGGATCACGGACATCGAATCGGACGTGCCTGCACAGCGCGGAATGCGGAGTGTACGCGACGGACCGCAATGGCCCCGTCGGGGCCGTTGCCGTATCTGGCGGAGAGGGTGGGATTCGAACCCACGGTACGTCAAGGACGTACACCGGATTTCGAGTCCGGCGCATTCGACCACTCTGCCACCTCTCCGGTGGGCTTGGCGGCGCGGCCCGGACCGGGCACTCGATGCGGCCCGGCCCGGCGGCCGGGGCCGCGCATGATAAGGGGGGCGCCTGGGCCGGGCAAGCCGGCCGCCGGCCGGCTTCAGCGCACGCCGGGCCGGGCGCCGCGGCGCCCGGCCCCGATGCTCACGGACCAGTCCGCGCGGAGGCCACCGGCACGAAGAAGAAGTCGCCGGTTTCGTGTCCCGCGAACTGGATCGGAGAGTAGCCGGGGTTCTGCGGCACGGGCGAATCCACCGCGGCCAGGGCCAGCGCCGAATTGACCTCCCTGTACAAGCGCTGCGCCTCCAGCAGGCGGCCATTGTTCTCCAGCACGTTCAGCAGCGCGCGCGCGAAATACGAGTGCTTGCCCGAGCCCACGTCGGGCACCGGCTGCACGCCTCCGGAGGTCAGCGCCGTGCGCGAGCGTCCCTCCACCATCTGCCGGATCCAGGCGGTCCGGGTGTCGGCCGGCATCACCTCGGCATCGAAGATCGGCACGGCCGAACGCGTCATGGTGCCCGAATAGCACGAGTCGGCGACCACCAGCACGTGGCGCGCCTTCATGGTGTTGAGGATGTCGCTGATGGCCGCATTGGAGATCCACGTGGCCGGCTCCGCGGACCGTCCATCGACCGGGATCCAGTATCCCTGCTGGCCGGAATCGACCTCGCCGTGGCCGGCGTAGTACAGCAGCAGGTTGTCGTTCTCGCCCAGCGACTCGCGCATCTCGTTCAGCGCCGAGAGGATGTCGAAGCGGCTGGCATTGAGCAGCAGCCGGGTTTCGTAACCGTAGCGGCGCTTGAGCACCTGGGCGACGGCGGTGGCGTCCTCCACTGCGCTGGAGAGCCGCGCATAGCCGCTGTCCTGGTAGCTGTTGTTGCCGATCACCACCGCGTAGTACCGGCCGAGCTTGAGGTCGCGCGGCACGCCGCCGGCATCGCCCGGGCCCGCCGCGACTGCCGAAGGCGCGCTGGCGCCGCCCTGCAGCAGCATCATGAACTCCAGGACCGACTCGGCGCCGTTGCTGTCGCGTGCGGAAACCTCCACGCGCACCCCCCCGGCCGGAACCTCCACGGGGCTCCGGAACACGCCGTTGCTGGCCAGCCGGGCGTCACGTCCGTTGACGCTGACTGCGGCAATTCCCTGCGGGGCAGACACCTTGCCTACCAGTTCGTGGGTGCCGGGGCCGCCCCTGAGCATGGCCGCCGGCGCGCCGCGGGTGACGGTCAGTGGCGGGTTGATCAGCTCCAGCGTCGGCGCGGCGGCCAGCGCCTGCCCCGTGCTCGCACCCACGCGGGTCTCGAGCATCCCGATCTGCTGCCGCTGCTGGCGGATCTGGGCCTCCTTGGCGGCAAGCTGGGTTTCCAGCAGCTTCATCAACTCCCAGTCTTCCTGCTTGCGCTCGTCGGCCAGGGCCTGCAGTTTGGCGATCTCGGCCTGGTAGGCCTGACGCTCGGTCTCCAGCAAGGCCTGGTTCTCGGCCAGCTTCGCCCGCAGGGCGTCCACCGAGCCTTGCGCCTGCGCCAGCGAGCCGGTGAGCTGCTCGGTCTGCGAGCGGATCTCACGCAAGGCCTGCTGCGTGTCGGCGGCGTCTGCGCGCGCGGCCAGCTCGGACTCGCGACGCTTGAGGTCGGCCAGCTGGGCCTCGAGTTCCTCGACCCGCGCCTGGCTGCTGGCCTGCTGGGAGGCGAGCTGCACGCCGTCCTGGTCCAGCTGCTGCTGTCTGTCCTCGATCTGGCGACGCATGGCGTCGAGGCCGGACAGGTCCGCGCCGACTGCGGTACGCGCCTGCGCCAGCTGCTCGCGCGTCCCCTGCAGATCGCTCTGCGACTGCTGCAGTGCGCGGCGACGGCTGTCGAGCTCGCCACGCAGGCGCTGGACTTCCTCGCGCAGCTGCTGCGAGGCCTCGCGCTCGCGCGCCACGTCCGACTCCAGGCTCGAAATCCGGGCCTCCTTGGCCTTCATCTGCACCTCGACCTGGGAGGCGAACAGCAGCTCGTCCCCGGTGATCCCGGAGGCCTCGCGGTACAGGTCCAGCGCCCGGGTCAGGTCCTGCGGTACGCCCAGCCCCTGTTCGTACAGGAAACCCAAGTTCATCTTGGCGCGCTTGTATCCCTGCGCGGCGGCCTTCTGGTACCACTGCGCGGCCATGCCGTGGTCGGGCTCGATCCCCAGCCCCTTGTGGTAGATCTCGCCCACGTAGTTCTGCGCCTCGGCGCTTCCGGACATCGCCTGGTCCATCCAGACCTTGAGCGCCGTCTGGTAGTTGGCGCGGTCGTAGGAGACGTACTCGCCGCCACGGATCTCGCAATCGGCCTGGGTGGTGCGGATCGGTCGACGCGCGCTCATGAAGGTCGCCTGGCGGCCGAGCTTGCGAATCTGCCCGGGCAGCAGGCAATCGACGATCAGCAGATCCTCGGGGTTGCGCGTGGCCGGCTTGCCCTCCACGCCCGTGGGGACGGCCGAACCAGCCCCGAACACCAGTACGCACGTCAATCCTGCGATCAATCCGCGAATCCGCGCGTGCGCCGGCCCGGCTGTGATGGTGTCGGTCATGCTGCCCCTCCGTTTTCCGCGTGCCGCCCCCGATCGGGGCGCTATACTCGCCGCTTGCCAGTATAGCTCCGTGGGGGGGCCGGGCCCATGCAATCGATCCAACGCGTACTCACTGCACCCGCTTTTTCCGGGCTGCGGATTGCGGCCCGCCGGGCCGCTGCGGTCCTCCTGATGGCGTTCCTGCTGCCGGGTGCGGCCCACGCCATATGCGAGATCGTCAGCGTGGCACCGACTTTCCAGTCAGGTGAGCCGTCCGAACCGCTGGTCTTCTCGTTCGAGATCCGCGACGACGGCGTCCCCGACCCGGACTGTGACGACGTCAACTTCCCCGCCATCGGCACGATCACGATCACGACCGACACCACCGGCGGCGCCGTCCTGGATCGAACGGCCTTCACCGGAGGTCCCGGGATCGAGATGTTCACCCTGACGCTGGGGACGGTCCGCGGCGGATTCGTCCAGATCGACATCGAGTGCACCGGCGGCGGCAGCAACTGTGGTGCCAGCACGCGGCTGACCTACTTCGCCGAGGTCAAGAACCAGTTCGCGATCAAGAACGTCGACCCCGCCGACGGCACGACGCAGACCACGCCCAACAGCATCGTGGACTACACCATCGAGATCTCGGTCAACGGCAATCCCGGCGGCACCGACGGCGCGGTGTGTTTCGAGATCACCAGCAATCCGGCTGGCGACGCCGTGCTGATCAATCCCGCGGCGGCCAAGGGTTTCGTATGCACTTCGCCCGGGGCGGTGTCGGTGAACCCCGATTTCACCAGCGGCCTTGCCACCGTCCAGCTCGATGTGGGCTCGGCCGCGACCCAGCCGGTCCAGGTGATCGCCTACCCGTCCGAGGACCCCTCCGTGATGGCGGCCGCCGCGTTTGCCACCACGCCGACGCTGCAGGCGGTGACCGCCTCGCCGATCACCAGCAATACGGGGGTTCCGTTCGATGTCGAGGTCCGCACCGTGGACATCGACGGCGCGGCAATGTCCGGGCAGCCGATCACCTTCACCGCGAACGATCCGGCGCTGACGCCCGCATCAGCGAACGTGAGCACGGATACCGGCGGCAGCGCAGTGGTGAGCTTCACCGGCAACCAGGCCGGGACCTATGGCCAGGGTGTGGTTGCGACCTTCGACCCCTCACCCGCCTCGCCCGGCAGCGGCGACGAGCAGACGGTGACTTTCGACGTGATCATCGAAGATGTCGTCGTACTGAGCAAGCCGGCGACAGGATCCGGCGACAACCAGACCGCGAATACCGGCGAAGCCTTTGCCCAGCCGCTCACGGCTCTCGTGCAGCGCAACGGCAACCTGTCCCCCGGCGAGACGGTCGGCTGGGAAGTGGTTTCCGGACCCGCGAGCGTCGATGCCTCGACCTCGGTCACCGATAGCAACGGCGAGGCCAGCGTCGGCGTCACCGCCGGCGCGACGGCCGGCACGGTGCAGATCCGGGCCTTCCTCGTGTCCGACCCGACCCAGGAGGTGTTCTACAGCCTCGAAGTCGTCGGCGGCGAACTGCTTCAGATCGTGTCCGGCCAGGGCCAGATCGCCCCGATCAATTCCACCAGCGAGCCGCTGGTCGTCCGCTATTCGATCTCCGGCACGCCGACCTCCGGGGCCCAGGTCACCTGGACCCTGGAATCGGGCCAGGCCACACTGAGCGCGACCAGCACGACCACTGATGCCGCGGGCGAAACTTCGATTACGGTCGAGTTCGGGTCCACGGCGGGCCGCGTCACCATCCGCGCCGACGCACCTGGCGCGGACCCGGTGCGTTTCCTGCTCACCGTGCGCGATCCGGCCTTCGGCGGCCGCATCACGCTGGTCTCGGGCGCCGGGCAGCGCGGGGCCATCCTGACCCGCGGCGACGAGCCGATCGTGGCCGAGATCCGGGCCGAGGACGGCTCGCCGATCGAAGGCATCCTGGTCCACTGGGAGGTCGTATCCGGATCCCTGGTCCTGGACGCCGAAAGCGCCATCACCGGTGCCGACGGACGCTCCTCGATGGGCTTCCGGCATGGCTCCACGGCCGGGCCGAGCGTGGTGCGTGCAAGCCTGTCCGGGGGCGGCTTCGTCGATGCCCTCATCCAGACGGTCACGCCGCTGATCTCGCAGGCCAGCGGTGACGGCCAGACCGGGCCGGTATCCACGCCCCTGCAAGAGGACTTCGTCATCCAGATTGCCCTGCCGCCAGTGGCGGCCAAGGCGCTCGACGGCGTACCGATCCAGTGGCAGGTGCTCGAAGGTGGCGGGCAGCTGCAGAGCGCAACCACACTGACCGATACCGACGGACAGGCGCGCAACCGCCTCACCTTGGGTCCGGATCCGGGCGTCAACCGCGTCCGGGCCACCGTGCCCGACGGGGGCTCGGTCGAGTTCACGGCCACCGGCGTGACCGGCGACGGCAACGGCGAGCTGAGGATCGTGTCCGGCAACAACCAGACCCTGCCGACCAACCAGGCTTCGGCACCTCTTGTGGTGGAGTTCGTCGACGCGTCCGGAGCGATCGTGCAGGGCGCGACGCTGCAGTGGAGCGGCCAGAATGCGACGCTGGAGGACGAATCCACCGTGACCGGTGCCGACGGCCGCAGCAGCAACCTCGCCACCGTGCAGCTGCCGGGCACCGCGTCGGTCACCGTCACCGAGGTGGAATCCGGCGTCAGTACCGTGTTCACGCTCACCGGCGGCGTGGCCAACACACCGGGGCTGCAGGAACAGCAGGTCACGGTCGGCGACGCCATCGACGCACTGTGTCCGGCGCTGTTCGCAATGCAGGGCCTGACGCCCGAGCAGGCCGACCTGCTCGCGCGCTGCCTGGAACTGGTCGAAGGCTCGGGCGACAGCCCCGGCGACGTGGCAGACGCGCTGCAGGAGCTGATCCAGGACGTGGCGCTGACCCAGGTCAACTCCGCGATGCTCATCGCCCGCGCCCAGTTCGACAACCTCAACGCCCGGATTGCCGCGCTCCGGTCGGGGGCCTCCGGAGGACGCGGCCTTGCGCTGCAGACCTCCGACGGTCTGCTTCCGCTCTCGCTGCTGCCGGGCCAGGACGGCGAATCCGGCGGCGCCGGCAGCGAGGTCGGCGCCGACTTCTCGCGCTGGGGCTTCTTCGCCGCCGGCACGATCGGGCGCGGCGAGGTCGAGGCCGGCGGCAGCCGGCCCGAGTACGACTTCGACACCGCCGGCCTCACCGCCGGCGTCGACTACCGCGTCAACGACGCGCTGATCGCCGGCGCGGCCGTCGGCTACGCCCAGCACGATGTCGATGTCGCCGGAAACGGCGGCATGGTCGAGACGACCGGCTGGAGCGTGTCGGCCTATGGGACCTGGTATCGGAACGACAGCTGGTACGTCGATGGGGTGCTCAGTTACGGCAGCAACAGCTACGACATCGAGCGGCGCATCGTCTACGAGATCGCCACCAGCAGCGGGGTCACCCGCGTCGACCAGACCGCGACCGCCGACAGCGACGGTTCCCAGATCTCGTTCGCGGTTTCGGTCGGGCGAGACTTCCAGCGCGGCGCCTGGAACCTGGGCCCATACCTGCGGGCAACCTACACGCGTGTGGACTTCGACTCCTACGAGGAGTCGCTGATTTCCGGACAGCCGGGCGCCGGCCTGGGCCTGGCGGTGGACCCACGCGACATGGACTCCGTCTCCGGCGTCCTGGGCGGCAAGGTCACCTATACCATGAGCCGCGACTGGGGCGTTCTGATGCCGCACCTGAACGTGGAGTGGGAACACCAGTTCCAGGACGATTCCCAGCGCGTGGTCTCCCGCTTCCTGCACGACCCCACGCGCACGGCTTTCGTGATCGACGGCGAGGAGACCGACAGCGACTACTTCAACATCGGGTTCGGCCTCTCGGCGCTGTGGCCCGGCGGCAAGTCCGCATTCGTGTACTACGAGCACCTGGTCGGCAACGACGATGTCGACCAGGGCAACCTGGCAATCGGCATCCGGATCGAGTTCTGAACGCCGCCATGGCCAGAGTGCATGAGGCGCCCGGCGCGCCCCCGCAGGAGGGCGCGGCCGCCCGTCCTTCTTGCAGTGGCCGTACAAGCCACGGCATCATCCGTGAACGGATTCAGCGGAAGGGGGCGGCGATGCCGCGACGAACGGCCCGCCGGATTGGACCGCGGCACGGGCACCGGCCAGGAGTCGGCGGAACCCTGTGCCGCCGGCGACCGGCCGCCGGTGCAACAGGAAGCGTTCGAGCATGATCGAGTTCGGCCACCTGAGCCACGTCGGCCTGCGCCGCGAGCACAACGAGGATACCTATTACGGCGACGGTGAGCTCGGCCTGTGGCTGGTCGCCGACGGGATGGGCGGCCACGAGTTCGGAGAGGTTGCGAGCGCCCTGGCGCGCGACACCATCGTGCGCGAGGTGCGGCGCGGTACACCGCTCGGCACGGCGATCCAGAAGGCCGACGAGGAGATCATCGCGCACTCGCGCCGTCGCAGCGAGGCGCTGCCGATGGGCACGACCATCGCGGCGGCACGGGTGGAGGGCAACCGCTTCGAGGTGGCCTGGGTCGGCGACAGCCGCGTCTACCTGTTCAACGACCAGTTGCGGCAGCTCTCGCAGGACCACTCCTACGTCCAGGAACTGATCGACCAGGGGGCCATCACCGCCGAGCAGGCGCGCATCCACCCGCACCGGAATGTCGTGACGCAGGCGCTGGGTGTGACCGATCCCGAAAGCCTGAAGGTCGAGACCATCAGTGGCGAGTTCAAGCGCGGCATGCAGCTGCTGCTGTGCAGCGACGGCCTCACCGAAGAGGTCTCCGACGACCAGATCGCACAGGTGCTGGCCCAGACCGACATGTCGGCACAGGAGTGCGTCGAGCACCTGGTGCTGGCCGCGCTCGACGGCGGCGGCTCCGACAACGTCACGGTGATCCTGGTCCGCTGCGTCTAGGTGCTCCGGGCCGGTCGCGGCCGGGTTCCGTCAGTTCCCCATCATCCGGTCTTCGGCCAGTGCCTTCAGGCGCACGAGCTCGCCGTTTTCGGCATCGGCACGCAGGCCGTTCTGCACCACCGACAGGCAGGCGCTCCACAGCTGCCGTTCCTCGCTGCACAGCCCCCGGGCGCTGCGTACGTAATAGTCGACGATCGAGGCCAGCCCGGCCCGGGCGTTCTCGTTGTCCGCGTCCAGGGCCAGCACCTGCTGGTAGAGTTCGACCGCATTCTCGCCGGGCGGATCCAGCAACTGGTGACCGAATTCGCGCAGGCCGAAATCGCGGTAGGCGTCGGCCTGTGCCAGCAGCAGGTCGATGTCGCGCCCGGGGTCGTCCACCGAAGTCGGCACCTTGACCTGCATGGTCTGACCGCCGGCTCCGTCGTCCGTGACCTGTGTGCCCGGCGTAGTCTGCACGCCGGTGCCGTTTTCGGCACTCCCCTGCTGCTGCGTCCCGCCCCCCACCCACAGCCAGACGCCGATTCCGACCGCCGCAACCAGCGTGGCACCGACCGCCGGCCACATCCAGGCTGGCCGCACCTGCGCCGGCACCGCCCTGCCCGGGGTCGTGGGCGTGCTCGCGTAGCGTGCGGCCGGACGCTTGCGGGCAGCCTGCTGCTGCAGCGAGGTCGCCTCCGGCGCCGCCGCGAGCAGGGTCTCGACACGATGGATGAACTCCTCGCCGCTGGCGATGCGCTGGTCGACCGGCTTGGCCATCATGCCGTCGAGCAGTGGCTGCAGCCACGCCAGCTTCGGCGGCAACTGCGGCACCGGCTGGGTGACGTGCATCAGCGCCACCGTGAAAGGGTCGCTGGCCTCGTAAGGCGGCGAGCCGGTCAGCATCTCGTAAAGCACCGCCCCCAGACTGTACAGGTCCGAGCGCCCGTCCACGTGCTCGGCCCGCGCCTGTTCCGGGCTCATGTAGTCGGGCGTGCCGATCGAGGCTCCGGCCATGGTGGCGCCGCCCTTGGCGTCCATGGCCTTGGCGATGCCGAAGTCGGCCAGCACCGCCGTGCCGTCGGCCTTGAACAGGATGTTCCCGGGCTTGACATCGCGGTGCACGAAGCCCTTGGAATGGGCGTAGTGCAGGCCGCGGGCGATGTCCACGGCGACATCCAGCGCCTCGGCGACACTGATGCCCTCGGTGATCTTCTCGCGCAGCGAACCGCCCGGAATGTACTCGGCTGCCAGGTAATTGATGCTGCCGTGGTTGCCGATGTCGAAGACCGTGACCAGGTTTGCGTGGCTGAGCTTGGCGGTGATCCGGCCTTCCTTGACGAACCGTTCGGTGAACTCGGTGTTGGCGGACAGGGCCGGCGCCATGACCTTCAAGGCCACCTCGCGGTCCAGAGACTCCTGCACGGCCAGGAACACCGACGCCATTCCGCCCTCTCCCAGCGGCCGGAGGATCCGGTAGCCGGGAATGGTGATGTCGACGGACTTGAGCAGTACGGTTGCGCTCACGAGGATCCCGGGGCGTCGTAGTGGGGTCGATTATCCATGACCGGGGCGGCCGTGCCGAGTCGCCACGCCGCTGCCGGCCCGGCACCCGGACATGCCCGCGAGATGGCGCCTCCAGCCCGGCTGCGCGCCCACGTGCGTCCGTCCGCTGCAGGGCCTGCGGGTCCGCTCACCCGGATGCCGGGCGTTCCCGGCCCCGGCTCGGGCGGCGTCCAAGGACCCTCTGAACCAGTTCAGAGGTTCGCGCGCCATGGATGGCGCGCTCGCGGGTAAAGCACGCAAGTGCTTGATCCGGCTGAGCCGAGTCCGGACATGTGCAGGACCCGGCAAGTCTGATCGAGTCCAGGATGGACTGGATCAGACCTTCCCTAAGGGGCGGCGCCACGCAGCGCGCGCAGGGCCGCGATGAAGGATTGCATGTCGTAACGCTCGCCGTCTTCGGCGCGGGCGTACAGGGCATCCACGCGCGTGCGCAGGGTCTCGGCGCGTTCGGCCTCCAGGGACCCGGCCGTCTCGAATGCCACGACCACGCTCGATGCCGCCATCGCAGCCTGTTCGGCCGCCGCGAAGTCCCGGTACTCGCCACGATCGGCGTCACGCAGCAGGCTGTCCAGGATCTGGCTCATGCTCTGCGGACCGAAGTCGTGCGTGGCCACGCGCGGCAGCAGACCGCCGATGTCGGTGCGCAGCTGCTGCGCGGCCAGCCGCGTGGCCTCGCGGCTGGTGGTCGTGGCCCGGTGCAGGTCGCGGGTGCGTTCCATGATGCGTTGCGCGGCGCCCGTATCGACTGCCGCCAGCACATGCCGGAACATCACCAGATTGGCGTCGTTGAGCCGCACCACGCCGGGACCCAGGCCGGTGCCCTGGCGCGGCCCCCAGCGATTGCCGTCCATGCGGCGGTGGCATGCATGGCAGTCGAACAGCACCAGTTCCGGGAAAATGCCGTTCCAGCCGTGCTGGTCCGAGAGCAGGATGTCGAGCAGGTTCGCCGCGGCCACGCCCTGACCTACGCCCCAGTCGCGCAAGCCGTTGAACTCTCCCTTGCGCTGGATGTAGTCCTCGTCGATCTCGTAGTGCGGGTTGATCCAGGTGAAGGTATCGAGCTCGAAGGACAGGCGCGGGTGCCCTGCGCCCATGATCCGGTGCGTGATCATGCGCTCGGGCACGCCCATGTGGCACGACAGGCACAGTTCGGCTCGCCGGACCGGGTCCTCGGTCGGATACAGGCCGCGCGCGAGGTTGTCGGCGTGGCTGGCACTCTTGTCCGCGTGCGAGGAGATCCACTGTTCGGCGCCGCCGTGGCAGGCTTCGCAACCGACCCCGTCGCTGAGCTGGAAGCGCTCACCGCGCATGGCATCGGGAACATTGTCGGCGTGGCAGTCCAGGCACACCCGGGCCGCGGTGGCGTCGCCCAGGCCGAGCTTGCGGGCGATCGCCTGGCCCTCCGCGGAGCCCAGTACCTGCCAGGCCCGTGTCGCATGCGGGTCGTACTCCTGCCAACGGCTGAACTCGTTCTGCTGGACGTTGCTGTCGCGGAACGGCTGCGTGGCGCCGTGACAGGTGCTGCTGCTGCAGGTGGCCACCCCCTGGTGCCGGTGGGCGGCGATCTCCGCCACCGCGTCCGCCGCAGCTGCGCATGCAACGGCGCCGGAAAGGGCCAATAGCGATACTGCCGAGATTGCCAGCCTGATACGCGTCATCGTGACTCCTCCCCAAGAGCCAGCAGCCGATCCGGACGATGGTCCGGGTGGCAGTCGCCAAGCATTATGCCATCGCTCCGGTGACTTCGTCCGCCCCGATCGATCGCCAGAGCGCCGGGCGGCCCGCAACCTGTTCGATCCGCTGCAGACAGGCCTCGTGGGCCGCCTGTTCGGCGGGCTCCGGGAGGATGCGGCGGATCCGTGCGGCCGGCTGCGCCGATACGGCGAATGCTGCGCCGCGTTCGACCGCCACGCCCAGCTCCAGGTCGCCCTGCCCGGCAGTCAGCGCCAGGTACACCTCGGCCAGCAGCTGCGCGTCCAGCAGGGCGCCATGGAGCTCACGGTGCGAATGGTCCACGCCCAGGCGGCGGCACAGCGCGTCGAGCGAATTGCGCTGGCCCGGGAAGCGCTCACGCGCCAGCGCCAGCGAATCGAGCACGAGCGCGTGGTCGGCGATGCGACCGTATCGTGCCCCGGCCCGCGACAGTTCGGAGTCGAGGAACCCGACATCGAACCCGGCGTTGTGGATGATCAGCTCCGACTCCCGCACGAATTCCAGGAGCTCGTCCACGACCTGCTCGAAGCGCGGCTTGTCGGCAAGGAATTCCCGCGTCAGTCCGGTGATTTCCTGGGCGCCGACCTCGAAGTCGCAGTCCGGATTCAGGTAGCGGTGGAACTGCCGGCCCGTGAGCCGCCGCTCCATCAGTTCGATGCAACCGATCTCGACCACACGGTTGCCGCGCTCCCACGACAGGCCGGTGGTCTCGGTGTCGAGCACGATCTGCCGCATCAGGGCGCCCTCTCCCGTGTCATCCCATCGCTGCCGCCAACGCCGTGGCGGCAGCGCGTGCCAGCACGTCCACCCGCTCGTTGTCGCGATCGCCGGCGTGCCCCCGCACCCAGTGCCAGACCACGCGGTGGCGCGCGGCAGCCGCATCCAGCCGCTGCCACAGGTCCACGTTCTTCACCGGCGCCCCCGAGGCCGTCCTCCAGTTCCTGCTTTTCCATCCCTGCAGCCATTCGCTGATCCCCCGCTGCACGTACTGCGAGTCGGTGTGCAGATCCACGCGACACGGTTCGGTCAGCGCCTCCAGCGCGAAGATCGCTGCCGACAGCTCCATCCGGTTGTTGGTGGTCGCCGGCGCAGCGCCGCTGATCTCGCGTTCGCTGCCGTTGTAGCGTAACAGGGCCGCCCAGCCGCCGGGTCCGGGATTGCCCAGGCAGGCGCCGTCGGTGTGGATGCGCACATGCTTCATCCGGCGCGTGCGTGTGGACTGAGCGCAGGCACGGCTCGTGGCGACGGCAGCGGCGTCATCGCCACCCGCCGCTTGCGCGCAAACACCGCGTATCCGGCGCGCACCGCACCGAGCAGGTCCACTCCCCCATCGCGCCCGACGCGGCGCTGCACGGTCGCCCAGGTCGGCCACGCCGGTCCGACCGGTCGCTGGCGTACGACGCTCAGGCTCGCGCCCTCGAGCGTGCGCACCATCCGACCCGCCGCTACGGGTTCCGGTCCGCGCCCGTACCAGCGCAGGCACCAGGCGCTGACCGGATTGAGCGCGACCACGATCAGCGTGCCCTCCGGTTGCAGTACGCGGCACAGTTCCCGGGCGAGCGTTTCGCGATCCTGGATCGACTCGAACACATGCAGTACATAGCACAGGCTGAAGCTGTCGTCGGCGAAAGGCAACTGCGTCGGCACCGCCCCGAAGTCGCCAACCAGCCGCCCGGCATCCAGGCCGGCGCTGCACATCCGGTGCACCATGTTGCCCGACAGCTCGCGCGGGGCAGTGGGCGAGCCTCGCAGGTACAGCCCGCTGGTGCCGTATACACCCGTGAGCGAGGGGATCAGCTCGTGCTGCTCGGCCGCCATCAGCGCTCCGGCCAGCGGGCTCGCCAGCCAGCCGGGCCGTGCTCGTTCGGGTTGACGGAGGGATCGCAGTGCCGGCATCGTGCGGCGATTGTGGCGCGAAAAGCGCCGACGAGGTCAAGCCCCACCGATGCAGTTGCGCGCCCTACCGGCGTTTGCCGACAATTACATCTGGCTGCTGGTGGACGATTCCGGCGGCGCGATCGTCGTGGACCCGGGCGACGCCGGACCGGTGATCGCAGCGGCCAGCCAGGGACTGCGCCCGCATACCGTGCTGCTGACGCACCACCACCCGGACCATGCCGGCGGCATGGCGCAGCTGCAGGAGCGCTACGGGGTCCATTGCATCGGCCCCGCGGACGATCGGATCCGGGGGCTGGACCGCCACGTCGGAGAGGGTGACCACGTCCAGCTCCACGGCCTGGAGAATCCGCTGCGGGTGATGTTCGTACCCGGACACACACGAACGCACATCGCATTCCAGGGCAACGGCCTGCTGTTCTGCGGCGACACCCTGTTCAGCCTGGGCTGCGGACGGCTGTTCGAAGGCACGCCGGCACAGATGCTCGATTCGCTGGAGCGGCTTGCCGCGCTGCCGGACGCAACCCTGGTGTGCTGCGGCCACGAGTACACGCAGGCCAACGGCCGATTCGCATCGACGGTGGATCCCGACAACCCGGCGCTGCGGACCTACCTGGAGCGGGTCGCGGCGCTGCGCAGCTCCGGAGCGCCCTCACTGCCGGGCCGCATGGGCGTGGAGCGTGAGCTCAATCCGTTCCTGCGGGTCGACGAGCCGGCCATGCGCGGCGCGGTGGCAGCCCGCGAGACCGTCGATCCGGGCGATCGCGTCGCCGTTTTCGCCGCGCTGCGCCGCTGGAAGGACGTGTTTTCCGCATGAGTGGCCGCGGCCGTGGTTTCGTGCCGGCGCTGGTTGCAGGCGTGCTTGCGGCCTGCGCGGCACCTGGCCCGCAACGGCCGGTGGATGCGCCCACGCCGCCCGAACCCTCGCCGGTGGCCGATGCAGCGGCCCGCGACCCCGCACCCGCGTCGCCGGCTCCGGCTACAGCCGTCGGGCTCGAGCCGGAGTTCCCCGCGCCACCGCCCCCGCCGGCGCCCTCGGGCACGCTCTCGGCGATCGTCCGCGACCTGGCGGGCCGTGATTGTCCATCCGACCGGGTCGTGGATCGCTGGCGGCAGGACTACCTGCGCTCGCCGCAGCGGTTTGCCGCGAGCCTCGAACGCGCCCTGCCGCTGCTGGATTACGTGGCGCGGCAGGCACACCAGCGCGGCCTGCCGTCGGAGTTCGCCCTGCTGCCGATCGTGGAAAGCTGGTACCGACCGGCCGCGCGCAACGGCGGCACGATCGGGATGTGGCAGCTCTCCGGACCGGCCGCACGGACCCACGGATTGCGTGTGGACGCAGGTGCCGACGACCGCTATCTGCCGGCGGCGTCCACGCACGCGGCGCTCTCTGTGCTGGAGTCCCTGCTGGAGCGCTACGGCGACTGGCGCCTGGCTGCGATGGCCTACAACGCCGGTGAGTACCGCGTGGCGCGTGCCCTCCGGTCCGGCGACGCCGCACCCCCTTCCCCGCAGGGGCATCAGCCGCCCGGTCTGGCAATGGGGACCTACGAGTACCTGGCAAAGCTGCTGGCGCTGCGCTGCATCGTGCTCGATCCCCCGGCCCATGGCGTACAGCTCCCGGACGGGTATCCACCCCCGCTCACGGAGCTCACCAGCGACGCCGGCGGTGCCGGGCTTGCGCGCGCGTTGCAGCGCCAGGGGGTGGATGTCGCCGCGTTCTGGCACCTGAACCCGGTGCGCAGTGGCGAGCGGGCAAGGGCGCGCAGCCGGCGCCTGCTGATCCCCGCGGCCGCCGCGACGCCGGCAAGGCAGGACGAACCGGTGCCCACCGCGGACGCCACCGATCTGCAGCGTCATCGTGTCCGGCGCGGTGAAAGCCTTTGGCTGATCGCGCGCCGCCATGGGCTGCGGCTGCGTGACCTGCTCGAATGGAACCGGCTCGACCCCGAGGCGCCCCTGATGCCGGGGCAATGGCTGCGTCTGGAACCCTGAGCCCCCAGGCTGCAAACTATCCTTCCTTGCCTCGACGGTGCGGTTGCCCCGGCGGCCGGCCCACCGCAGGTTCCAGGTCCCAGCAACGGAGGTTTCATGGGTTTTCTTTCCGGAAGGCGCGCGCTGATCGTCGGTGTCGCCAGTCAACGTTCGATCGCAACGGGCATCGCCGAGGCCATGCACCGCGAGGGCGCCCAGCTCGCATACACCTACCAGAACGAGAAGCTGCGCTCGCGCGTGCAGGCGCTGGCCGACGAGACCGGGTCGGACATCGTGATTCCGTGCGACGTGGCGGAGGACGCGCAGATCGAAGCGGTGTTCGATCAGTTGCGCAGGCACTGGGACGGCCTCGACATCCTGGTGCACTCGGTCGGCTTCGCGCCGCGCGAGGCGCTCCAGGGTGGCTTTCTGGACAATCTCAGCCGCGAGAACTTCGCGATCGCGCACGACATCTCGAGCTACAGCCTGGCGGCGCTCGCCAAGGCCGCGCGCCCGATGATGGGCAACCGCAACGCCGCGATCCTGACGCTGAGCTACCTGGGTTCGGTGCGGGCGCTGGCGAGCTACAACGTGATGGGCCTGGCCAAGGCCAGCCTGGAGGCCTGCGTGCGATACCTTGCCCTGAACCTGGGTCCGGAAGGCACGCGCGTGAACGCCATCTCCGCCGGGCCGATCAAGACGCTTGCTGCCGCGGGCATCTCCAATTTCCGCAAGATGCTCGACCATGTCGAGACCAACGCCCCATTGCGGCGCAGCGTCACCATCGATGACGTCGGCAATGTCGCCGCGTTCCTGTGTTCGGAGCTGGCCGCCGGCATCACCGGCGAGGTCACCTACGTCGATGCCGGCTACAGCATCCTGGGCATGACCGGCCTGGACAGCGCCTGAGACAGGCCTGGACAGGTCTCCCTCCTGGACCCGTCCGGACGCTCCGGACCGGGCCGCTGGCGCCCAATCCGCCGGCGCCATCCCCGGCGCGCGAAGCGCGGGAGGGGCTCACGGTTCCCCGAGCCCTACAGCCGCTCCTCGACGACGGTCACCTCGATCTGGTCGCGCAGGGCCTCGATGAAGGCCCGTGTCTCCAGCCCGCCGATCAGGCGGCCCAGCTGCTCGCGCAATGCCTGCCGCTGCGCCAGGTCCACCGCCGCGGGGTCGCCGTCGCGCACGGCGATGACCTCGATCAGGGCATGACGGCCGCCACCCAGGTCGGCGCTGCCGGCACCGGCGCCTTCGGACCCGGTGGGCGCCAGGATGAACGCCTCCGCAAGTACGCCGGGCTCGGCGACCGGGCCCATGCGACCCACGTCCTGCACCTGCTCGAACGTCCAGCCGCGTTCCCCCGCCAGCGTCTCCAGAGCGATGTCCCCCGACTCCAGTGCCTGCAGTGCCTCCTGCGCCCGCGAACGCCCCAGGTCCTCGATGCGCTGTCGGCGAACCGAATCCTCGACCAGGCTCCGGACCTGATCCAGCGGCAGCGTGCTCTGCGGCTGGTGCTCGACCACCTGGATCACGACCACGCTGCCGTCGTCCAGCTCGATCAGGTCGCTCACGCTGCGATCGACCAGGACCTCGTCGGAAAACGCGGCGCTCGTCACCGCCGGCTGCGCGGCGATCCCCGCGCCGCCGGCCTGGCTGAATGGCCCCACGCGCTGGATCGGCAGATCCAGTGCGTCGGCGGCGGTGGCCAGGGTGGTGGGGTCACGGTAGACCATGTCGACCAGTTGGCCGGACAGGTCGGAGAACAACCGCTCGCGTTCGCTGTCCAGGTACTCGGCCTCCAGTTCGGCGCGCACGTCTGCGAACGACTTCTCCCTCGGCTGACGCACTTCCTGTACGAGGATCAGATGCCAGCCCTCGGATGACTTCACCGGATCGCTCACGGCGCCGGTTTCGAGCCCGAAAAGGGCTGCCTCGAATGCCTCGTCCAACATGCCACGCTCGATCCAGCCCAGTTCGCCGCCGACGGCGCGCGATCCCAGGTCCTGGGAGTGCTCGCGCGCGAGTGCGGAGAAGTCCGCATCCGCGGCCCGCGCCTGCGCGGCGATGGCGTCGGCGCGCTCGCGCGCCGCCTGGACGGCATCGGCGTCGGCATCGGCCGGCACCGAGACCAGGATGTGCGAGGCCAGCCTCGCCTCGGGCTCCACGTAACGCGCCTTCTGCTCCTCGTAGCGCCCGAGCAGGGTTGCCTCGTCGACCTCGGTCGGTATCTGCAGGGAATCGGGCGAGAGCTGCAGGTACTCCAGCGTCACCTGCGCGGGCAGGACGAACTCGTCGGCATTCTCCTGGTGGTATGCCTCCAGGTCGGCATCGGTGATCTCGCCGATCTCCCCGGCTTCGGGCGCCGGGATCACGGCGTACCTGAATTCGCGGCGCTGGTCGCGGAGGCGCAGGTAGGCATCCACGTAGGCTTCGGTCACGAACGCGCTCTCGACCAGCTGGCTGGGAAGCGTGCGGGTGGCAAGGTCCCGCACGACCTCCGCCTGGAACCTGCTCGGCGTCATGTTCTGCCCTGCCAGGATCATCCGGTACCGATCGGCGTCGAACCGGCCGTCGACCTGGAAGGCTGCAATGCCGGCGATCTCGCTCTGCATCTGCTGCGGCGAGACGACCATCCCGTGCCGTGCCGCCTGCTCGCGCACCAGGCGCTCTTCGATCATCTGCTCGAGTAGCTGCCGCTTGACCTCGGGCTGCGCAAGAGCGCGTGCGTCGTAGCGGTCGCCCATCATCTGGCGCATCTGCTGCCGGTACTGCTCGAACCGCTGGCGGAACTCTTCCTGCCCGATCTCGCTGTCGCCGACCCTGGCGACATGGGTGGTCGCCTGGCTCTGGAAGTAGTTCTCGACACCGAAGAACGCAAAGGCGATCACGATCAGGCCGACGATGACGATCGCGACCCACCCGGTGGTCCTTTCGCGCAGCTTCTGCAACATGGCAGCACCTCGAATCGGCCGCCCGTCGGCGGTTCCGTAAAAAAAAGAGGGCGCCATCGCAGGCGCCCTCGGGGTATTGGCGGAGTGGACGGGACTCGAACCCGCGACCCCCGGCGTGACAGGCCGGTATTCTAACCGACTGAACTACCACTCCGCGTTCGACCGCTGCGTTCTGGTGGGTGCTGAGGGTTTCGAACCCCCGACCCTCGCCTTGTAAGGGCGATGCTCTACCGCTGAGCTAAGCACCCCGGGCGAACGCCTCGGGGCAAAAGCCCCAGGCGAAGCGATCAGTTTACGGCATCCTTGAGGGCTTTTCCAGCCTTGAAGGCCGGGTTCTTCGAGGCCTTGATCTTGATGGTCTGACCGGTTCGTGGATTGCGTCCGGTACGCGCGGCGCGCTTGCGCACGGTGAACGTCCCGAACCCGACCAGCGAAACCGAATCTCCCTTCTTCAGCGCCTTCTTGACCGTTTCGATCACTGCATCGACGGCTCGGCCGGCATCGGCCTTGGACAGGTCTGCGTGCTTTGAGACCGCCGTAATGAAATCGGCTTTGTTCATTCGAATCTCACTCCCTAATCGAGTTCAGTAACCCGCGGTACGCTGGCAGGAACGTCGACACCGGGTTCCGGTGCGTCCCCGGTCGCCGTTCCCCCAGCCGATTCCGCAGCGCGCTTCGCATTCTCGCCGTGGGCGTTGCGGTGCCGACTTTTATACCAGCGCCCCGGACACCGTGCAACACGATTTTTCAAGCAATCATGCGGGTTTCAGGCACATCTGCCCGGACCCGAACCCACGTGCATAAATCGTGCAACCGGTCAAGCAGCTCGAAATCTCAGTGCGGCCGCGGCGTCGGCGCGTCCTTGTCGGCCTTGGCCTCCGTGCCCTCGGCGGCGCCCGCGGGCACGCCCTCGGCCGGGATCAGCGGCCGCTCCAGCGCGACATCGAGCACCTCGTCGATCCAGCGGACTGGCACGATCTCCAGACCTTGCGTGACATTCTTCGGAATGTCGGCGAGGTCCTTGATGTTCTCGTCGGGGATGATCACCGTCTGGATTCCGCCGCGCAGCGCCGCCAGCAGCTTTTCCTTCAGCCCTCCGATCGGCAGGACGCGGCCGCGCAAGGTGATCTCGCCGGTCATGGCGACATCCGCCCGGACCGGCACCTTGGCCAGCGCCGAGATCAGCGCCGTACACATCCCGATGCCGGCGCTGGGGCCGTCCTTGGGCGTGGCGCCCTCGGGCACGTGGATGTGCACGTCGTACTTGTTGTGGAACTCCGGATCCAGCCCCAGCCGCTCGGAACGCGACCGCACCACGCTGTGCGCGGCACGGATCGACTCCTGCATGACCTCTCCGAGCTTGCCGGTCAGCGTCAGGTTGCCCTTGCCCGGCACCAGCGAGGCCTCGATCTGCAGCAGGTCGCCGCCGACTTCGGTCCAGGCCAGGCCGGTCACCAGCCCGATCTCGTTGTGCTCCTCGGCAAGGCCGAAGTTGAAGCGGCGCACGCCCAGGTACTGTTCGAGCCGCTTGGGGCCGACCTGGACGGGCCGGGTTCTGGCCTTGGCCTTCTTGCCGGCGGCGGCGAGCGAGAGCTCCTTGACCACCTTGCGGCAGACCTTTGCGATCTCGCGCTCGAGGCTGCGCACGCCCGATTCGCGGGTGTAGTAGCGGATGACGTTGCGGATCGCCGCCTCACTGACCTTGAGCTCGCCTTCCCTGAGCCCGTTGGCCTTGAGCTGCTTGGGCAGCAGGTAGCGCATTGCGATGGCGATCTTCTCGTCCTCGGTGTAGCCGGGGATGCGGATCACCTCCATGCGGTCCAGCAGCGGGCTGGGAATGTTCAGCGAGTTCGCGGTGGCGATGAACATCACCTCGGAAAGGTCGAGATCGACCTCCAGGTAGTGATCGTTGAAGTTGTGATTCTGCTCGGGATCGAGCACTTCCAGCATCGCCGAAGACGGGTCGCCGCGGAAATCCATGCTCATCTTGTCGATCTCGTCGAGCATGAACAGCGGGTTGCGGGTCCCCACCTTGTTCAGGTTCTGCACGATGCGGCCCGGCAACGAGCCGATATAGGTGCGCCGGTGGCCGCGGATCTCGGCCTCGTCGCGGACGCCGCCCAGGCTCATGCGAACGAACTTGCGGTTGGTTGCCCGGGCGATCGACTGCCCCAGGGAGGTCTTGCCCACGCCCGGTGGGCCGACCAGGCACAGGATCGGGCCCTTGAGCTTCTGCACGCGTGCCTGCACGGCCAGGTACTCGAGAATGCGGTCCTTGACCTTCTCCAGGCCGTAGTGATCGGCATCGAGCACCTTCTGCGCGGCGGCAAGGTCGCGACGGACCTTGCTGCGCTTCTTCCATGGCACGCCGACCAGCCAGTCGATGTAGTTGCGCACCACCGTCGCCTCGGCCGACATCGGCGACATCTGCCTGAGCTTGTTGAGCTCGTTCTTCGCCTTGGACTCCACCTCCTTGGGCATTCCGGCCTCGGCGATCTTCTTGGCCAGCTCCTCCACCTCGTTGGGCGCCTCGTCGATCTCGCCGAGCTCCTTCTGGATCGCCTTCATCTGCTCGTTGAGGTAGTACTCGCGCTGGCTCTTCTCCATCTGCGACTTGACGCGGCCGCGGATGCGCTTCTCCAGCTGCTGGACGTCGATCTCGCCGTCGACGAAGCCGATCAGCAGCTCCAGGCGCTCTCCGACGTCGAAGGTTTCGAGCAACCGCTGCTTGTCCGCCAGGCGGATGCCCAGGTGCGCGGCCACGGTATCGGCCAGACGGCTGGGATCATCGATTCCGGCCAGCGTCGAGAGCAGCTCCGGGGGCAGCTTGCGGTTCATCTTCACGTACTGCTCGAACTGCGCCAGCAGCGAGCGCGCGGTGACCGCGAGCTCGCGCTCGGCGCGCTCGCTGTAGACGTCCACGACCTCGGCGGTCGCGACCATCGCGCCCTCGTTCTCGGCAAAGGCGCCCATGCGCACGCGCGCGCTGCCCTCCACCAGCACCTTGATGGTGCCGTCGGGCAGTTTCAGCAGCTGCAGCACCTGGGCCAGCGTGCCGACCTGGTAGACGTCCTCGGCGCCCGGATCGTCGACCTCCGGGCTGCGCTGGGCGACCAGCAGGATCTGCTTGTCACCCTCCATCGTCGCATCCAGCGCGCGCACCGACTTCTCGCGGCCGACGAACAGCGGGATGACCATGTTCGGGTACACGACGACGTCCCGCAGTGGCAGGACCGGCAGCTCGAGACGGGTCGCAGCAGTGGACGTTTCGGTCATGGAAGCACTCCGAAGGCCGGCGCGGCGGGATCCGCACCGTCAGACGATAGCCAATGTGGGGGCAGGAAGCGTGAACGCAAGCGGCGATTCACGCCATGCAAACGTCCGGGCCGGCCCGCCGCGGCGCCGCGCGCGGGCGGCACCCGACGGCCGACGGTCACTCGGCGGCCGCTTTCGGGGCTGCCTGGGCGCCCTGGTAGATCAGGTAGGGCTCTGCCTGGTTGTTGATGACCGCCTCGTCGACCACGACCTTGGTGACGTCGCTCTTGGACGGCAGCTCGAACATGGTGTCCAGCAGCACCTGCTCGATGATGGTGCGCAGGCCGCGTGCGCCAGTCTTGCGCTTGAGCGCCTTCTTCGCGATCGCCATCAGCGCATCGGGGCGGAACTCCAGCTCCACGCCCTCCATGTCGAAGAGCTTGCGGAACTGCTTGGTGACGGCATTGCGCGGCTCGGTCAGGATCTGGACCAGTGCCGACTCGTCCAGTTCCTCGAGCGTGGCCACCACCGGCAGGCGCCCGACGAACTCCGGGATCAGGCCGAACTTGATCAGGTCCTCGGGCTCGACGTCGGCCAGGATCCGGCCGATCTGTGCCTTGCGCTTCTTGCTGCGCACCTCGGCGGCGAACCCGATGCCGGCCGCCTCGCTGGTGCGCTGGTCGATCATCTTCTCCAGCCCGGCAAAGGCGCCGCCGCAGATGAACAGGATATTGCGGGTATCGACCTGCAGGAACTCCTGCTGCGGATGCTTGCGCCCGCCCTGCGGCGGAACCGAGGCGACGGTCCCCTCGATCAGCTTCAGCAGCGCCTGCTGCACGCCCTCCCCGGACACGTCACGCGTGATCGACGGGTTCTCGGCCTTGCGCGAAATCTTGTCGATCTCGTCGATATAGACGATGCCGGTCTGCGCCTTCTCGACTTCGTAGTCGCACTTCTGGAGCAGCTTCTGGATGATGTTCTCGACGTCCTCGCCGACGTAGCCGGCCTCGGTCAGCGTGGTGGCGTCGGCGATCGTGAACGGCACGTTGAGCAGGCGTGCCAGGGTCTCGGCCAGCAACGTCTTGCCCGAGCCGGTGGGCCCGATCAGCAGGATATTGGACTTGGCAAGCTCGACCTCGTCGTTCTTCTGGCGCGTCTCGATCCGCTTGTAGTGGTTGTAGACCGCCACCGCGAGCGTCTTCTTCGCGCGCTGCTGCCCGATCACGTACTGGTCGAGCACGTCGAGGATTTCCTGCGGCTTGGGCAGGTGGCTGCGCGCGGAAGAGGCTTTCTCCTCCAGTTCCTCGCGGATGATGTCGTTGCACAGCTCGACGCATTCATCGCAGATGAACACGCTGGGGCCCGCGATCAGCTTGCGGACTTCGTGCTGGCTCTTCCCGCAGAAGGAACAGTAGAGGATCTTGCCGCTCTCGCCGGATCGACCCTGCCGTTCGTCGCTCATCCTGGATTGCCCCGGGGCATTGCTCGCTGCGGTCGGAGAATAGCACAGGGCCACAGCGCGAAACGGGCCGCCACCCGCAGTCGGCGGGTTTCCTGAAAAGGCTGATGCATCAGCCGCTTAGGCTGCCTTGACGGTATCGTCCGAGCGGCGATCCAGGACCGAGTCCACGAGGCCGTACTCCTTGGCGTCGGTCGCACTCATGAAGCGGTCGCGATCGGTATCGCGCGCGACCTGCTCGATGTCCTGGCCGGTATGGTCGGACAGGATCCGGTTCAGCCTCTCGCGGATCGCCAGGATCTCGCGGGCGTGGATGTCGATGTCCGAAGCCTGGCCCTGGAAGCCGCCCAGCGGCTGGTGGATCATCATCCTGGAGTGTGGCAGCGCGTAGCGCTTGCCCTTGGCCCCGGCGGCCAGAAGCAGGGCTCCCATGCTGGCGGCCTGGCCGACGCAGATCGTGCTCACGTCGGCCTTGACGAACTGCATGGTGTCGTAGATCGCCAGCCCGGCCGTGACCGACCCGCCCGGGCTGTTGATGTACAGGTTGATGTCCTTGTCCGGGTTCTCCGACTCCAGGAACAGAAGCTGGGCGACCACGACGTTGGCCATGTAGTCGTCGATGGGGCCGACCATGAACACCACGCGCTCCTTGAGCAGGCGCGAGTAGATGTCGTAGGCGCGCTCTCCGCGGCTGGTCTGTTCGACCACCATCGGTACCAGGTTGAGTGCCTTGATGTCGCTCATTTCGTCCCGCCGTTCCGGTTCGGTGACGGCACCGCTCAGGCGGTGCCGGGGCGCATGACCTCGTCGAAGCTCAGCTGCTGGGTCTCCAGCTGCGCGTGGTCGGCGATCCAGTCGATAACCTGATCCTCCAGGACCCGACTTTCAAGTCCCATCATCAGCTGGGCATCGGCGCGGTACAGCTCCACGACCTGCTCGGGCTCCTCGTAGGTCGAGGCAATGGTGGCCAGCATGTCGGCCACGCGGGCCGGATCGAGCCGGATCTGGTGCTGGCGGGCGATCTCGCCCAGCAGCACCGCGGCGGCGACGCGCTTGCGCGCGGCCTCGCGGAAGCCCGCCGGTTCGAATTTCGCCTCGGCCTGCCCGCGCGCCTTGGCCTGCTGTTCGGCCGCGCGCGCCAGCCCCTCGGCCTCGCGATCGATCATCCGGACCGGGAACTCCAGCTCCGTGTGCGCCGCCAGCAGCTTGTCGGCGACTTCCGACTTCAGCCGCGCCATCAACGCGCCGCGCAGCTCGCGTTCCAGGTTGGCCCGGACTTCCTGTCGGAACCTGTCGATGCCGCCCTCGGTGATGCCGAAGCTCTCCAGAAAGGCCTGGTCGACCTCCGGAAGCGTCGCCTCGGACACGCGCACGACCCTGACCTCGACCGTCGCCGCCTTGCCTGCCAGCGCCTGGACACGATAGCCGGCCGGGAAGGTCAGTTCGAAGCTGCGCTCGTCTCCGGCCTGGAGCCCGATCAGCCTGGCCTCGAGCTCGGCGAACAGGGCGTTGGACCCGACGATCGTGCCGGCGCGCTCGCTGCCTTCGGCCGGGACACGGCCCTCGGCGGTCACCGCGGCGGACTCGAACAGCACCAGATCGCCGGCAGCCGCCTCGCGCTCGACCGGCTCGAAGCTGCGCCGCTGGGAGCGCAGCGTCTGGATCATCGCGTCGATGTCGGCGTCCTCGACGGAGGCCAGCGGCTTGATGATGTTCAGGCTGGTCACGTCGATCTCGCCGATTTCCGGCATGACCTCGAAGGTGGCGACGTAGCGGATCTCGCCGTCCTCGGGCGTACCGCTGGTCTCGATCGACGGAGCCGCCGCCGGGCGCAGGTTTTCCTGCCGGACCGCTTCGTTGAAGGTTTCGCGCACGAGATCGCCCAGGGCCTCGGACCGCACCTGGCGGCCATAGCGCTGCTCGATCACCTTGGCTGGCACCTTGCCGGGGCGGAAGCCCTTCAGACGCACACTGCGCGAGAGTTCGCGCAGGCGCTTCTCCACCTGCGTGTCCAGGCGGTCAGCCGGGACGCTGACCATGAGCCTGCGCTCGAGCTTGCCGACGTTCTCCACCGAAACCTGCATCATCGCTCCTGCCTTGGGAATGCCCGATCCAGTCCATCCTGGACTCGATCAGGCTCGCCACGTCATTGTCCGCGCTTGCCCGCCTCCCGCGCCGCGCGCCTGGCGCGGTCCCGGCCGGCCCAGGACACGGGACCGGATGGTGCGAAAGGAGAGACTCGAACTCTCACGGGTTGCCCCACTGGATCCTAAATCCAGCGCGTCTACCAGTTCCGCCACTTTCGCTCGATTCCGCTTCGGGGTCCCCGCCAGACTGGGCGGTAGTGGGATGGTGGGCCGTCTAGGACTCGAACCTAGAACCTACGGATTAAGAGTCCGCTGCTCTACCAATTGAGCTAACGGCCCGCCGAAACATCATCGCCGCGTCGGCGCGGCATCCGGAACGGCAATTTTGCCGTACCTGCAACTGGGGTGGAAGACGGGATTCGAACCCGCGACCCCTGGAATCACAATCCAGTGCTCTAACCGACTGAGCTACATCCACCGCAAAAAAATCCGTTCGATTCTGGCGCGCCCGACAGGATTCGAACCTGTAACCGTCGGCTTAGAAGGCCGATGCTCTATCCGGTTGAGCTACGGGCGCATCGGGACCGTGTCCCGGACCGGCGCGCCCGGGGACATCCTGGTCGGGGTAGAGGGATTCGAACCCCCGACATCCAGCTCCCAAAGCTGGCGCTCTACCAGGCTGAGCTATACCCCGGCGATCTGCCCTTCCGGCCCTCTGCCGAGGCGCTCCGAAAGACGCGGAATGTTACCTGCACGGCGCCTGCAGCGTCAACGCAACGGAACTGGAGCGGGCCTCTCCGCCAGACACCAGAACGGCCCCGATCGGGGCCGGTCTGGTGTCTGGCGGAGA
>DASRZM010000103.1:0-43971 GCA_035686365.1 Lysobacteraceae bacterium | reverse complement strand
CTGTTGGCCGCGCCCAGCACGAAGGTGGCATTGACGCCGGATCCGCCGATCCAGTACTGCCCCAGGAAGATCGGGAAGAACGCCGCCATCACCGTCATGGCGAAGGCCGAGTTGGCCCAGTCGTACATCGCCCAGGCCAGCGCCTGGCGGCGGTCGTAGCCGTTTCCGGAAAGCAGCCTCATCCCGAGCAGGTGTCCGCTGGCCGATGCCGCGGATGCTGGCGGGCCGGGCCCAGCGGCGCAAGGGTAGCTGTCGGGGTGGCTGAAAGTACCCGTTCAGCGAATCCCGCAGTTTTGTCCTTGCGATTCCCCACCGCCAGGAGTAGAAGCAGAGAGATTGCCCAGGGAGAGCACGCGCCATGCTGAACGTCTCGTGCGCAAGGATGCTGCTCGTGGTGCTGGCGCTTGGGGGTGCCGACGCGGCCCTGGCGTTCAACGAAACCCTCAGCAACGGAACCAACCGCGACCTGTCCGTGTTCGCCGGGGATCCCACGGTCGACGGGCTATCGGACTTTTCGATCACCGGCCCGGCCAGCGAGTGCGGCAACATCACCAAGTTCGCGCACGCCAACAGTTCGGCACGGGCTACCCCGCCGGGCTTCAACTACGACAACATGACCTATGCGGAGGCGATCGCGCAGAGCTACGCGTCGACCGGGCCGTTCTGCCCCAGCGACGGTGACCTGTACTACGTGAAAACCGCAGGTGACGATACCGGCACTACGGTCGACGACCGCTTCTACAAGCTGCGGGTGAACAGCAATACCAGCGGCGGCGCCAATGTCGACTACGCCTATCTTGGAACCGGCATTCCGGATCCACCCGATTCCTCGTTCACTTTCACGACCTACGACCTGTACGGGATCTTCACCGATACCTCGACCGGCTCGCCCTCCGCGTGGGCCTGGAGCTTCGGCGACAGCATCGGCAACAGCACCCAGCAGCATCCACGCTACCGCTATCTGTCAGCCGGCAACCGAACCGTCACGCTGACCGCCAGCAATGTCGGCGGCGCCGATCCGACGCCAGCGGCCCAGTCCGTGGCCGTCAGCGAGCGGCCCTCGGTGTCGGCTGCGGTGGGCGGCAACCTGGATCTGGACGTCAATGCGACAGCAGACCTCCAGGTCGTCGCCGGCAGCGGATGCGACGGTGGCTCCAGCCACCTGGAAACACGCAATGGTGCCGGCGTCGAGGTGATGAACAGCGACTATCGCGCCATCGATGCCGATGACATCGCCGGAAAGGCGTTCGGTGCAACGAACTTCTGCACCAGCATCGACTACCTCGACGGCTTCATGGTCAAGACCGGGGCCGACAACATCTACAAGGCATGGATCGCTCGCAACGACGGCTCCGGAATCCGGCTCGAAGTCGCACTGCTGCAGTCCGGTGCGCCGCCACCACCGACCACCAACTTCGTGTTCGAGTCCTACGATCTGATCGTCGATTTCACCGACACGAGTACCGGTGACCCTTCGGCATGGGACTGGGATTTCGGCGACGGCACCATGAGCACCGCACAGCACCCGCGCCACCGCTATGCGACCGCCGGAGCGCGTAACGCCTGCCTGATCTCGAGCAACTTGGGAGGCTCCGGCGCGGAGGTCTGCAAGAACGTCACCGTCAACCAGGTGGCCTCGACAGTCATCGGTGTCGGCAATGGCCTCGATATGAATGGTGACGCCATGGTCGACTTGACGGTGCAGTCGGCGGGTGGCGCCTGCGGATCGATTGTCAACTCCCTGACCACGGTGAATGCGGCCGATTTCAAGGGTGTTTCAAAGGACTACCGCGACATTGTTGCTGCCGATGCGCAGGGTGGTGGCTACGGTTCTGCAACGTTCTGCGTCACGGTCGACTATCTCGACCCGTTCCTGGTGCGTACGTCCACCGGGGCGGTGTACCGGGCGTGGACGGCAGCCAACGACGGCAGCGGAATTCGACTCGAGTACGCGCTGCTCACCACGGTGCCGCTGACGATATTCGCCAACGGATTCGAGAACTGAGGGACCGCGCCGAGGCTGGCGCCCCGGCGCGTCCGGCTCATCGAAGGTCGAACACCACGTGGCAGTCCTCGTACTGCTTCAGGGTGCTGGCGTCCATCGCGCACTCGAAGTCCCGCCGGGAGACGGCGTCGGCCTCGGCGCAGCCCTGGGAGGCGAGGTCGAGCATCTCGCTGTAGACCGACTCGGGCATGCCCTGCAACTGGAAGCCTTTGACGTACAGCTGTTTGCATTCGGCTTGGGTCAGGCCACCGCCACCATGACCGCCATCGGTACAGGCCGTGCACGCGAGCGCGGCCGCGGCCGCGACAGAAATCACCAACTTCATGGATGCCCCTTGTGAATAGTAGTCGGCGGCGGGGCGCCGATCGCCCGGCCGGACCCGGGCCGGCGGCGTCCGCCGATCCGGGGTCGCGGCATCCTAGAGACGGGCGCGCAGCGTGGCAATACCCGGTCGCCCGCGGGGCGCTCCCCGGGTCTGCGCTGCGTAGTCAGCGCGGTCCCGGCGCGGTGCGCTCCCGCGCCAGCCGGCGCTCGAGCGCGGCGCGGGCGGCCTGGGCGTAGGTGCCGCAGGCGCCGGCATCCACGTAGGCCGTGGTGCCTTCTCCGGCCTCGGCCAGTTCGCGGCGCTCCCACAGGCGCACGGATTCGGGATGGGTGGCGATGAGCACGTCGCAATCCAGCGCGGCGATGCGCTCGATGGTGGCGCGCAAGGCCGACAGCAGTTCCGGATGGTCGCTGTAGCGGTAATCGGGCGCCGAAACCGCGGTCAGGCTGTCGGCATACACCACGGTGGCACAGCCGGTGTCCCGGCAGCTGTGCCAGTGCCAGCTGCTGCCGCCGGGGGTGTGGCCGGGGCTGTGCACGGCGGTGACGACCAGCCCGCCGAGGGTGACCGTGCCGCCGTCGGCGACTTCGACCACCTGGGGCACAGGCGGAAACCGCATCGAATTGCCGAAGCCGGCCTGGGGGTCGTCGGCCCGCACGTTGCCTCGACGCAGCGCCGCGGCCGCCGCCGGGCTGGCGGCGACGCGCGCCCCGCTCATCCGGGCCAGCGCGGCGATACCGCCGGCATGGTCGAAGTGTTCGTGCGAGACCAGGATCCAGCGCACGTCCCGGATGTCGAAGCCCAGGGTCTGGATGTTGCGCTCGATCGCCGGCGCCGACTGCGGCAGCGCGCCGTCGACCAGCACCAGTCCGGCGCCGCTGTCGATCAGGATTGCCGACAGTCCGCGCGGGCCTACATACCAGGTGTTGCCATGGATCTGGAACGGCGCCTGGGCGGCGTTCCAGCCGGGACACGATCCGCAGTCGATGGGGGTCGTGTCGTCGACGGGTGTGACCGGTGCAGCGGCGGCGAGGATCAGGGCCAGGGCCGGGGCCAGTGGATTCATCGGCGGGACTCGGTGGGCGTTGCGCCCATGATGCCGGCACGATCGGGACGGCGCGTGGCGGGGTTGTGGCAAAACGCTGGCGATGCGCGAACCGCTGCACCGGTTCAGCGGTTCCTGAACGGCTGCTGCCCGCAATCTGAACGGCTTGCGTCCGCAACGGCCGGGTTAAAAGCGAGTTCAGCCGCCGCGACCATGATGGTCCCCAACGACGCGGCCCGCGATGGCAACCGGCATCCGTGGCAGACGCGTCGCAGCGTAAGGAGCAAGACCGTGCTGAAACCTATCCTGGTGACATTGCTGTCGATCGGCCTCGGAGCCCCGATGCTGGCGCAGGCTGCGCCGGGCGGGTACGACGGCCGCTACGGGTACCAGTCGCACTATCGCGATGACGATGGCTGGCGCTACGACCGCGGCGAGCGCTATCGCGACCGCTACGACCGGCACGACCGATCCCGCTACCGGCACGACGACCGCCGCTACGACCGCCGTTACGACCGCGGTTGGGACCGGCGCCACTACGTAGCCAAGCACCGCTACCGTGCCCCGCACCGGTACGTGCGTCCGCGCGGCTATTACAGCCACAGCTGGCGTCCGGGCTACTACCTGCCGTCCGGTTATTATTCGCACACGTACTACGTCGACCATTACAACTATGGTCTGCAGCCGCCGCCCTACGGCTACCGCTGGGTCCGCGTCGACAACGACGTGGTGCTGGTGGCGTTGGCCAGCGGCCTGATCGCGAACGTCATGTACGACATCTTCCGCTGATCGGCGAGCAGGATGACCCGAGACAGGGCTGTTTTGACCGCGTAACGCTCTCTCCCCTGCGACGCGGTCGGGATGGGGGGCCGGCAGTCGCCGGCCCCTCGCTTTTTCCTGGATCGGTTGCGGCGCAGTCCGCAGCGGCGACTCTGGCATCATGCCGGCGTCCCCCGTTGCGGAGTCTGCAGCCTTGATCGAACTGGTCGCCGGCCTGGCGCTGTTCCTGGGCGTGCATTCGCTGCCCATCGTCGCCGGCGACTGGCGCAGCCGCCAGGTTGCACGCCTGGGCACGGGCCCGTGGAAGGGCCTGTACGCGCTGGTCTCCATCGCCGGCTTCGTACTGCTGGTGTGGGGCTACGGCCTCGCCCGCGCCGAGCCGGTGGTGTTGTGGACGCCGCCGCGCTGGACCTACCACCTGACCATCGCGCTCACGGTACCGGCTTTCGTGCTGCTTGCCGCCGCCTATGCGCCGCCAAATCGCCTGCGTGCGCGCATCGGCCATCCGATGCTCGCCGGCACCAAGCTGTGGGCGCTGGCGCACCTGGCCTCCAACGGCACGCTGGCCGACGTGGTCCTGTTCGGCGCCTTCCTGGCGTGGGCGGTGGTTGCCTTCGTGTCGGCGCGCCGACGCGATCGCCTGCAGGGCGGACCACCGGCGGCCGCGACCCTGACCGGCGACCTGGTCGCGCTGCTGGCCGGCCTGGCGCTGTGGGCGACATTCGCCTGGTGGCTGCACGCGTGGCTGATCGGCATCGATCCGATGGTGTGGGTGCGCTGACCGGCCTGCGGGATGCCGAGGCCAGGGCCAAGGACGCGACCGGCGGCGACTACGAGGTCCACGTCGACGCCTACGGTGAGGTGGTGGCGATCGTCAGCAGTTGAGGCCGGCAACATGCGGCCAGGAATGCGCAGGGCTCCCGGGATGATCCGGTGCGCCTCGGTGCCTCACGGCACGCTG
Source organism: Lysobacteraceae bacterium (assembly GCA_035686365.1). Lineage (GTDB taxonomy): Bacteria > Pseudomonadota > Gammaproteobacteria > Xanthomonadales > Xanthomonadaceae > DASRZM01. The sequence continues at coordinate 38,855 of DASRZM010000103.1, read as the reverse complement.
CCGGAATCCTCGACGGACGCCTGGGGACGGCTGCGGCCACCGGGCAGCAGCCGGCGGATACCCACCTCGCACCGGTCCATTGCAGCCGCGGCGACCAGCGATTCCTCGGCGACCAGTCCGCCGCCGATCAGCAGCACCAGCAGGCCGGGGCCGGGCAGTACCAGCATGGCCAGGCCGGCTGCGAGCAGCAGTACGCCCAGCCCCAGGACCAAGTACCGCAGCACCGGACGGCGGCGGCGCAGGAGGCGCCGGCGGTAGCGTGCCTGGAATCGGGAGCCGGCGGGCTCCCGCGAGAACTTCTGCCAATGCTGGTGCAGCCACTTGCGCATGGGTGTGTATCGACGCGGTCGGTGGCGGCAGAGTGACCGCGGGGTCGTGGCGGTCCCGTGAGCTGGCGGGCCACCGGGCCGCGTCGGCGCGCCGGCTCCATGAACCAACGGCAACGGGATCCGGGCACGGGGGGGCTGCATTCAGGTGCCTCGCGCTTACATGCAATCGTCACCCAGGCCGGTTCACACTGCATCGGCAGTGCGACCGGCAGCAGCACAGGAGAGGACTCATGTCGCAGCGAATCATTGCAGGCCTGTTCGCAGCCACCTTCGCCGTGGCGGCAACGCTCTCGCCGGCCCAGGCGGCGCACGATGATCCGCCCACGCGGGTCGCGCGCCTGGCCTACGTGACCGGAGATGCCAGCTTCTCGCCGGCAGGCGAAAGGGACTGGTATCGGCCGGTCGTCAATCGGCCCCTGTATCGCGGCGACCGCGTATGGACGGACCGTCGTGGCCGCATCGAGCTGCAGGTCGGCGGGGCCGCGGTGCGACTGGACCAGTACTCGAGCCTGCAGGTGCTCGAGATCGGCGACGACTTCGCCCAGTTCGAACTCACCGAAGGCACCTTGAACCTGGGCGTGCACCACCTGTACGAAGGCCAGGTCTACGAGATCGCCACGCCGATGCTGGCACTGGTGATCAGCGAGCCGGGCAGCTACCGGGTCCAGGTCGACAACCGCGGCGCCACCGACGTGATCGTATGGCGCGGCCGCGCCGAGGCCTATGGCGAAGGCACCAGCTTCCCGCTGCGCGACGGCGACGCGGTGACCTTCTTCGACGCGCGCCTGCGCGACTACCAGTTCTACCGCGTGCCGCGGCCGGACAGCTTCGACCGCTTCGTGCTCGCGCGTGACGACCGCCTCCTGCGCTCGCCCTCGCGCCGGTATGTATCCGATGGAATGATCGGTTACGCCGACCTGGACGAGTATGGCTCGTGGCGGCAGGACTCCAGCTACGGCCAGGTCTGGTACCCGCGCTCGGTGCCCTCGGGCTGGGCGCCGTACCGGCACGGACACTGGATCTGGCAGGAGCCGTGGGGTTGGACCTGGGTCGACGACATGCCGTGGGGCTTCGCGCCTTCGCATTACGGGCGCTGGGTCCACGTGGGCTCGCGCTGGGGCTGGACGCCGGGGCCGCGCCACCACCGCCCGGTGTACGCGCCGGCGATGGTCGCCTTCTTCGGCGGCAGCGGCCTGAGCGTCAGCCTTTCGCTGGGTTCGCGGCCGGTGGGCTGGTTCCCGCTGGGGCCGCGTGACGTCTATGTCCCCGGTTACCAGGTGAGCCGCGACTACTTCACGCGGGTCAACTCCTACAACACCACGGTGATCAACAACACCTCGATCACCAACATCTACAACAACTATTACGTGCGCGACAGCGACTTCTCGCGCCTGGACTACGCCTACCGCGGTAGCCGCGATGCGGTAACGGCGGTGCCGGCCGACGTGTTCACGCAGGGCCGCCCGGTCGCAGGCGCGGCGCTGTCGCCGGCGCGTTTCGACACCGCGCGCGCCGAGGTTCGCCGGCTGGCGCCGGTGACACCGGTGGCACAGAGCCTGACCGGCGCCGAGACTACGCGCATGAAGCCCTCGCGCGAGATCGAAGAGCGCCGGGTGGTCGCACGGCGGGCACCGCCGGCGGCAGTGGCGACGCTGCCCGGCCGACGGGTCGCGACGGACGAAGTCCAGCGGCAGGTCCGCGTGCTCGGCGAGCCGAGCCGACGCGTCGATCGCGCCGACGTCGAGCGGGTCCGCGAGGCAGCCGTCGCCCGCGGTCAGGAGCGCGTGCAGCGCGCTCCGACCCCCGCAGCAGCGGGTGAGGACGAGCGCCGGTCGCGTGGTGTTCCGCAGCGGCAGGACGAGGACGTCCGCGCCCGCCAGGCACGGCCGCCGGAGCGTGGCCGCAGCGCGCAGGTGCGCGAGGACGACCGCCAGGGCGAACGTGTCCGTGCGGACGAGCGGCAGGCCCAGGAAGCCCGCGACAGCCGCGGGCGGTCCGCCGAGGCGGCCGCTCAGCGCGACGCCGAGCAGGCGCGCGCCGGCCAGGAAAGGGCGGCGCAGGTCCAGGCGCGTGATCGCCAGGAAGCGGCGGACCGTGGCCGCGAGGCCGATGCCGAGCGCCAGCGCGCCGAGCGCGCCGAGCAGGCCGAACAGGCTGAGCGTGCCGAGCAGGTCGAGCGCAGCAATCGGCGCGAAGCCGCTGCGCGCAACGAGCGTGCCGAGCAGCAGCGGATCGCTGCCGAGCGCGATCGCGAGACGGCCCAGCGGCAGCGGGCCGCCGAGCGCGAGCGCAGCGAGGCCGCCGAAGCCGAGCGCGGGGCCGAACGCGCCCGCGCGACGGAGCAGCAGCAGCGGCAGGAGGCGCAGGCGCGCGAACGCCAGGCCGAGGCCGCGCGCGAACGCGCCTCACGTGCCGAGGCGGCCGAGCGCCAGCAGGCGCAGCAACGGGCCGAGCAGGCGCGGCAGCAGCAGCAGGCGCGCGAGGCGCAGCAACGGGCTGAGCAGGCGCGGCAGCAGCAGCAGGCGCGCGAGGCGCAGCACCGGGCCGAGCAGGCGCGGCAGCAGCAGCAGGCGCGCGAGGCGCAGCAGCAGCAGCAGGCGCGCGAGGCGCAGCAGCGAGCCGCCGAAGGGCAGCGGCAGCAGCAGGCGCTCGAGGCGCAGCAACGGGCCGAGCAGGCGCGGCAGCAGCAGCAGGCGCGCGAGGCGCAGGAACGGGCTGCCGAGGCGCGGCGTCAACAGGAAGAAAACGGATCGCAACCCCCGGCCAGGGGTCGCAGCGATCGCGAAGAGACCGATGAGGAAGAGGACGAACGCGAGCAGCGTGGTCGCGGCCGCGGAGAGCGGCGCCGCTGACCGACGTCATCGCCGATACAGGGCGCAGCCAAACGGCTGCGCCCTTTTTCTTTCCTGGGGTCTGATCCAGTCCATCCTGGCCCCTTCGACAGGCTCAGGACAGGTTTGATCAGACTCGCCGGGTCCGGCACATGTCCGGACCCGGCTCCGCCGAACCCGATCGGAGCCGGGCGCTTGCGCGCATGATCCGCGAGCGCGCCTCCATGGCGCGCGAACCTCTGAACTGCTTCGGCGGTTCCCCTTCTGCCGTACGCGGGTTGCCGTTAGTCTTTGCCGCTTCGAATCCCGACCGGGAAGCCGATGCCGTTGACACCGAACGTGGTCGCCGCGCTGGCGATGCTGGCCGCCGTCGGTGCCTTCTCGCTGATGGACGCCGGACTCAAGGTGCTGGTCGGTCACTATCCGGCGATCCAGGTCGCGGCCCTGCGCGGCGCCGCATCCTTGCCGCTGGTGCTGGCCTGGGCGCTGGCCACGGTCGGGCCCCGCGCACTGGTGCACGTGCGCTGGCCGCTGCATCTGCTGCGTGGCGTGCTGTCGGTGGCGATGATGGTGGGATTCGCCTATGGCCTGCGCAGCCTGCCGCTGTCGACCGCCTACACCCTGTTCTTCATCGCGCCGCTGCTGGTCACCGCGCTGTCGGTCCCGGTACTGGGCGAACGGGTCGGGCCGCGGCGCTGGAGCGCGATCCTGGTGGGACTGCTGGGCGTGCTGGTGGTGATGCGCCCCACCGGCGAGGGCCTGTTCACGCTCGGCGCCCTGGCGGTGCTGCTGGCGGCGGCCTGCTATTCCGTATCCGCGATCGCGGTGCGCGTGCTCGGGCGGACCGACTCCACCCAGGCCATGGTCGTGTGGATGGTGACGATGCTGGCCATCGGGGCCGGCATCCTTGCAGCGCCGGTATGGGTGCAGGTGCGTGCCGAGCACTGGCTGCTGATCGCCGGCATCGGCGTGACCGGTGCGCTGGGGCAGTACGGCATCACCGAGGCCTTCCGCCGCGGCGAGGCGTCGGTGATCGCCCCGCTCGAGTACACCGCGCTGGCCTGGGGCGTGGCGCTGGACCTGGCCTTGTGGGGCGTGCTGCCCGACGCGATCACCTGGCTGGGCGCGGCGATCATCGTCGCCAGCGGCCTGTACCTGCTGCGTCGCGAACGCGCGCATGCACAGGCCGAACATCCGTGAGCGCGACCCCCGGCCACGCGCGCGCCTTGCTGCAGATCCACTTCTGCGTGCTGCTTTGGGGTTTCACCGCGATCCTCGGAAAGCTCATTACCTTGCCGGCCGTCGCGCTGGTGCTCTGGCGCATGGGGCTGGTGGCGGCGGTGCTGCTGATGCTGCCGCGGGTGTGGCGCGCGCTGCGGGCGCTGCCGGCGCGGCTGTGGCTGGCCTATGCCGGCATCGGCGTGCTGGTGGCGCTGCACTGGCTGACCTTCTACGGCGCCATCAAGCTGGCCAATGCCTCGGTCGCCGCCACCTGCATCGCACTGGCACCGGCCTTTGTGGCCATCGTGGAGCCGGTGCTGACCGGACGCCGCTTCCGGGCGCGCGAGCTGCTGCTGGGCGTGGCGGTGGTCCCCGGCGTGGCGCTGGTGGTCGGCGGCATTCCCGAGCGCATGCACCTGGGACTGTGGGTGGGCATCGCCTCGGCCCTGCTGGTGGCGCTGTTCGGCGCGCTGAACAAGCGCGTGGTGCACCACGCCGACGCGCTCACGGTGACCGCGCTGGAGCTGGGCGCCGGCGCCCTGTTCCTGGCCGCCGTGGCGCCGTGGCTGGTTGCCGGAGGATCGGCGTACGCCGTGCCCGGCGCGACTGATGCCATGCTGCTGGCGACCCTGGCCTTCGTCTGCACGCTGCTGCCCTTTGCGCTGGCGCTGGTCGCCCTGCGCGAGCTCTCGGCCTTCACCGCGCAGTTCGCCGTGAACCTGGAGCCGGTCTACGCGATCGTGCTGGCGATCGTGCTGCTGGGCGAGCAGCACGAAGTCTCGCCGCGCTTCTACCTGGGCGTGACGATCGTGCTGGCGGCGGTGTTCGCACAGCCGCTGCTGCGTGCACGGGCGCAGCGCACCGATGCCGGGCACGTTGCCGAGTCCAAGGCGCTGGGCGAATCACCCGCCGACGTAGGCGAGTAGCCTGTTGACAACAATTTGCTGGCCGCTCACGTGCCCTCGACGGGCGGCCCGCTGGGATCGGCGCACGAGCAAGGGAGAAGCGACATGGACGAGCGCACACGGCATCGCGGCGCGACCACCGTCGTGATGGCGATCGCCTGGCTGCTGCTGGCGGCCGGATGCGCGTCGCCGCCGGCTCGGGGGCCCGGGCCTGAGTCCGGGACGGAAGCCCAGGCGCCTTCGTTCCCGACCGCCTACTACCAGGCCCGCGCCGGCAGCGGCCAGGTCTATCGCCTGAGGCCGGAGGACTCGCGCATCGCCATCCACGCGTACCGGGCCGGCGCGCTGGCCGCGCAGGGGCACAACCACGTGATCGTGGCCGAGCAGTTCCAGGGCGCGGTGCACCTGCCCGACGGACGGCCCGCGGACGGGCGCCTGGATCTGCTGATTCCCGCCGCGGCGCTGGCCGTGGATCCACCGCAGGTGCGGCAGGCCCTGGGGGGTGGCTTTGCCCGCCCGCTGTCGGAGCAGGCCCGCCGCGACACCGGCGCGAACATGCTGGGCGAGGCGGTACTCGATGCCGCGCGCTTCCCGGACATCGGCATCCGCTCCACGGCCGTGGCCGGGGAGCTGCCGGAGCTGGCGCTCACGCTGCAGGTCACGCTGCGCGGCGTGGCCCGTGAGCAGCTGGTCCCGGTGCGCGTGGAAGTGGACGGCGACCGCCTGCTCGCGCGCGGCGCGCTGGCGATCCGGCAGAGCGACTTCGGGATCCAACCCTTCCGTGCGGCCGGCGGCCTGCTGCAGGTCGCCGACGAGGTGACGGTCCGGTTCGAACTGGTCGGGCATTCGGAGTAGCTGTGGATCCGGCGGGTCGCGCCGCCACCTCAGAACACCGACAGGCCGGTCGCCGTGGTGAAGCGCCGCAGTGCCGCGGTGCCGGCCAGCGAATTGCCTTTCTCGTCCAGCCCCGGCGACCACACCGCGACCGCGAGCCGGTCCGGGATCACCCCGACGATGCCGCCGCCCACACCGCTCTTGGCCGGCAGTCCGACCTGGAAGGCGAAGTCGCCGGCGGCATCGTAGGTGCCGCAGGTCAGCATCAATGCGTTGATGCGCTTGGCGCGCAGCTCCGGGACCACCTGTTCGCCCGAAACCGGGCAGTGGCCGTCGTCGGCCAGGAACAGGAAGCCGCGCGCCAGATCCACGCAGCTCATCGCCAGCGAGCAGTGGAAGTAGTAGAAGTCGAGCACGGCCTGGACCTCGTGGTGCAGGTTGCCGAAGCTCTTGATGAAGTTGGCCAGCGCGGCATTGCGGAAACCGGTGCGCGCCTCGGCGCCAGCCACATGTGGGTCGTCGCTGACGCCGGGGTTGCCCGAGCGCGCGCGGGCGAATTCCAGCAGCGCCGCGCGCGGGTCCGGCGAGTTTCCCAGCACGATGTCGGCGACCACGTGCGCGCCGGCATTGATGAACGGGTTGCGCGGGATGCCGTCCTCGCGCTCGAGCTGCACCAGCGAGTTGAACGGGCTGCCCGAGGGCTCGCGCCCGACCCGCCGCCACAGCGACTCGCCGGCCGCGTTCAGTGCCAGCGTCAGCGTATAGACCTTGGAGATGCTCTGGATCGAGAACGGCAGCTGGGCATCGCCCACGCGGTAGAGTCCGCCGTCGATGGTCGCCACCGCCATGCCGAAGCGCTCGCGCGGCACCGCCGCCAGCGGCGGGATGTAGTCGGCCACCGCACCTTGCATCAGCAGCGGCCGGACCTCGCGCGCGATCTCGGAGAGCACGGCATCGTAGTCGTCCTGTGTGCGGGCGCTGTCCATGACCGACACCCTAGCCCGGGATCGGCCCGCCTGCACCCCGGCGCGATTGCGCACGGGCTGGGCCGGGCGTAGCAGGCTGCTAGTCTTGCGGCATGGCCGTGGATCTGCCCGAGGCGGTGGCGCAGTTTCGTTCCGGGTACCGCGCGCACGAGATCCCGCGCGGCTACCGCGGCGGCGTGCACGCCGCGGTGACCTTCGGCGGCGGTTCACTGGCGCTGGCGCTGTGCCTGGCGCAGCTCGAACCGGTGCGGGCCTGGGAGTGGCTGGCCGTGCCGCTGGCCTTCCTGTATGCCAACCTGGCCGAGTACGTCGGTCACCGCTGGCCGATGCACCGGCCGGTACGCGGACTGGGGCTGGTCTACCGCCGCCACGCCGGCCAGCACCACCGCTTCTTCCATGCCGAAGCGATGGCACTGGAGTCCGCGCGCGACCTGCGCGCGGTGCTGTTCCCGCCGCTGCTGGTGGTGTTCTTCTTCGGCGTGTTCGGCATCCCGCTGTGGCTGCTGCTGGCGTGGCTGCTCTCGACCAACGTGGCCTGGCTGTTCCTGGCCACCGGACTGGGCTACTTCCTCAGCTACGAGCTGCTGCACCTGTCGCACCATGCGCCGGCGGGTTCCTGGCCGACACGGCGGCGCTGGCTGGGACGGCTGCGGCGCCTGCATCGCGATCACCACGATCCGGCATGGATGACACGCGCCAACTTCAACATCACCTGGCCGATCTGCGATGCGGTGTTCGGCACCCTGCGGCACCGCGATGGCGGCTGACGGGCTCTGAACTCGTTCCAAGGTTTTTCGAGCCAGGGTCCGGACGGGTCCAGTGGTGACCTAGCGGTTCGACGCACGCGCCTCAGTGCACGCGCAGGCGGAAGCGGCTCCGGTAATCGGTGGGCGTCAGGGCCGTTGCGCGCTTGAACAGCTTGCGGAAGCTGGCCGGGTCGGCGTAGCCGCAGCGTCCCACGATCTCGTCCAGCGACAGATGCGTGGTCTCCAGCAGTGCCTTGGCCCGCTCCACGCGCAGGCGCTGGATGTGCTGCAGCGGGCTGACCCCGAAGGTGGCGCGGAAGTGCCGCAGCAGGCTGCGCTCGGACGTGCCGCAGTGCTCGGCGACGCGGGCCACGCTCAGGTCCCCGTGCAGCTCGTGCTGCAGGAAGCGCTCGACCCGTTCGGTCAGCGAATCGCGTGGGCGCTCCACCAGCGCCTGCACCACGTACGGCGCCTGGCTCTGGCGGCCGGTGTCGACCATCAGCATGCGCGCGGTGTGCTGCGCCAGGTGCTCGTCGGTGGCCTGCGCCAGCACCCGCATGCTCAGCAGCATGACCGCATTGGCGGCGCCGGCGGTGACGAGGTCGTGGTGCTCCACCAGCATGCGGTCGGCCTGCAGCCGCACCGCCGGAAACGCGCGCCGGAAGGCGTCGGCCAGCCACCAGCTGGTAGTGGCCTCGCGGCCGTCGAGCAGGCCGCTGGCCGCCAGCAGCACGGTGCCGCTGCAGGCCGCGACGATGCGCACGCCCTTCAGGTGCAGCGCGCGCAGCAGCGCAATCTCGGCCTCGTAGTCGTGCAGCCGGCGCAGCAGGTCGCCGGCGTCCTGGTGCATCAGGCCGGGCACCAGCAGCACGTCGGGCAGCGGGTCGGGGCCGCCGACCTCGCCGACGCTGACGCCGACCGCGGTGCGCACTCGAGTGCAACCGGGTACGCCGATCAAGCGGCCCGACAGCCGCGGCGGGTGCGCCGGGTCGCGCAGCTCGCCGAGCCGCTGCGCCACCCGCAGCGCATCGAGCGGGCCGCCGATGCTGGTCAGCATGGCGCCGTCCAGCGCCAGGATGCCCAGCTCGAAGCCGCCGCGCCCGTCCGTTGCCGGCTCAGTCATCGACGTAGACCGCGCCGGTGGTGGCGGCCAGCCATTCGATCAGCTGCGCCGGCGCGCGCAGTGAGGTGCCGTCGGGTGCGCTGGCGCAGTCGCGCAGCGCGACCTCGCCGGCGTGGCCGGCGGGCAGGGCGGTCGTGGACGGTGCCCGCAGCGCCAGCTCGCCATCGCCGCGTTGCACCAGCAGCCAGACCCCTGCCGGGATCCCGGCGCTGGGGGCGCATTCCTCGGGCACCGACACGGTCAGGTCCTGGCCGTCCAGCGGCTGCAGCTGCCACTGGCCACTGCGCAGGTGCAAGGTGGCGGTGTAGTGGCTGCCGGGCTCGTAGACCGGCTCGGGTTGCGCGACGTTGGCCCCTGCGGGTGCGGAAACGGCGGCCGCCAGTAGGGCGATTGCTGCAATGTGGGTGGCTTGGTGGCGACGCATCACACTCTCCTGGGCATGCGGACGAAGCAGTCCGTGTGCTGCCAGCTTGGCGCCGCCTGAGTGTGCCCGACAGTGGCGGATACGCCATCATAATGGCGAAAACCGCCAGGATGCGATTCCTGGACGTCCCAGGGGTGAAGCGACTCCCGCAAAACGGCAGCGCCAAGGACGCGGACCGGCCGGCTGCGAGCGGTCTCCGCGGCCATCGATCCCCACTCCAAGCGGCCAGGACAGGCTGCGAGTGCGTGTCGCGACCACCGGGGCGAACGCCGTGGCACACCGATCGCGGCGATCGGACTTTCCCACGCAGCTTCCCTGAAGCGGAATGGCCTACAGAGCGGTCCGCACCCGGGCCCGTTCGCGTGGGGTCACCGGCCGGTCATCTCCTCGGCCAGGTCGCCGGCGCCGTAGATCTTGCGCAGCGCCTCGAGCATCGCCGCCGGGTGCACCGATACCGCCCGGTTCAGGCGCTCGTCGTACCAGTAGGCGCCGCCCAGCGAGTGGATGTTGCCGTCGAAGATCAGGCCGACGATGCGTGCGTCACGGTCGATCAGCGGGCTGCCGGAGTTGCCGCCGATGATGTCGTTGGTCGAGACCTGGTTGATCCGTGTGCTCAGGTCCAGCTGGTCCTTGGACCCGATCCAGCTCCCGGGCAGCGCGTAGGGGTCGGCGCCGGTGGCGCGCTCGTACAGACCGGAAAGCTCGGTGAACGGCGCGATCTCGCGCTCGCCCTCGGTCCAGCCGCGGATCTCGCCCAGCGACAGCCGCAGCGAGAAGGTCGCGTCCGGGTACACGCTGGTGCCCAGCTGCTCGAAGCGTGCCTGCGCCAGCAGCTCGGCGTTCTTGGACTCGATCGCCTCGACTTCGTCCTCGTAGCGCTTGCGCACCGCACGCGCTTCCGGATCGACTGCCCGGGCGAAGACGATCATCGGATCCTGGCTGGCCGCGATCGCCTTGCTGCCGCCTTCCCACAGCGCCGTGCGAACCTCGCGATCGGCCAGCCGCGAGCCATCGACCAGGCGCGCGGCGACCGCCTCGGGCGACTGCCTGCCCAGGACCTGCCGTACGAACGCATCGTCGGTGCCCAGGTGCTCGCGCAGCTTGCCCAGCGACCAGGCCAGCAGCACCTTCTCGTACTCCGGATAGATCGGCGCCTCCGACAGCACCTGCTGGCGCATGCGAGGCAGGGCGGCCTCGCCATATTCGCGCAGGCGCCGGGCATTGGGCTTGTCGCGTTCCGCGGCTGCGCGCAGCAGCCGCCGCGCGTGTCCGAACAGGTCCGACTGGAAGCCGCGACCGGCCTCCAGCAGGCTGTAGCGGGCGTGGATGTTGCGCATCGTGCGCTGCGCCTGCGCGATCTCGTCCCAGGCCCTGCCGTACCTGGCGGCCCGCTCCGGGTCGCCGGCGACGTAGGCTTCCAGCGCCGCCTGCTGCTCGCGCTTGAGCGCGAACACCTGCGGGTCCTGCAACGCCTGCAGGCGTCCCAGCAGGGCCTTGAAGGAATTCTCCACGACCTGCAGGTCGGTCTGGGCGATGCGCGCCTGTTCCGGGTCCTCGGCGCTGTAGCGGCCGAGCAGGCCGCGCAGCTCGGCCAGGTACAACAGCCGGGTGGGCAGGGCCAGGTCGCGCTGCAGTTCCAGCTGCGCCACGGTCAGCAGTCGCTGCGTGCTGCCCGGGTGCCCGGTCACCATCACCAGCTCCCCGTCCTGCGCGCCCTCGGCGTCGAACGGGAAATAGTGCTCGATGCGCGCCGGCTTGCCGTCGACCCAGGCGCGCAGCAGGCCCATGTCGAGGTTGTAGCGCGGGAAGTTGAAGTTGTCCGGATCGCCGCCGAAAAAGGCGATGCGGTGCTCGGGCGCGAACACCAGGCGCACGTCCTGGAAGCGCGTGTAGCGGTACAGGTGCTGCAGCCCGCCCTGGTACAGCTCGACCATGTCGCAGCGCACGTTGGCGGCGTCCTCGCCCACGCACCCGGCCTCGAGTTCGGACTGCACGGCCTTCTTGGCATCGCTGTAGGCCTTGCCGGTGAGCCCCTCGGTGGCCGCGCGCACGCGCGCGGTCACGTCGGTGATCCGCTCCAGCCGGTTGAGCTCGAAACCCGGGCACACCTTCTCCTGGCTGTGCTCGCGCGCCAGGAACCCGCTCTCGACGTAATCATTCTCCTTGCTCGACAGATCCGACACGCATCCAACCACGCAGTGGTGGTTGGTCAGCACCAGAGCGTCGGCCGACACGAACGAGCCCGAGCAGCCGCCGGCCAGGCGCACCGAGGACCTCATGACCTTCTCGACCCAGGCCGCGTCCGGGGTGAAGCCGTGCTTGGCCTCCATGGCCTCGGCGGGCAGGTTGTCGAGCGTCCACATGCCTTCGGCGGCGAACGCCGCAGGTGCCAGCAGCAGCAGCGCGAGCGGGAAGGTGCGCATCGGACGGCTCCTCGTTCCGGAAAGGGCAAAATGATAGACGAGCGGCGCACAGCTTGTGAAAGATCGGAATGAATCCATCCTGTACCTCTCCGGATCCGGCTGCGCAGGACTCGATCCGATTCGGGCACTTGCGTGCCGGATCCGCGAGCACGTCGCTTCATTGTTCCAGCCGCCGCCATGGATGGCGGCGCGGCGAAGCAAGCGCTCAAGCACTTGATTCGCCGTGAGCGAGTCCGGACATGTGCCGGACTCGCGACTTGAAAAACGATCAGGACGATCGTTTTTCAACAGGGTGTTAGTCTCGGGCCATGGCCGACGGCACCGACCGCGCAGGGCGCGGGCCCCGCAACGTGCTCGGCGGGGCGCTCGCCGAGTGCGGCAGCGACCCGCTGACCGGGTTCTATCGCGACGGCTGCTGCCGGACCGCCCCGGAAGATGCCGGAGCGCACGTGGTCTGCGCCGAGATGACCGCGCCGTTCCTGCGTTTTTCTGCGGCGCGTGGCAATGATCTAGCGACCCCGCGCCCGGAACTGGGTTTTCCGGGCCTTGCGCCAGGCGACCGCTGGTGCCTGTGCGCACTGCGCTGGAAGGAGGCGCTGGACGCCGGCGTGGCGCCTCCGGTGGTGCTGGCGGCCACGGACGAGTCGGCGCTGTCGGTGGTGTCGCTCTCGGCGCTCACAAAGCACGCACTCGACCGGCAGTAGCTTCCGGGCACGCGCCGTGGATGCGGGCGTCTGGCAGTGGCTCTGGAGGCAGGCATGAGAATCGGGAGATCGAAGGCGATGGCGCCGGCGGTGCTGGCGGCCGTCGTGCTGATGGGCGGATGCCAGGAGCGCGAGTCGGCGCCGGACACGGCGCAGCAGGCCGCGCAGGCCGCCGCCGAGCAGCGGCAGGCCGACGAGCAGCTGGCCCTGTACGAGGAGTTGCGCGGTTCCGGGCGGTACGAGGTTGCCGCCAAGATCGGGGCCGACCTGCTGGCCAACTATCCGGACACCGCCGCGGCGCAGTCGGTGCGCGGATCGATCGAGGACACCCGCGCGAAGGCGCGGGTCGCCGACGAGGGCGAGCGGCTGTCGGCCCTGTGGACCTACCACGCCGTGGCCGAGGGCGATGGCGTCGTGCGCACCGCGCAGATCGAGTCGCGCGTCGGCGACGTGCGGATGGTCCTGCGCCAGCACCCGGAATGGGGCCAGAGCGTCTACCTGCTGACCGGGCAGCGCCTGCCCGCCTGCGACGAGGGCTGCGAGATCCAGGTCCGCTTCGAGGAGGGCGCCGCGGAGCCGTGGCAGGCCACCGTGTCGGCGCCCCAGGACCCGCCGGCGGTATTCATAGAGCAGGACCAGGACTTCATCGACCGGCTGGCCGCCGCGGACAGCCTGCGCATCGAGTTGCCAACAGGCGACGGCTCGCGCACGCTGGACTACGAGATCGCGGGATTCGCACTGGCGCGCTTCGCCGACGCGCAACCCTGAGCTGCATGGAGACGGATTCGCATGACACCGGGCATGGCAGCAGTGGAGGATCGGCAATGGCGAAGGTAGCGAAGAGGAGATCCGCGACGACCAGGAGCGCGGCAGGGAAGGCTCCGGCGAGGAAGGCAGCGGCGCGGAAGCCCGCGTCGAAGAAGGTCGTGGCGAAGAAGGCCGCAACTAGGAAGACCACACCGAAAAAGACTGCGGCGAAGAAGACTGCGTCGAGGAAGGTTGCGGCAAGGAAGGCTGCACCGAAGAAGGCCGCGCCGAAGAAGGCCGCGCCGAAGAAGGCAGCGCCGAAGAAGGCAGCGCCGAAGAAAGACGCAGCGACGAAGGCAGCACGGCGGAAGATCGCAGTGAAGAAGGTCGCGGCGAAGAAGACCGCGCGGAAGCAGGCCGCACCGAAGCAGGCCGCACCGAAGCAGGCTGCACCGAAGCAGGCTGCACCGAAGCAGGCTGCACCGAAGCAGGTCGCACCGAAGCAGGCTGCACCGAAGCAGGCTCCACCGAAGCAGGTCGCACCGAAGCAGGCTCCCCCGAAGCAGGCTCCACCAAAGCAGGCTGCACCGAAGCGGCCCGCCGGCAAGCCAGCGGCTGCGCCGGCCGTCATCACGCCCGAGCAGGCGCTGGCCAACACCCGCAGGTTGCTCGAGGCCAAACGCCGTGCCACGCGCAAGCCGCCGGGCTACCCGGCACAGGATCCCCATGGCCACGGCCCCCCGGGCTTCATGGAGCCGGGCACGGATGTCCCGGGTCCACGCGCTCCCGGATCGACACCGCCCGATACGCTGCGCGAGGCCATCACCCGCCACGAGCACGGCAAACGCGGCCCGCGTTGAACGGCGTCCTTGACGCGCGCCTGACCAGCTTCGCGCCGGCCGTGGACCGCCATTGCCGCGTCCTCGTGCTCGGCTCGATGCCCGGGGCGCGCTCGCTGGCCGAGCAGCGCTACTACGCGCACCCGCACAACGCGTTCTGGCCGATCCTGGGCGCCGTGTGCGGTTTCGATCCGGGGCTGCCGTACCGCCGCCGGGTCGCCGCCCTGCAGCGCAGCGGGGTCGGGCTCTGGGACGTGCTGCGCCACTGCCGCCGGCAGGGCAGCCTGGATGCGCGGATCCGGGCCGGCAGCGAAGTCGCCAACGCCCTGCCCGAACGGATCGCCGATCTGCCGGCATTGCGGGCCATAGCCTTCAATGGCGGTGCGGCCGCGCGCCTGTTCCGCCGCCATGTGATGCCCGTGCTGCCGCAGGCCGATCGCGAGCGCCTGCAGTGGCTGACGCTGCCGTCCACCAGCCCGGCGCACGCCGCGCGTACGCGGGCCCAGAAGCTGGCGCACTGGCAGGCGCTGCGCGAGCACCTGCGCTGAGGCCGCGACGATGCGATCACGCGGCGCCCGGCACAGTGCCGGCGCCCTTTGGGTCCACGGAGGACTTCGCCATGATCAAGGCGGCACTGTTTTTCCTGGTGGTGGCGATCATCGCCGGCCTGCTCGGCTTCACCGGCATCGCCGGTGCGTCGATGGCCATCGCCAAGATCATCTTCTTCATCGCCATCGGCATCTTCGTGCTGTTTCTGGTGCTGGCCCTGCTCGGAATCAAACTGATCAGCTGAGGGCCATGACATGGAGCCAGATGCGGGCGTGGCCGCGGACGGGACCGTGCCGGCGCCAGGCCGGGAGCCGGGCGCCCTCGACGCAGAAGCGGCCGCCGTGCTTGCATTCTGGATCGGCCCGCTCGACGCCGACGGCGCGCCCGAGCCACACCGGCCGCAGCTGTGGTTTTCCGCCGACCCGGCCTTTGACGCCGAGATCGACCGGCGATTCGGCGCACTGTGCGCCCAGGCACTAAACGGCGGTTGTGACGCCTGGCGCGATCATGCCGGCGACTGGCTCGCCCTGCTGATCGTGCTCGACCAGTTTCCGCGCAATCTCCACCGCGGGAGCGCACGCGCTTTCGCCGGCGACGCCAAGGCGCAGGACCTGGCGATCGAGGGACTCAGTTGCGGCTTCGACGCGTCGCTGCCGGTGGGGGCGCGGGGCTTGAGCTACCTGCCGTTCCAGCACGCGGAGAACCTGCTTCTGCAGCGTCGCAGCGTGGCCCTGTACGAGGATCTGCTCGCCCGGGCGCCGGTCTCGATGCGTGCCGACTGCCAGGAGCAGCTGCGGTACGCGCGTGCGCACTGCGAAGTGATCGAGCGCTTCGGCCGCTTCCCGCACCGCAACGATGCGCTGGGCCGCGCCACCACCGTGCAGGAGCGGGCGTTCCTGGACCGGCATGGCCGCGGATTCTGAGACCGCGCAGCGGATGCGGTGAAGCGGGCGTCGGTCACGCTTTTGGCGGCGCGGCAGCGGTATGTGGGACCTGTTCCAGGACGGCGTTTCGATGTCCCGGCCCATTCCCTGGCGGCTGGAGTACATGCTGGCCGGGTTGCGGCGCAGGGCGTCGGGGCGAGCCGCAACGCCCGATCGCGGCTATGGGCCGCTCCCACGCGGGTTCGCCGGGTGCTGTCGCAGTGCGGATCGCCGGCAACGCCGGCTCCTACAGGGCGATGACGATACGAAACGAAAGCGGGAGGACCGCGGGGCGGGGACGGTTTCCGGGGGCGTACGCGCCATGGATGGCGCGTCCGCAGCCTACAGGGATGTACTCGCGGCGGCCCCGGAAACCGTCACCGGCTCGCGGGCCGGGCTACGGAGCGAATGCGCGTTCGATGCCATGGTGCGCAGGGTCGATCGCGACCATGGGCCGCTTCCACGCGGGTTCGCCGGGTGTTGTCGTAATGCGGACCGCCGGCAACGCCGGCTCCTACGGGGCGACGGCGGTGGGAAATGGCTGCGTGGGGTTGGCGGGTCCGGAGGTCGCGGCGAAGCGTCGGTGCGATTGCGCAATGTCGACCATGGGCCTGTACCCTAGGCTGCGGCCATGAGACGCGGACAACGATGATCCAGATCGATGGCGAGTACCTGCTCGAGCGGTTGCGCGCGCTGCTGGCCACGCCCAGTCCCAGCGGCTACACCGACTCGATCGTGCGCGAGTGCTGTGCCGAGCTCTCGCAGCTGGGCGTGGACTACGAGCTGACCCGCCGCGGCGCGATCCGTGCCAGGGTCCCCGGCCGGGCCGAACAGCCGGCGCGCGCGATCGCCTCGCACGTGGACACGCTCGGCGCCCAGGTCAAGCGGCTCAAGGACAACGGCCGGCTCGAGGTGGTGCCCATCGGCACCTGGTCGGCCCGCTTCGCCGAAGGCGCGCGCTGCACGGTGTTCACCGACACCACCGGTTATCGGGGCAGCATCCTGCCGCTGAAGGCGTCCGGCCACACCTACGGCGACGAGGTCGACAGCGCGCCAGTGGGATGGGAGCACGTGGAACTGCGCCTGGACCTGAAGGTGGGCTCGGCCGATGGCCTGCGCGACTTCGGCATCGCCGTGGGCGACACCGTCGCGATCGACCCGGCGCCGGAGTTCCTCGAGAACGGCTACGTGGTTTCGCGGCACCTGGACGACAAGGGCGGCGTGGCCGCCTGCTTCGCAGCGCTCAAGGCGCTGGTGGAAGGCGACGAGCTGCCGGCGGTCGACACCTATTTCCTGTTCACCGTTTCCGAGGAGGTCGGCGTGGGCGCCTCCTCGGTACTCGGCCACGACATCGCCGCGCTGGTCAGCGTCGACAACGGCACCACCGCACCGGGCCAGAACAGCAGCGAGTATGGCGTGACCATCGCCATGGCCGACCAGACCGGCCCGTTCGACTTCCACCTCACTCGCAAGCTGATCAGGCTGTGCCGCGACCACGGCATCGGTTACCAGCGCGACGTGTTCCGCCACTACCGTTCCGACAGCGCGGCGGCCCTGGTGTCCGGAGCGGACATCCGAGTCGGGTTGGTGACCTTCGGCATCGACGCCTCGCACGGTTACGAGCGCATCCACTGCGACGCGCTGGAGTCGGTCGCCCGGCTGCTGGTCGCCTATGCCCGCAGTGAGGTCCAGATTCCGCGTGACGCCGACGAGCTCGGATCCCTGGAGGGCTTCACCCGGCAGTCGCTGGAGGTCAGCGAGCGGCCCGAAGCGGGCGAGGTGCACGCCGACGAGGAGCCGCCGGGCCCCGGCGCGACGTAGCCGCGCGAGCGTCAAGCCGACGATGCCATGACGAAAGTCACTGCGACCTTGCGCACGGGACGCCGATGCCGCCCCGCCGCACACTCGGACCCGGAGGAGACGCTGTACCGATCGAGAGGATCCAGATGAACTCGAAACCCTTGTTGCTGGCCACCGCCCTGGCGCTGGCCGGACCGGCCCATGCCGGACTCTCCGCCTGCGACGTCGACAGCGACTACCATCTGCGCATCACCCCCCAGACGGTGGTTTTCCACCGCGACTCCGGTACGCCGGCGCGGGTGGAGATCGCCGGCGGGCGGCTGATCGTCGATGCGCAGCCGCAGGTCCTTTCGGCTGCCGATCGCGAGCGCGTGCTGCGTTTCGAGCACGAAGTGCGCGCACTGGTGCCCGAGGTCAAGGCGATCGCGCTCGAAGCCGCCGACCTGGCCGTGCTCGCGGTCACCCGGGTGATCGAGGGGCTGGCCGGCGCGGACAGCGACAGCGCCACGCGCCTGCTCGAGCGGGTGGACGCGCTGCACCGGACCATCACCGACCGCATCGCCGGGAGCCTGGATACCGCCGAGTGGGACGAGTCCGGGTTCGAGTCCGAGATCGAGTCGCTCGTGCAGGAAGTGGTGCCGATGATCGCCGCCGACGCCGCTGCGCTGGCGATCGCCGCGGCCATGTCCGGCGACGAGACCGGCGCCCGGGCCTTCGAGGAGCGCATGGAGCGCATGGGCCGCGACATCGAGCGCGAGGTCCAGGCCCAGGCGGACCTGCTCGAGGCGCGCGCGGAGGCCTTGTGTCCGCAGCTGGTCGTGCTCGAGCGCATCGATGCGTCGCTGGAGTACCGCACCGGCCAGGGCGAACCGCTCGACCTGCTGCGGGTCGAGGGCAGCGGTAACGACGGCTGAGTACGTCCGCGCACGGCGATCGGTGCCGGGCATGACGCCCGGCACCGGTTCACGTGGCCGGCGTCATGCCCGCATCGCAGGCCTGGGGTCCCGCGTGCGCGCCGATTCGGTGCGTAACGGCAGCGTGACCTCGACATCGCGGCCGCCGGTTTCGGGTGCGAAGATCTCGATGCCGTAGCCGTCGCCGTACAGGCGGGCGATGCGTTCGCGCAGGTTGCCCACGGTTTCCCCGGGCTCGCCCGGGGCGACCTTGCGGCTGCTCTGGTCCGAGACGCGGATCATCAGCCGGTTGCCCTCCTGGCGGGCGCTGACCTGGACGTTCAGCAGCGTCGCATCCGGGTCGGCGCTGCGCTCGAGTGCATCCTCGACCAGCGGATGCAGCAGCAGCCGAGGCACCCGCACGCCGTGCAACGGCTTGGGCACATCCACGCGGACGAACAGGCGTTCGGCGAAGCGCAGCCGCATGATCTCCAGGAACAGGTCGAGCAGGCGCAGCTCCGCCGCCAGCGAGGTCTCCGGCTCCTGCTGCGGCCTGAACGCATAGCGCAGCAGCGCCGAGACGCGCGCGATCATCTCCTCGGCGACCTTGGGCCTGGCATAGACCAGCCCGGCAACGGCATTGAGCGTGTTGGCCAACAGCTGCGGCTGCAGCTGCCGCTGCAAGGCCAGCAGCTGCGCCTCGGTCAGATGCGAGCGCAACTCGGCGGCGTCGATCTCGCGGTCGCGCGCGACGCGGTAGCGGTCGAACACCAGGGTCACCGCCAGCGCCAGCGAGTACACGATCACGTGCACCGGCATGGCCCTGAGGTAGCGCGCCAGCAGCGGCCCCGGGTCGTAGGGCTCCAGCCCGAAGGCCGGAAACAGCACCGCCCGCGCGGCCAGCATCAGCGAGGTGTGCGCGGCGCCGAAGGCGAGTGCACCGACCAGGTGGGGCAGCAGGTGCCGCGGCCAGCCGCGGCCGGTCAGCGGAAAGTGCCGCGCCATCCAGATGATGCCCGGCAGCAGCAGCATGGCCGCGTAGGCGCCGGTCAGCTCCTTGGTCAGCGCGCCCAGCCAGTCGGCCGGGTCGCCGGTGGCCAGCGTGTCCAGGTAGTGCTGGGAGAACAGCAGCAGCCCGACCGCAGTGCCCAGTGCGAGCAGGTACAGCGTGGCCCGGCCCGGGCTCGGTCGACGGCGTTTTGGGGCGTTGGGGATGGCCAAGTCGGCGGCGCTTCGTAACCGGGTTGCGGCGCGCTCGCCGGGGCCGAGCGCGGGGCCCGCAAGCCTACACCGAGGCCGATGGCCGGGAAACGGCGGGGCGGGATTGGCGGCGCCCGTGCAGGCCGGCTCCGGCACCTGTCCGGTCCCGGCGCCCCAGGCTCCCCCGGATCGGGCACTGGGGTGCCCGAGCTGCGCGCGCCCTCCCGGGCGCGCGCAGCCGCGCAGCTCTGAACCGGTTCAGAGGTTCCCTAGAGTCGCCCGCAATCGGTGACGCAGCGGCGGCCGGCCGGCAGCGTGATCAGCCAGCGCATCGAAGCAGCCGTGGCATTGGCGTTGGCGTTGCGCGCGGCCCGCGTCAGCTCCAGGTGCTGGTGCTCGGCCTCCTCGCGCACCCGCGCGGTGGACTGGGCGACCTGCTCGCCGATCACCTCGGCCGGCTCGGTGCCGGGCAGCGGGTCGGAGAAGGCGAGCATGGCCGCGATGCCGAGTGCCGGCAGCGCCAGGCGCAGTCCGAATCGGTTCAATCGCAGTTCCATGTCAGCCTCCTTCGGGGGGATCCGGTGGTCTCTCACCGGGTGTGTAGCACGTGGCGTGCCAAGACCATTCTCACTGTGGATCAATGACTTGCGTCGATCCAGCTGGACGCCGGTGTCCGTTTTCGCGGACAGCGTCCGGATTGCGGACGCCTTGGCGCTACACGCTCGGGCAAATGGACGCCCGGGGGTGCGCGGTGTGACGGCGGATTGCTGCGCGGTTGGCCGCGCGCCGCTCGGCCGTCACAATAGCCGGCGCCGTCGACCGCCCGGTCGTGGCCGCAAGCATCCCGATCGCGCAGGGTCGTCCACGGAGAGCCGCATGGCCGAGACAAGAGAAGCACGGGTTCCCGACATCGGCGACTTCGAAGGCGTGCCGGTGATCGAAGTACTGGTCGCCGAGGGGGACCGAGTCGAGAAGGACCAGGGGCTGGTGACGCTGGAATCCGACAAGGCGACGATGGAGGTGCCCGCGCCGTTCGCCGGCACGGTGACCTCGCTGAAGGTCAAGGTCGGTGACGAGGTCGCCGAGGGCGCGCTGATCGCGTTGATCGAAGCTGCGCAGGACGCCGACGCCGCAGCGGCACAAACCGACGACGGGCGCCAGGAACCCGGGCGCAAGGACAAGGACACGGACGCCACGGCGAAACCGGAGCACGAGCCCGAAGCGGACACGCGCGGGAGCGCACACGCTGCACCCACCCGAACCGGCGCGCAGGGCGGCAAGGACGCGGCCGAACCGGTGCGCGCGCACGGGTCGGACAATGGCGCCGATGACCAGGCGTCCGGACCGGGCGCAGCGCCGGTCACCTTCGACGCCGACCGCGTGCTGCCGGACAAGGTGCCCTATGCCAGCCCGGCGGTGCGCCTGTTCGCGCGCGAGCTGGGCGTGGACCTGGGCAAGGTCCAGGGCTCCGGCCGCAATCGCCGGATCACCCGCGAGGACGTGCAGGGCTACGTCAAGCAGGCGCTGGCCGGCCCGGCGGCGCCCGGCGCCGCGGCGGGCGGCGGGCTCAGCCTGCTGCCGTGGCCGAAGGTCGACTTCTCGAAATTCGGCGCGGTCGAGGAAAAGCCGCTGTCGCGGATCCGGAAGATCTCCGGCGCCAACCTGGCGCGCAACTGGGCGATGATCCCGCACGTCACCCAGCAGGACGAGGCCGACATCACCCAGATGGAGGCCTTCCGCCGGCAACTGGGCGAGGAGCACAAGGACGTCAAGATCACGCCCCTGGTGTTCCTGATCAAGGCCGCGGTCGCAGCGCTGCAGAGCTTTCCGCACTTCAATGCCTCGCTCGACGCCGCCGGCGAGACGCTGGTGTACAAGAAGTACTTCCACATCGGCATCGCGGTGGATACGCCCGACGGGCTGGTGGTGCCGGTGATCCGCGAGTGCGAGCGCAAGGGCCTGATCGAGTTGTCCAGGGAGCTGGCCGAGATCTCGGGCAAGGCCCGCGACAAGAAGCTCGCGCCCGGCGACATGCAGGGCGGCTGCTTCTCGATCTCCAGCCTGGGCGGCATCGGCGGGACCGGCTTCACGCCGATCGTGAACGCCCCCGAGGTGGCGATCCTGGGCGTCTCGCGCAGTGCGATGAAGCCAGTGTGGAACGGCAAGAAGTTCGAACCGCGGCTGATGCTGCCGCTGTCGCTGTCCTACGACCACCGCGTGGTCGACGGCGCCGATGCCGCGCGTTTCACGCGTCATCTGGCACAGATGCTCGGAGACCTGCGCCGACTGCTGCTGTAGCGATGAGCCGAACTCTCCCCCTGCCGACGTCGACCGCGCCCGAGGACAGGCCGGCCGCGATCGAGGCGGCGGTGGACGGAACGGTGGGCTGGCTCGGCGACCTGCTCGCCACCGAGCTGAGCATCGGCGACTTCAGTCTGGGCGTGGGTGCGCTGCTGCTGTCGGTGCTGTCGCTGGTGGCGTTCTGGATCGTGGCGGCGATGACCCGCCGCTGGGTCGACCGCTATGCGCGCAGCCGCGAGGATGAGCGCCGCGCGGCGCTGTACACGGTCTCACGCATCCTCTACTACACGCTGATCGTGATCGCGGTGCTGGTGGCGCTGTCGGTGGCCGGCATCCCGATGACCAAGTTCGCCGTCTTCGCCGGCGCGCTGGGCGTGGGCCTGGGCTTCGGTCTGCAGGCGATCTTCAACAACTTCGTTTCCGGACTGATCCTGCTGTTCGACCGCTCGCTGAAGGTCGGCGACTTCGTGGAACTGGAGTCGGGCGTGCACGGCGAGGTGCGCGACATCGGCATCCGCGCCACCCTGATCCGCACCAACGACAACATCGATATCGTGGTGCCGAACTCCGAGTTCGTGTCCGGACGCGTGGTCAACTGGACCCACGGCGACCAGAGCCGGCGCCTGCGCGTACCTTTCGGCGTCGCCTACGGCAGCGACAAGGAGCTGGCCAAGAAGGCCGCGCTGGAAGCCGCCGCGGAAGTCCCGTTCACGCTGGCGATGGAGGGCGAGCGGGCGCCCAGCGTCTGGTTGGAAGGGTTCGGCGATTCGTCGCTGGACTTCGAGCTGGTGGTCTGGATCACGCCCGATGCCACCCGGCGTCCCTCGACCGTGCGTGCGGCCTACACCTGGGCGCTGGAAGGCGCACTGGCCCGCAACGGGCTGGAGATCCCGTTTCCGCAGCGCGACCACCACCTGCGCTCGCTGTTCGGCCTGCGCGGCAGCGAGGCCCTGCGCGCGCTCGGTTTCCGGCCCGAGGGCGACCCCGGCCGGCTGGGACCGGAACCGGAACCGGATGCACAGCTCAGCGAAGCCGAGCGTGCCGAGCTGGCCCGGAACGACGCCCTGCAGGAAGTGGAGGCGTCGATCGCGCGCGAGGCGGTCGAGCGCAGCGAACGCGAGGCGGGGCAGGCGCAGGCCGATGACGGTCCGCACGAGGGTGGGGCCGGCGCGCCATAGCTGCGGGCCGGGCCGGCGTTGGCGATGCGTTATCCTGCGCGGCCTCGGCAGCGCCCGGATCCGGAGAGGGAACAATGGCCAAGTCGGTCGAGCAGAAGGTCCCCGACATCGGCGATTTCGACTCGGTGCCCGTGATCGAGGTGCTGGTCTCCGAAGGCGACCACGTCGACAAGGACCAGGGGCTGGTCACGCTCGAATCGGACAAGGCCACCATGGAGATCCCGGCCAGCCAGGCCGGCACCATCCGCAGGCTGCGGGTGAAGGTCGGCGACGCCGTGTCACAGGGCGACGTGATCGCCGAGATCGAACCCGACCCGGGCGAGGGCGGGGCTGCCCCGGGCGGCAGCGAAAAGGAAAAGGGCGCAGCGTCCGCGAAGGACGCCGAGCACGCCGGACCAGTCGAGGACGGGCACGTCGCTGCGGACCAGGACAGGCAAGGCAGCGGACGCGATCGGGTTCGGCCGCCGGCGGAGGAAGCCCGGGCGGCGCCGATCGGACCGCGAGCGGCGCCGCTGAGCGGGCGCGAGCCCGACATCGAGTGCGGCGTACTCGTGCTCGGATCCGGGCCCGGAGGCTACACCGCGGCCTTCCGCGCCGCCGACCTGGGCCAGGACGTGGTGCTGGTCGAGCGCTACCCGAGCCTGGGCGGCGTGTGCCTGAATGTCGGCTGCATCCCGTCCAAGGCGCTGCTCCACGCGGCCCGCGTGATTGGGGAGGCCGAGCACGCCGGCCACGAGATGGGCATCGCCTTCGGCCAGCCGAAGATCGATCTGGACCGGCTGCGCGCCTACAAGGACCAGGCCGTGGGCCAGCTCACCAGGGGCCTGTCGGGGATGGCCGGCAAGCGCAAGGTGCGGGTGCTGCAGGGCACCGGGACGTTCGTGTCGCCGCGCGAGCTCGAGGTCGCGCACCAGGGCGGGACGAAGCTGGTGCGCTACGGCCAGTGCATCATCGCCGCCGGCTCGGAGTCGGTGAAGCTGCCGATGTTTCCGTGGGACGACGAACGCGTCATGGATTCGACCGGCGCGCTGGAGCTGGCAGGCATTCCCGGCAAACTGCTGGTGGTCGGCGGCGGCATCATCGGCCTGGAAATGGCCTGCGTGTTCGACGCGCTGGGCTCGCAGGTCACCGTCGTGGAACTGCTCGACCAGCTGATGCCGGGCACCGACGCCGACCTGGTACGGCCGCTGGCGCAGCGCATCGGCAAGCGCTACGGCGGGATCCACCTGAAGACCCGGGTCACCGAGGTGCGCGCCCAGAAGAACGGGCTCATGGCGCACTTCGAGGGCGCGGATGCACCCCAGGCGCGGCTGTTCGACGCCGTGCTGGTCGCGGTGGGCCGCAGCCCCAACGGCAACCGGATCGGCGCGCAGGCCGCCGGCGTGAGCGTGGACGAGCGCGGCTACATCCCGGTCGACGGCCAGATGCGCACCAACGTGCGGCACATCTTCGCCATCGGCGACATCGTCGGCCAGCCGATGCTCGCGCACAAGGCCAGCCACGAGGGCAAGGTCGCCGCCGAGGTCGCCGCCGGACACAGGAGCGAATTCGTCGCGCGGGTGATCCCGTCGGTGGCCTACACCGATCCGGAGGTGGCCTGGGTCGGCGTCACCGAGACCGAGGCCAGGGCGCGGGGTCTGGACTACGGCGTGGGCAAGTTCCCGCACGCCGCCTCGGGTCGCGCCATCGGCATCGGCCGCACCGAAGGCTTCACCAAGCTGCTGTTCGACCCTGCCAGCCACCGTGTGATCGGAGCCGGCATCGTCGGGCCCGCTGCCGGCGACCTGATCGCCGAGCTTGCCCTGGCCATCGAGATGGGCTGCGAGGCCGCCGACATCGCCCTGACCGTCCACCCGCACCCGACCTTGTCGGAGTCGATCGGCATGGCGGCCGAGGTCTACGAGGGCACGGTCACCGACCTGTACCTGCCGAAGAGGAAGTAGGGCCCGACGCGCTGCCGGACCGGCGCAACCGCAGCGATGGCCCGCGCGCGGATTCAAGGCGTGGTGTTGACGCCGGTCAACCGATACTGGCCACGGATCGCCGATACTCCAGGCCAGGACTGCCGAGGAACCACCCATGCAGATCACGCTTCCGCAGCACGACGGGGAGGTCACCCGCCTGCGCGACGAACACGACCGTCTGGCCGGGCTGGTCCGTCGCCATGGGGCGCCGGCATCGGCGAACGTGCCGCGGCTGCTGGTCGCCATCGACGGCTCACCGGCGAGCGCCCGCGTGATCGCGGAACTGGTCGACTGGCATGACCGCCACGGCTGGCGCTTCGAGCCGCACCTGCTCAACGTGCAGGGCTTTCTCGCGCGCGAGGCCGCCGAGGAGTACCTGGATCGCTTCGGCACCGACGACACCGCCCAGGCGCGCGGGCTGCTGGCCGCGGCCGGGATCGACCACGTGCTGCACATCGCGATGGGCGACCCGGCGCAGCACATCGTGGCGCGCGCCGAGGCCATCGGCGCCGGCCAGATCGTGATGGGCACCCGCGGTCACGGCGCGCTCGGCTCGGCCCTGCTCGGGTCGGTGGCCTACAAGGTGGTGCACGCCGCCCCCATGGCGGTCACGCTGGTGCGCTGAGCCACGCCTGCAGCCGCCGGTGCAAAGCCGTTAGACTGCAATGCTTTCCGGACGCGACGACTGATCGATGCTGGTGCACCTTGGCTGGTTCTCGCTCGGTCTGCTGCTGCTGGTCCTGGGCGCCGATTCGTTCGTGCGCGGCGCCAGCGGCCTGGCCCTGCGCTTCGGCATTCCGCAGCTGATCGTGGGCATCGTGCTGGTCGGCTTCGGCACCTCGGCGCCGGAGTTGGCGGTCAATCTGACGGCAGGGTTTGCGGGCAATGCCAGGCTGGCGGTCGGCAACGTGGTGGGCAGCAACATCGCCAACGTCGGCCTGATCCTGGGCATCGCCGCGCTGATGATGCCGCTGACCGTGCAGATGCGGCTGCTGCGGATCGAAGCGCCGGTGCTGCTGCTGGTGTACCTGCTGCTGTGGCTGTTGTGCCTGGACGGATCCATCGGACTGTTCGATGCGGGTGTGCTGCTCGCCGGTTTCGTGGCGATGGCGGTGGTCACGGTGCGCGACGCGCGCACCGAGCCGGACCCGGTCCAGCGCGAACTGGTGGAGGCGGCAGCGACCCGGCCGGGGCTCGGCCGCAACGTGCTGCGCGTGGTGATCGGGCTGTCGCTGCTGCTGTACGCCTCGCACCTGGTGGTCGGGGGCGCGGTCGCGATGGCGCGCCTGTCCGGCATCGACGAAGTCGTCGTCGGCCTGACCGTCGTCGCCATCGGGACCTCGCTGCCGGAGCTGGCCACCTCGGTGATCGCCGCCTGGCAGAAGCGGGCCGACATCGCCGTGGGCAACGTGATCGGCTCGTGCCTGTTCAACGTGCTGCTGATCCTGGGCGCCACCGCGCTGGTGATCCCGCTTCCGGTCGATGCCACCATGCGCTGGGTGCAGTTGCCGGTGATGCTCGCCTTCGCGCTGGTGCTCTACCCGATGGTGCGGGGCGACCTGCTGATCAGCCGGCGCGAGGGCGGCGTCCTGGTTGCCGGCTACGCGGTGTTCCTGGCCTGGCAGCTGATCTCCGTGACCGGCTGACACACGCCGGCGCCATCCACGGCGCGCAGGGAACCGCCGAACCGGTGCCCCTGTCTCAGGAGAACGCGACGTAGGCGACGGTGCACACCACGGCCACGCCGACCAGGTCGAGCACCGCGCCCTCGCGCAGCATCGTGCGTCCGTCGACGGCGCCGGAGCCGTAGGCGATCGCGTTGGGGGCGGTTGCCACCGGCAGCATGAAGCCGACGCTGGCCGCCAGCACGGCAGGGAACATCAGCAGCGCCGGCTCGACCCCCAGGCCGATCGCGGTGGCCGCCAGGATCGGCATCAGCAGCACCGCGGTGGCGGTGTTCGAGGCGATTTCCGACAGCAGCACGATGCCACCCACCAGCACCAGCAGCAGCGCCGGCAGCGGCAGCTCGCCCAGTCCGGCCAGCCGGCGCGCGACCACCTCGCTCAGGCCGGAGCTTTCGAATGCAGCCGCCAGGGCGATGCCGCCGCCGAACAGCACCAGCGCCCCCCACGGCACACGTTCGGCGGTGTGCCAATCCAGCAGGCGGCTGCCGCGGCCGTCCGGGATCACGCACAGCACGACCACCGCCAGCAGCGCCACGCTGGCGTCGTTGGCGCCGGGCAGGCCCAGCCAGGCGCTCCAGCCCCCGAACGGTTCGGTGCGCAGGATCCATGCTGCCGCGGTCACGGTGAACACGATCAGCACCCGGCGCTCGGCCGGCGTCCACGGGCCCAGCGGCGGCAGGACCGCGGCCGGCGTATCGCGCAGGCCGCGCGCCAGCCACAGCGCGATCACCGGCACGAACAGCACCACGACCGGGATACCCAGCAGCATCCAGTCGGTGAAGCCGTAGCGCGCGCCGGTGGTCTGCTCGTACACGCCCATGAACACCAGGTTCGGCGGCGTGCCGATCGGCGTGCCGAGGCCGCCGACGCTGGCGGCATAGGCGATCGCCAGGATCAGCGGTGCGCGCAGGCGCGCATCGGGGTACCGCTCCAGCACGGCCAGCGCGACCGGCAGCAGCATCAGCGTGGTGGCGGTGTTGGAGATCCACATGCTCGTCAGCGCGGCCGCCGCCGCGAAGCCGTACACGAGCGAGCGCCCGGAATGACCACCGAAGGCGCGCACCATGCCCAGGGCGATGCGCCGGTGCGCACCGGTCTTCTCCAGCGCGCGCGAGAGCATGAAGCCGCCGGCCAGCAGCAGGATCAACGGATGCCCGTAGCTGTGCGCGACCTCCCGGGCCTCCAGGACCCCGGTGAGCGGGAACACCGCCAGCGGCAGCAATGCCGTGACCGGAGCGGCGACCGGCTCGGTCACCCACCACAGCGCACACCACAGCGTGACTGCTGCGGTCACCGCCAGCGCCGCACTGCCGCCGCCGGCCAGCGTGATGGCGGCCAGCCCCAGCGCCAGCACCGGCCCGAGCAGCAGCATCAGGCGGCGGACCGGGCCGTCGTCGCGAGGCTGCTGGGGCTGTGCCGGGGCGGTCATGGGCGACACTTATACTGGCTCCGGTCCGTAAACCGAACCCGCGCATGATCGGAAAGGCGCCCGCCCGGCGACGCCCCGGGGACGCGATCGCAGTCGCCCGCGGGAAACCGCGGCCGACCGCGCGACCGCGCTGCGGCGTGACGGCGGTACCGCCGGTTCGCGGTACCGGCCCGGACCGCTGATGCGTGTGCTCGTGCTCGGGGCCAGCGGGCAGATCGGCCGCTTCCTTGTGCCGCAACTGACCGCAGCCGGCCATCAGGTACTGGCCGCCTCGCGCAGTCCGCCACCGGTACGCAGCGGTGCCGGCGTGCAATGGATCGGCATCGACCTGCCCCACCCGCCCGCGGCGCCGGTGGCGTGCGATGCGGTGATCAGCGCCGGCCCGCTCACGCACTTCGCCGCCTGGCTGTCGCACCAGCCGCTGCGCGGGGTCGCCCGCGTGGTGGCGTTCTCTTCCACCAGTGCCGAGGCCAAGGCAACCTCGGCCGATCACTCCGAGCGCGCGGTCGCGGCCGCGCTGCGCGAGGCCGAGGCGCTGGTCCAGGACTGGGCACAGGCGCGGTCGGCGCCCTGCTTCGTGCTGCGGCCGACGCTGATCTACGGCGCCGGGCTGGACCACAACCTCTCGCGCATCGCGGCGCTGGCACGCCGGTTCGGCGTGTTCGTGCTCCCGCGAGGCGCGGTCGGGCTGCGCCAGCCGGTGCATGCCGGCGACCTGGCGATCGCGGCGGTCAATGCCCTGGGCGCGCCAGCCGCCGCAGCCGGCTGCCACGTTCTGGCCGGCGGCGAGACGCTGGCCTACCGGGAAATGGTGCGGCGCGTGCTGGCGGCGCAGGCGCCGCCGGCATGGCTGCTGGCGGTGCCCTCGGGCTTGCTGCGGCTGGCGCTGGGCACGGCCCGCGCGCTGGGCTGGCTGCGCGGCGCCAACGCCCAGATGATCGCGCGCATGGCGCAGGACCTGTGTTTCGACGATGGCCCGGCCAGGCAGCTGCTCGGCCACCGGCCGCGCGCTTTCACGCCCACCGCCGCCGACTTCACGCCGCCGGGGCGCTGAGGAGGCCGCGGATGCTGCAGTGCACCACGCAGCGGCGCCGCGTTCACCATACGCAACAGCATTGCCAGTGGACGGGGTGCTACCTAAGATAGCCCGGCGTTTCGCCTTCGCGATTCCAATTACATGAGAGGGACCCCGACCATGCAGGCCCGACTGATCCTGGCATTGGTGCTGTCGTCGCTGTTCCTGGCGGCGTGCGGCAGTTCCAGCAACAGCTCGCGCGCGGTGGAGGCACCGGCTGCGACCAACGATGACGGGAGCGCCATCACCGGCGTCATCACCGCGATCTTCAATCCGAGCGCTGGCCTGATCCCGACGCCCAACAACCTGTTGTTCTCGGGCACGCGCGACCTGACACTGAACATCCCGGTCGCCAACCCGAACAACTTCGGTGATCCGACCGTCGCGATCAACGCGCTCGACGGTTTTTCCACGGTGGCGCCGTGGTCGCTGCAGTTCTCGGCCACGCCGAACCCGGCCACGATCATCCCGGGCCAGACCATCCGCATGTTCGAGGTCACGCTCACCGGACCCGGCGGCGGGGTGACCGGGGTCGTGCGCGAGCTCACGGTGCCGGCCGAGTTCGTCACCGCGGTCGCTCCCAGTGACCCGACCGGGCGCACCGTGGCGATTCTGCCGACCTCGCCGCTGAAGCAGCTGACCTCCTACATGGTGGTGGTCACCGACGACGTCCGCGACGCCCGCGGCAACGACGCCACGCAGGACCAGACCTACGCGCTGGCCTCGCGCACCAGTCCGCTGTGCGTCAACGGCGTGAGCACGGACCCGCTGCTGTCGGACGCCAACGCCTGTGCGCTGGAGCCCCTGCGCCTGCTGACCAATTCGCAGCAGGCCGCCGCGGGCGCCGTGGGGATCCCGCGCGACGAGATCGCGGTGACCTGGGTGGCCACCACCCAGAGCATCACGCCGGTGCTGCAGACGGTGCGCGCCGGGGTGCAGCCGACCACCACGCGGCTGGCCTTCAGCGGCCAGACCAGCGCCGTGGTCGGCCTGCCGCCGATCGCCGACATCTACATCGGAACCATCGACCTGCCGTATTACCTGGTGCCGCCGAGCGCGGGCAATCCGACCGGCCCGCTGACCGGCTTCTGGAAGGCAGCCCCGGGCGCCTACGTGCCGCCTTTCAACCAGTTCGGGCTGGACCCGACCTCGACCCACCTGACCTTCGCCAACCCGCGCCCGGTCGCCAACACGACGGTGACCGCGCCGCTGTTCGTGACGGTGCCCAATGCGGCCTCCGGCCGCACCAAGCCGGCATCGGGCTGGCCGGTGGTGATCTTCCAGCACGGCATCACCCGCAACCGCACCGACGCGGTCGCGATCTCCGCGACCCTGGCCGCCCAGGGGTTCGCCGTGGTCTCGATCGACCAGCCGTTGCACGGCCTGCCGAGGAGCCACCCGTTCAACATCGAGAACACGCCGTTCGGGCCGCTGGGCAGCGAGCGCACCTTCGACGTGGATTACATCAACAACACCACCGGTGCACCCGGTCCCGACGGCGTGCCCGATCCCTCCGGCGCACACACCATCAACCTGGCCTCGCTGCTGACCTCGCGCGACAACCTGCGCCAGGCCATCGCCGACCTGTTCATCGTGGCCGCGGACGTGCCCTCGATGGACATCGACGCCAACGGCAGCGGCGATTTCGACGGCGCGCGCATCCAGTTCGTCGGCCAGTCGCTGGGGGCAATGGTCGGCACCGCGTTCCTGGCGCTGGAGCCGAACGTGCGCGTGGCCACGCTGTCGGTCCCCGGCGGCGGCATCGCCCGCCTGCTGGACGGCTCGGCAACCTTCGGTCCGCGCATCCGTGCAGGCCTGGCCGCGGCGGCGGGGCTGCAGCCGGGTACGCCGGGCTACGACCGGTTCTTCTTCGCCGCCCAGACCGTCATCGACTCCGGCGACCCGATCAACTTCGGCTTCGCCTCGGCGCAGAACGCGATCCTGCTGCACGAGGTGGTCGGAAGCGACACCTCGCCGCCGGACCAGGTGATCCCCAACTCGGTGCCTGGCGCGCCGCTGTCGGGCACCGAACCGCTGATCCGCGCCCTGGGCCTGAGCTCGATCACGGGCACCACGCAGAACGCCAACGGCATCCGGGGCGCCGTGCGCTTCATCGCCGGGCACCACGGGTCGCTGCTGTCGCCCAGCGCCACCGGCGGCACGCCGACCGCAACCGAACTGGCGGTGACCACCGAGATGCAGGGCGAGATGGCCAGCATGGCCGTAAGCAACGGCACCACCGTACTCGTCCAGAACCCGTCCGTGATCCGCACGCAGTAAGCCAACCGGGGAATCGATCATGACCAAGAAAACCAATGCTCACGGCGTGCGGATGGGGGCCTCGCGCGCGCCGCTGGCGGTGGCCGTGGCCACGGCGATCGCCGCACTGGCCGCTCCGGACGCCCGCGCCGTTTCCTTCAATTGGGGCGAGGTCGAGGGCAACATCGACACGACCGTGTCCTACGGCATCTCGGTGCGGGTGGAGGATCGCGACGACGACCTCGTCGGCAAGGCGCAGTTCGACCCGACCCTGGTCGCCCAGATCGCCGCACTGCAGGCGCAGAACCGGTTTCCCGAAGCGCAGGCGCTGCAGGTGGGCGCGCGTGGCCGGTTCTCGGTCAACGGCGACGACGGCAACCTCAACTACGACCAGTGGGACCTCTTCTCCAACACCTTCAAGATCACCAGCGAGCTGTCGCTGACCTGGCGCAACTGGGGCGCGTTCTTCCGCGGGTTCTACTTCTACGACTTCGAGAACGCCGGCCGCGAAGACCTCACCGACATCGCGCTGGAGAAGGTCGGCGAGGACCTGAAACTGCTCGATGCCTTCATCTACACCGATTTCGAGTATGGAGAGGGCAGCGTGGGCAATGTGCGGCTGGGGCGCCAGGTGGTGAGCTGGGGCGAGAGCACGTTCATCCAGAACGGCATCAACGTGATCAACCCGGTCGACGTCAGCCGCCTGCGCGTGGCCGGCGCCGAGCTCAAGGAAGCCTTCCTGCCGGTCAGCTCGCTGTACGGCTCGTTCTCGCTGACCGAGAACCTGTCGATCGAAGGCGTATACCTGTTCGAGTTCGAGGAGATCGAGCCCGACCCGGTAGGGACCTACTTCAGCACCAACGACTTCGCCGTCCAGGGCGGCGAGTACGTGATGCTGGGCTTCGGCACGGTGCCGCAGCCGGTCGACAACCCCGAGAACTTCGAGGACGTGTGCCTGTTCGGGCAGCCGTCGGACCGCACCGATCTGCCGCCCGCGCTGGTGGCGGTCGGCTGCTCGGCAGCGGTGCCGCGCGCGCCGGACCGCAAACCCAGCGACTCCGGCCAGTGGGGCCTGGCGCTGCGTTATTTCGCTTCCGAACTCAACGACACCGAGTTCGGTTTCTTCTACCTCAACTACCACAGCCGGCTGCCGCTGATCTCGGGCATCGCGCTGACCACCACCAGCCCGACCTCGGGGCGCTACTTCATCGAGTACCCCGAGGACATCGAGCTGTGGGGCGCCAGCTTCAATACCACGCTGCCGGGCGGCTGGGCCTGGCAGGGCGAGGTCAGCTACCGGCCCAACATGCCCTTGCAGATCGACGACGTGGAAGTGCTGTTCGCGGCGCTGAGCCCGCTCAATCCTCTGCTGCCGGGGCGCAACCTGGATTTCATCAGCCAGCTGGGCGAATTCGGCCCCGGCGAGGAGATCAGCGGCTGGGACCGCCACGAGGTCACCCAGGCGCAGTTCACCCTGACCAAGCTGTTCGCCAACGTGCTCGGCGCCCAGCAGGTGGCGGTGGTCGGCGAGGTCGGCGCCACCAAGGTCTGGGACCTGCCTTCGCAGGACGTCCTGCGCTACCAGGGCGACGGCACCGACACCGGCGGCGGCCCGGACATCTCCAGCGGCGGCCTGCGCAACCCGCTGACGCTGACCGAGGGCTTCCCGACCTCGTTCTCCTGGGGCTACCGGGTGGCGGCGCGCGCCGACTACAACAACGCCTTCGGTTCGCCGATGACGGTATCGCCACGGGTGGCGTTCAATCATGACGTCAACGGCACCACCCCGGGCCCCGGCGGCAACTTCCTCGAGGACCGCAAGTCGCTGACGCTCGGCGTGGAAGGCAACTACCTGAACAAGTGGATTTTCGACATCAGCTACACGTCGTTTTTCGGCGGCGAGCCGTTCAACCTGATCGCGGACCGCGACTTCGCCTCGTTCACGGTCAAGTATTCGTTCTGATGCCAGCCCGGAGGGCAATGCGATGCGCTATCTGACCCGGAAGACGCAGATGACCGCCACGCTGCTGGTTGGCGCGGTCATCGCCAGCAGCGCCGCGCTCGCGGCGGTGAGCCAGGAGCAGGCCAACCGGCTCGGCCAGGACCTCACGTCCATGGGCGCCGAGAAGGCCGGCAATGCCGAGGGAACCATTCCCGCCTGGGACGGGGGGCTGACCCCGGACAAGGCCCCGGCCGGCTACAGCGTCGGCGACCACCATCCCGATCCGTTCCCGAACGATCAGCCGCGTCTGACCATCGACCGCAGCAACTACCTGCAGTACGCCGACAGTCTGAGCGTCGGCCAGCAGGGGATGTTCGAGAAGTACGACACCTTCAGGATGCTGGTGTATCCGACCCGGCGGACCGCGGCCTTCCCGGAGCGTACCTACGAGATGACGAAGAACAACGCCACCACCGCCAGACTGGTGGCCGATGGTGACGGTGTCGAGGACGCTGCCGAAGGCATCCCGTTCCCGATCCCGCAGACCGGGCCCGAGGTCATCTGGAACCACAAGATGAAGTTCAAGGGCGTCGCGGCGCAGCGCTGGGCGAACCAGGCTGCACCGACGGCCAACGGCCAGTACACGCTGATCCGCATCAGCGAGGAACTGCTGGGCCTGTACTACAAGCCCGGAAACACCATCCAGGACATCAACAACATCCTGATCTACTTCTACCAGAAGGTCGAAAGCCCGGCCCGCCTGGCCGGCCAGGTGCTGCTGGTCCACGAGACCCTGAACCAGGCGAAGCAGGATCGGCAGGCCTGGGTCTACAACCCCGGCCAGCGTCGCGTGCGGCGGGCGCCCAACGTGGCCTACGACAACCCGGGCACGGCCTCCGACGGCCTGCGTACCAACGACATGACCGACATGTTCAACGGTGCGCTCGACCGCTACGACTGGGAGCTGGTGGGCAAGAAGGAGATGTACGTGCCGTACAACTCCTACAAGGTCCACAGCGACTCGCTGAAGTACGACGACATCATCCAACCCGGTCACGTGAACCCGGACCTGCTGCGCTACGAACTGCACCGGGTGTGGGTGGTGGACGCCACCCTCAAGGCGGGCAAGCGCCACATCAATGCGCGCCGCACCTTCTACGTCGACGAGGACAGCTGGCAGATCCTGATGGTCGACCACTACGATGGCCAGGGGAACATCTGGCGCTACTCGGAGGCGGCGTCGATCAACTACTACGACCAGCCGCTGTTCTGGAGCACGCTGGAGGCGCACCACGATCTGAAGTCGGGGCGCTACATCGTCTCGGGCCTGGACAACCAGGAGAACATGTACGACTTCTCGTTCCAGACCACACCGGAGAACTTCTCGCCGCAGGCCTTGCGCACCCGCGGGATCCGTTGATGGCCGGAGGACGGCGCGGGCCGCCAGGCCGGCGCCGTCACCCGGACCGGGGCCGCGCCGACGGGTTGGCCGGAATGTTCCGGCCTCCATGGCCGACCTCGCCCCACACCGCGGCATCCATTTCGCCAAGGGGAGTTCCGATGCAGGCAGGCACACGCAGCGGAGGGCGCCGTGGCGCCCGGTCCATGGCGATGGTGGCAGCGCTCGCCCTGGGTTTGTCGGCGTGCGCGGACCCGTACGCACCGAAGGTGACCGAAGAGGACATTCCCGACCCCGGCGCGGCCGCGCAGTCCGTGATCATGCCGCTGGCGGCCAGCCAATCCCTGGTCCTGGATTTCACCGAGACCGATTCGCGCGCAGTGGCGGTGGGCGAGCGGGGCCACGTGCTGGTCTCCGAATCGCGCCAGGACTGGCGCCAGGTCGACGCGGTTCCGACCAGCGCAACGCTCACGTCCGTGGATGCGGTCGGCGCGAAGGTCTGGGCGGTGGGCCACGACGGTGTCATCGTGCACAGCGCCGATGGCGGACTGATCTGGGGCCTGCAGCGTCATGACCCGCACCAGTCCCCAGGCCCGGACGACGACCCCTTCGCGATCGACCCGCGGCAGGGCGCGCCGCTGCTGGACGTGATGTTCTTCGACGCCGATCGCGGCATTGCCGTGGGCGCCTACAGCCTGATGCTCGTCACAGGCGACGGCGGCGCCACCTGGCAGGTGCAGGACATCGGCGGTTTTGCGGGAACGCAGTCCGATGTCGTCGACGGGGCCGATGAGGTCGACGGCGTGGCGGTAGACGGCGACGCGATGGCGCCGGACGAGGTCAACTGGACCTTCTCCGACGAGGAACTGATGCTCGAGGCCGAGGAGAACCCGCACCTGAACGCGATCGCGCGCACCGGCAGCGGCGCGCTGTTCATCGTCGGCGAGCGCGGCGCGGCGTTCCGGTCGCGCGATGGCGGCCGGAACTGGGAACGCCTGCAGATGCCCTACGAGGGATCGATGTTCGACGTGCTCGGCTTCGACGGCGACCACATCGTGGTGCTCGGGCTGCGCGGCAACGTATTCGAGAGCCACGACCTGGGCGGGACCTGGACCGCGCTGCCGGCGCCCTCCGAGGCCAGCCTGATGGCCGGTGCAGCCCTGCCCGACGGCGGTTTCGTCGCGGTCGGCGCCAACGGCACGGTGCTGCGTCGCGCCACCGCCGACGTCGAGCTCGAACTGCACCGGTACCAGACGCGCGACCTGGAAACGCCGACCCTGGCCGCCGTGATGGCGCTGGGCAGCGGCAGCTTCCTGGTCGGCGGCGAGAAGGGGATCGACCGGTACCAGACCGGCAAAGGTACGGCGGGCGCGCGCTGAGGCAGCGCAGGGCTGACGGGGGAACCGCATGGCAGTGACGTCCAGGCAGTACGATTCGAAGCTCCACAGGTTTGCCGAGCGCATCGTCTTCGGCAACCGGCCGCTGGTGCTGCTGCTGTTCGCGATCGTCACCGCGACGATGCTGTATTTCGGCGCGCAGCTGCGTGTCGACGCGGGATTCAAGAAGCAGATCCCGCTCGAACACGAGTACATGCAGACGTTTCTCGAGTACGAGAAGGACTTCGGCGGCGCCAACCGCGTGCTGGTCGCCGTGGTCGCACGCGACGGCGACATCTTCGACCGGGACTTCCTGGCGACCCTGGAGAACGTGACCAACGACGTCATCGCGATCGGTGCGACCGACGATGCGCGCGTGCGATCGCTGTTCACGCCCAACGTACGGTTCGTGGAGGTGGTCGAGGATGGCTTTGCCGGCGGCAACGTGATCCCGTCGGACTTCGCGCCGAACGTGGAGGGCTTCGAGCCCACGCCGCAGGATTTCGCGACCATCCGCGACAACATCGTCAAGGCGAACATCGTCGGCCGGCTGGTGGCCAAGGATTACTCCGGTGCGATGGTCTGGGCCGAGCTCATTCCCGAGGACTCGGGCACGCGGCTGGACTACCAGCAGGTCGCCGACGAGCTCGAGGCGATCCGCACCAAATACGAGGACGGGAATCACAGCGTCCACATCATCGGCTTCGCCAAGATGGTGGGGGACATCGCCGACGGCGCGCGCTCGGTGATCGTGTTCTTCTTCGCCACTGTGTTCCTGACCTGGATCCTGCTGTTCGTCTACTCCACTTCGTTCAAGCTGGCATCGCTGACGGTGCTCAGTGCGCTGGTTTCGGTGGTGTGGATGCTGGGCGCCCTGCGCCTGATGGGTTTCGGCATCGACCCGATGAACATGCTCACACCGTTCCTGATCTTCGCGATCGCGGTCAGCCACGGCGAGCAGATGATCAACCGGTTCCGCGGCGAGATCTTCTTCGGCGGCCTGGAGGAAGGCACGGTCGAGGAGCTGCGCACGCGCCCGGGCACGGATCCGGAAACCGGGGCGCGGGAAGCCTTCAAGATGCTGCTGATTCCGGGCACGGTGGCGCTGCTGGCCGGATGCATCGGGTTCGCGACCATCCTGATCATTCCCATCCGGATCATCTTCGAGCTCGCCATCACCGCCACGGTGGGCGTGGCGCTGACCATCTTCACCGACCTGATCCTGCTGCCGGTGCTGCTTTCCTACACGCGGCTGCGCAACCTGCCGCGCAAGCGCGAGTACCGGCTGCGGCAGCTGACCAAGTTCGACCGGCTGTGGGCACTGCTGGCGCGCTTCTCCCGGCCCCGCGCCGCCGCGGTGATCATCGCCGCTGGACTGGTGATCTGGTTCTTCGCCGAGACCCATGGCGACAAGGTCATGATCGGTGACGCCGAGGAAGGCGTGGCCGAACTGCATGCCGACGCGCGCTACAACCAGGACGCGCGCATGATCACGCAGAAGTTTTCCCTGGGCGTGGACACACTCAGCGTGATCGCAGAGGCCCGGCCCAACGCCTGCACCCTGAGCTATGCGGCGATGGAGGCGATCGACCGCTTTTCGTGGTACATGCGCAACGTCCAGGGCGTGCAGCAGGTGATCTCGCTGCCGATGGCGGCCAAGATCGTCAATGCGGGCTGGAACGAGGGCAATATCCGCTGGCGCGTGCTGCCGCGCAGCCAGGACCAGCTGCGCGTGGCCACGCAGGGCTTCGAGACCGACTCGGGCCTGCTCAATGCAGATTGCAGCGGGATGCCGATCATCCTGTTCCTGACCGACCACCGCGCGGAGACGATCGACCGCGTGGTGGCCGCGGTCAAGCGCTTCCGGGAAACGCAGGAGGCCTGGTACCCGGGCATCAACCTGCGCCTGGCACTGGCCGGGGAAGAGGGCGTCGAAGACGACGCCGGGAGCGAGTACGACCGCGATGCGGTGAACCTGCGGCTGGGCACCGGCAACGTCGGCGTCATGGCGGCCATCAACGACAAGGTGCGCGAGGTCGAGCACGTGATGCTGTACCTGCTCTACAGCGCCGTGTTCCTGATGTGCCTGCTGAGCTTCCGCAATCCGCTGGCGGCGCTGTGCGTCGTGCTTCCGCTGGTGCTGGTCACCGAACTGGGCCACTCGTTGATGGTGGAACTGGACATCGGACTGAAGGTCAACACGCTCACGGTGGTGGCGCTGGGCGTGGGCATCGGCGTGGACTACGCGATCTACATCTTCGCGCGCATGGCCGAGGCCATGAAGCAGGGCCGCACGCTGGGCGAGTCGTATTTCATCTCGCTCAAGACCACCGGCATCGCGATCTTCTACACGGCCCTGACGCTGGCGCTGGGCGTGGGCACCTGGGTGTTCTCCGACCTCAAGTTCCAGGCGGACATGGGCCTGATGCTGACCTTCATGTTCGTGGTCAACATGATCGCGGCGATCATCTTCCTGCCGGCACTGTGCCGCTGGCTGCTGCGCCCGCGCGAGAACGACACCTGGCGTCCGCCGGTCTAGGAGGGTCCGGCACCCGGGGCGCAGGGGTCAGAGAACCTTTTCCGGACGCGGCCCCACGAATCGCGGAGCGCCGCGGCGGAAATGGTTCTCTGACCCCTGCGCCTAGTACGACCAGCCCATGCGCCGGTACAGCTTGGCCATCAGCCACAGCGGCCCGATCAGCAGGTAGGTCAGGTCGGTCAGGAACGAAGGACGACGGCCTTCGATATGGTGGCCGATGAACTGGCCGAT
>DASRZM010000102.1:0-24466 GCA_035686365.1 Lysobacteraceae bacterium | reverse complement strand
CGCGCCATGGATGGCGCGTCTGAGCCTCCATGGACGGATTCACGGCGTCCCCCGGCAAGGGATCCCGGACCGCGGCACGGCGTGCGGAGACACAACCCCATGGACAGTGGCGCAACGAAATGACGCCGCGGCACCGGGCGTCCTTCGACGCCGGCGCTGCGCACGTACGCCCGGAGCGAATGGGGAAGAACATTACGCGGGCTGGCGCCATCGGAACGGGCCGCTCGAGCGTGGCTAGCCGCCGCGGTGGTA
Source organism: Lysobacteraceae bacterium (assembly GCA_035686365.1). Lineage (GTDB taxonomy): Bacteria > Pseudomonadota > Gammaproteobacteria > Xanthomonadales > Xanthomonadaceae > DASRZM01. The sequence continues at coordinate 24,214 of DASRZM010000102.1, read as the reverse complement.
GGGATGGTTGGCCAGGATGCTGGCGGCGCGGTACAGCTGCTCGATGATCACCAGCCGGGCCAGCGGATGCGGCAGGGTCATCGGGCCCAGCGACCAGGTTTCGTGGGCGCCCTGGCGGACCTCGTCGGCGAATCCGTCCGGGCCGCCGACCACAAAGGCCAGGTCGCGGCCCTGCATTCGCCAGTGCTGCAGGCGTTGGGCCAGCGATTCGCTGCTGTGGGACTTGCCGCGCGCGTCGCACAGCACGACCCATGCGTCCTTGGGGATCGCAGCGATCAGGCGCTGGCCCTCCTCGGCGATGGCGCGGCGCGGATCGCGCGACCTGGCGCGATCGCCCGGGGCGATCTCGACCAGGTCCAGCGGCAGCCAGTGCGACAGACGCCTGCGGTACTCGGCGGTGCCGGCATCGACCCACTGGGGCATGCCGGTACCCACGGCGATCAGGCTCGCGCGCATGGCTGCGGCCCGGCGTCAGCGCAACCGGGCGCGGATCACGCCTCGGCCGTGATGAGTTGTTCCGGCGGCGCGCTGTCGCCTACGGTCCACAGCCGTTCCAGACCGTAGAACTCGCGCGTGCGCGGCAGCATGACGTGCACCAGCACGTCGCCCAGGTCCACCAGCACCCATTCGGCCTCGCGCTCGCCCTCCACGCCCAGCGGCTGGACGTTCAGGCGCTTGGCATGCCGGATCACCTGGTCGGCGATCGACTTCACGTGGCGGGTGGAGGTGCCCGAGGCGATCACCATGTAGTCGGTGATCGAGGTCTTGCCGCGCACGTCGATTTCGCTGACGTCGCGGGCCTTGATCTCTTCGAGGGCGGCGTGGACCTGGACCAGCAGGTCCTGTGGAGCGGGCGGGGGTTCGGGAAGGGTGGTCTTGATGACTTTGGCGTGGGCGGTCAAGTGTTCGCTACCTCCAGATTGTGGAAACCACGAGCCGAGTATAAGCACCGGAGCTTGCCGTCGCATCAAGCCTGCCGGTACAGGCCATGCGCGCGGATATAGGCCGCCACCGGCGTCGGCACCTGAGCCTCCCAGGGCTCCCCGGCTGCGATCCGGCGCCGCAACGCCGAGGCCGAACCGGCATGCGGCGGCATGTCCAGCCGCAGCAGGCGACCGGCCGGTGCGCCGCACAGGTCTGCGGGCGCTCCGGCCCAGCGGTCGCGGCAATGCGCCGCCAGCGGCTCGGGCAGGGGCTCGATCGGGTGTCCGGGCCGTACCGCGACCACGAAATGCGCCAGCGCCAGCAGGTCCTCCCAGCGCTGCCAATGGTGCAGGCCGCTGAATGCATCGGCCCCCACCAGCCAGGCCAGCGGCGCGTTCTGGCCGATCCGGCCGCGCCAGTGGGCGAGCGTATCCACGCTGTAGGAGCGCCCCGGGCGCTCCATCTCGCAGGTGTCGATCCGGAAGCCCGGCTGTCCGGCCAGCGCCAGCCGCAGCATCGCCAGGCGATGGCGTGCGGCCGCGCCCGGGGCGGCACGATGGGGCGGGTCGCCGGCGGGAACGAACACCACCGGCGCAGCGAGGATCTCGCCGGCATGGCGTGCGGCCGCCAGGTGGCCGTTGTGGACCGGGTCGAAGGTGCCGCCGTACAGCAGCGTCATCTCGCACGGCTGCGCTGCCGGGGTCCCGGCGCCCGCCACCGTTCAGGCCCCGACGCCCAGTTTCCGGCGCAGAGGCGGCTGCGCCAGCGCCAGCAGCAGGCGCTCGAGCTCGAGCCAGGCATCGCCTGGCGGCCGGCCCTTGCTGACCTGGTCCACATGCGCCAGGTCGGCCAGCAGGCGTTCGAAGTGGCGCGCGTCGGCGCGGGCCAGCGCACTCCTGAAGGCGCCCTGGCGCGATTGCCAGAGGCCGGCCCGCTGCATCGCCTGCCCCAGGTTGCCGCCGGAGGCCTTGACCGTGGCCAGCTCCACGGCGGTCGCGATCTGCCCGGACAGCCAGGCGACGATGCGCTGGATGGCCTCGCCTTCCGCGCGCAGCCCACGCAGCATTCGAAGGGCCCGTGGCGCATCGCCGGACAGGGCGGCCTCGGTCATGCCGAACGTATCGAACCGCGCGCTGTCGGCGATCAGGCGCGCGAGTTCGTCGACGTCCAGCCGTCCGGGGCCCTTCAGCAGCAGCAGCTTGTCGATCTCCTGGGCGGCGGCCAGCAGGTTGCCTTCGACCCGCTCGGCGATCAGACCGGTTGCTGCATGGTCGGCCGCCAGCCCGCGCGCGGCCATCCGGTCGCGGATCCAGCCCGGCAGCTCGTGGCTGCGCGGCGGCCACAGCGGCAGCAGCACGCCGGCCTTGTCGACCGCCTTGACCCAGGCGACCTCGTGACTGCGGCTCCACTGGCCGGCCAGCACCAGCAGCAGGAGGTCGGGCACCGGATCGCGGGCAAAGGCGGCGATCGCCTCGGCGCCTTCCCGGCCGGGGCGCCCGGTCGGCAGGCGCAGCTCGATGATCCGCCGGCTGGCGAACAGGGACCGCTCGCCCAGTGCGGCGCCAAAGTCGGCCCAGTCGAAGCGGCCATCGACCTCCAAAACCGTGCGCTCCGAATACCCGAGCTCACGGGCGCGCAGGCGCACGGCGTCGGCAGCCTCCATGACCAGCAGGGGTTCGCCGCTGGCGATCAGCCACACCGGTGCCAGCGGGTCTGCCGCCAGGTGCCGCGCCAGTACGTGAGTCGGCTTTCCCACCGGCTCAGGTCCGCGCCTGCTCCAGCCGCCGCATGATCGCCTGCACCATTTCGCGCCGCAATTCCTCGCGCATGGTCTCCTCCTCGGCCGGCGAGCCGATCGCCTGCGCGGTGTCGAAGCTGAACTCGCGCGAGAGCTCGATGCGCTGGCGCGGCAGCAGCACGCGGCCGTCGGCGGCGATCACCTCGAACTCCACCTGGTAGCGCAGCACGTATTCCTGGACACGGCCGGTGACGCCCACCGTCAGCGGCAGGGTGCCCAGCACATCGACCCGGATGCGCAGCGCGGCCGCGTCGGCCTGGTCGGTCAGAGTCGACCCGGACCTGCGCAGGGCATTGCCCAGGTCCCGTGCCAGCGGGCTGAACGGATCGGCCACTTCCAGCCGCACCCGTCCCAGTTCCGGGGGCAGTTCGGCTTCGCCGCGCAGCTGGAAGCCGCAAGCGGCCATCGCCGCGGCGAAGCACAGGATCGGGACCAGTCTCAGTGTCGGAAATCGGGCGCGCATCGGACCCTCGCTTGGTTCGGCGCCGGCAAGCATACCGGCACCGGCGCACCGGATGTGCAGGCGCACCCCCCTGACGCCGGGCCAGGCGCGGCTGCGAGTCGGCCGGGATTGACCACGATCAAGGCGCCCGGCCGTGCCGGGCCCTATCGTCGAGCCCATGAGGACGAGCGCGCCCACCCTGCCGATGACCACCGCCAACGTCATCTTCGACCGCGAGCTGCTGGCCCGCTGCGACCGCCCCGGTCCGCGCTACACGTCCTACCCCACCGCGCCGCACTTCCACAGCGGCTTCGGGGCCGACCAGTTCCGCATGCACGTGCGCCGCAGCAACGAGCCGCCGATCCCGGCCCCGGTGTCGGTGTACGTGCACGTGCCGTTCTGCTTCAGCCCGTGCTTCTACTGCGGCTGCAACCGCATCATCACGCGCGACTACGGCCGCGCCGAGGCGTACCTGGCACGGCTGTACCGGGAAATCGACCTGGTGGCGCCGCTGGTCGACCGCGACCGCGACGTCGTGCAGCTGCACTTCGGCGGCGGCACGCCGAACTTCCTGGAGTCCGCCGACCTGGGCGAGCTGATCGAGACGATCGGCCGCCATTTCCACTTCAGCTCGCGGGCCGACCGCGACTTCTCGATCGAGATCGATCCGCGCACGGTCGATCCGGACGCGATCCGGTCGCTGGCCGGGTTCGGCCTGAACCGGGCGAGCTTCGGCGTCCAGGACTTCGATCCGGACGTGCAGCGCGCGGTCAACCGCGTCCAGAGCGTGCAGCAGACCCGGGAGGTCATCGACGCCTGCCGCGAGGCCGGCATGCGCTCGGTCAACGTCGACCTGATCTACGGCCTCCCGAAACAGACCCGCGAGGGTTTCGCCCGCACCCTGGACACGGTGGTCGGGATGCGGCCGGACCGGCTCGCGGTCTACAGCTACGCCCACCTGCCCGAGATGTTCCGCGGCCAGACCCGCATCCGCGCCGAGGACCTGCCCGATCCTGCCGCCAAACTGGGGCTGCTGGAGCTGGCGGTCGAGCGCCTGGGAGCCGCCGGCTACGTGTATATCGGCATGGACCATTTCGCACTTCCGGGCGACGAGCTGGCGCGCGCGCAGCACCACGGCGCGCTGCACCGCAACTTCATGGGCTACACCACGCATGCGGACTGCGATCTGATCGGGATGGGGGTGAGCGCGATCAGCCGCATCGGCGATGCCTACGCGCAGAATCACAAGGACCTGCCGCACTACCAGGCTGCGCTGGACGCCGGCGAACTGCCGATCGCGCGCGGCCTGGCCCTGAGCGCCGACGACATTGTCCGCGCCGACCTGATCGACGAGCTCATGTGCAACGCCGCCGTCGACATCGTCGCCTTCGAGGACCGCCACGCGATCGATTTCCATGACTACTTCGCCTCGTCACTGGCGCAGGTGCAGCCACTGGTCCAGGACGGTCTGGTCACGATCGAGCCGGGCCGGATCGAAGCGACCGCTCGCGGACGGCTCCTGCTGCGTATCATTGCGATGTGCTTCGATCATTACCTGGAACAACCGGCAGCGCCCGTGGCCCGCTATTCGCGGGCGATCTGAGGTGCCCGAACCGGAGGTCGCGGTGAGGACCGCGGCCAGTCACGTCCGGCCCGCGCCGATTGCCGACGACGGTGACGAATTCCGCTTCTGCAGTACCTGCGCCTTCGCCCCGGTCTGCGTGGCCGAGGGCCTGGAAAAGGCACAGCTGCACGAACTGCACTGCCTGGTCGAGCACATCGGTCCGTTCCACGCAGGCGAGCACCTGTTCCGCGAGGGCGACCCGTTCACGGCGATCGCCGCGGTGCGTGCCGGCACCGTGAAAACCTACGTCGTGGACAGCCATGGGCGCGAGCAGGTGCTCGGCTTCTTCCTGCCCGGGGAGGTGATCGGCCTGAACGCGATCCATGCCTCGCGCTATCCGTGCAATGCGCTGGCGCTGGATACGGTGACGTTGTGCCGGTTCTCGTTCCCGGCAATGGCGACCCTGGCGACGCGGCTGCCGGGGCTGCAGGCGCAGCTGTTCCGCCTGCTCAGCCGCGACATCGACAAGGCGGCGCTGCTGGCCGGCGACTTCTCGGCCGACGAGCGCATGGCGGCATTCGTGCTCGGTCTGTCCCGCCGCTATGCCGCGCGCGGTTTCTCGCCCACACGCTTCACGCTGTCGATGGCGCGGACCGACATCGCCAATTACCTGCGCCTGGCGCCGGAAACCGTCAGCCGCGTGCTGCGCCGTTTCCGCAGCGACGGACTGATCCGGATCGACCGGCGCGAGGTGGAACTGACGGACCTGGCCAGGCTCCAGGCGCTGGCGCAGCCTGTGCTGCGCGACTGAGTCCTGCCACGACGGACGGGAAAGTACAGCGTCAGAAGCGGCCGGCGCGGAAATCGTCGACCGCCTGCATGATCTCCTCGCGCGTGTTCATCACGAACGGGCCGTGGCGTGCCACCGGCTCGTGCAGCGGGCGTCCGGCCACGACGATCGCGCGGGTATCGGCTTCGCGGCCCTCGAGCACGATCCGGTTGCCCGCGTCCAGCACCGCCAGTTCCCGAGCCGCCACGGTGGCGGCTTCCGTGCCCTCGCCCACGCGCGCGGCACCTTCGTAGACGAACACGAACGCGGTGTGACCTTCCGGCACCGCCAGCTCGACGCGCGCACCTGCGCGAAGGTGCGCATCCACGTACAGCGGGTCGGTGGCCGGTTGCACGATCGGCCCGGCGACCTCGCCGATGCGGCCCGCGATCAGCTTCAGGCGGATGCCCTGCGCCGGCTCCAGCACCGGAATGCGCTCCGGGCCCAGCTCCTGGTAGCGCGGCGCGGTCATCTTGTCCTTCGCCGGGAGGTTGACCCAGAGCTGGAAGCCGCGCATCCGGCCGTGTTCCTGCTCAGGCATCTCCGAGTGCACGATGCCGCGGCCAGCGGTCATCCATTGCACCGCGCCGGGCACCAGCAGCCCCTCGTTGCCGTGGTTGTCGCGGTGGCGCATGCGCCCGTCGAGCATGTAGGTGACGGTCTCGAACCCGCGGTGCGGATGGTCCGGGAAACCGCCGACGTAGTCCTGGGCGCGGTCGGTGCCGAACTCGTCCAGCAGCAGGAACGGATCCAGATCCGGCAACTGCGGCGACCCGATCACGCGGGTGAGCCGCACACCGGCGCCGTCCGAGGTCGCCGTGCCGCGGATTACGCGGCGCACGCTGCGCGAATGCGAGAGGGTGTCGTTCATGGCGGCTCCGGGTTTGCGGCCGTGTCATTTTCGCCCAAGGCGGCGCGGCCTGCTCGGGGTGGGAGGCCTGCGTGACCCGGCTACCTCCGTCCAGCCTCCCCCGCGAGGGCCGCGCCGCGCACCGGGCGGCCTCGCTCCGCGCGGCTCCGGTCGGCCGGCGCTGGATGCGGCGATCCGCGCGCCGCCGTCGGCAGTTCCTGACCCGCGGGCCAGCGCGCGCCCGCGGCCACCGCCTCCAGCGTCGAGCTCCAGGGCCCGGGATCCAGGCCCTGCGCAGCGATCCAGGCCGGGTCGTAGCAGGTACCGGCGTATCGCTCGCCGCCGTCTCCGATCAGGGTGACCACGGCACCATTTTCGTCCGATTCGCGCATCCGGCACATCAGGCGCAAGGCACCGACCACGCCGGTGCCGGTGGAGCCGCCGCAGCGCCGCCCCAGCCAGCGCTCGAGCAGCGGCAGCGCCGCCACCGTGGCGGCGTCGGGAACCCTGAGCATGCGGTCGACCACCTCGGGCAGGAACGAAGGTTCCACGCGCGGCCGCCCGATGCCCTCGATCCGCGAGCAGTGACTGGACTGCAAGGCAAGGTCGCCGCCGGCGTAGGCGTCGAAGAACACCGAGTTTTCCGGATCGACCACGCACACCTGGGTGGGCGCACCGATGTAGCGCACGTAGCGTCCGATCGTCGCCGAGGTGCCGCCGGTTCCGGCCGGCACGACGATCCAGCGCGGGTGCGGGTGCGCTTCCAGCGCCATCTGCTCGAAGATCGACTCGGCGATGTTGTTGTTGCCGCGCCAGTCGGTGGCGCGCTCGGCATAGGTGAACTGGTCCAGGTAGTGCCCCTGCCGCTGCGCGGCGACGCGCTCGGCTTCGGCATAGATGTCCGTGCCGGCGACGAAGTCGCAGCTGCCGCCGAAGGATTCGATCAGGGCCAGCTTCTCCGGCGAGGTACCCACCGGGACCACGGCCACCAGTTCCAGTCCGAGCAGCCGGGCGAAGTAGGCTTCCGAGACCGCCGTGTTGCCGCTGGAGGCCTCGACCAGGCAGCGACCTTCGCGGATCCAGCCGTTGCACAGTCCATACAGGAACAGCGAGCGCGCCAGCCGGTGCTTGAGGCTGCCGGTCGGGTGCACCGACTCGTCCTTCAGGTACAGGGAGATCCCGGGAAATCCCGGCAGGTCCAGGCGCAGCAGGTGGGTGTCGGCCGACCTGCGCGCCTCGGCGGCCAGCGTCTCGACGGCGCCTGCCAGCCATCGACGTGGCGAAGTCATGGCGTCTGCATCCATGGGCGATGCACGAAGCGTGGCGCGGTTCGGGCCGCGGGGGATTGACCGACGTCAAGCCACCCCGGATTCGGCACGATTTGACCCGGATCAGGGCGCCCGAATCCGGCTTCGCCGACATTCCGCGCCGATTTTCAACCGGAACCGCGGTCATGAGCACCACGAAGAAACTCTGGCTGGGCCTGGCTGCGCTGCTAACCCGGGAGAGGGGCTGAGGCGCGGCCGCCGCCCGTGCGCGGTTGCCCCGCACCACCTGATCTGAATCAAAGCATGCACACCGCGCAGCGACGACACTGTCGCCATGGAAACGATTGCCCGGTCCCAGCCGTCATCCACGCGGCCCGATCTGCGCCTGTTCGCGGACGCGCCGCACCGGCTGGCCTTCCTGGCCGGCGCCGCGGCGCTGCTGCTGGCGATGGCCTGGTGGGCGCTGTGGCTCGCCGACCAGCGCTGGCACTTGCTCGGCATGAGGGCGCCGCAGATCCCTGCCGGCTGGGCCCATGCGGTGGTGATGCTCTACCAGGTGTTCACGCCGTTCATCTTCGGCTTCCTGCTCACGGTGTTCCCGCGCTGGATGAACCAGGCGCCGGTCGGTCCGCTGGGCTTTCTTCCGGCCGGCGGACTGCTGCTGGCCGGATACCTGGTCACGGTCATCGGACTGTTCGCGGCGCCGCCGCTGGTGATCGCCGGGATGTGGCTGACGCTGGCCGGCTGGGTGTACGGGCTGGTGCGTCTTGCCGTGATCCTGTGGCAGGACGCCGGGCGAACCTGGCACGCGCTCTCGTGCGGCTTTGCGCTGCTGCTGGGCGCGACCGGACTGGCGCTGTTTCTGGCCTACGCCCATGGCGGCGATGCGCGGCTCGCCTTCGCGTCGATCAAGCTCGGCGGCTTCGGGTTCCTGCTGCCGGTGTTCTTTACGGTGTGCCACCGGATGCTCCCGTTCTTCGCCAGCTGCGTGATTCCCGGGTACCGCGTGGTGCGGCCGATGCCGGCACTGGCGCTGTTCTGGGCCGCGGCATTCGGGCACGTGGTGCTCGAGCTCGCCCATGCCTACGCGTGGATGTGGCTGCCCGATCTCGCGCTGCTCGCGCTGGGTGCATGGCTGCTGTGGCACTGGTGGCCGCGCGCGCCGATGCCCGGGCTGCTGGCGGCGCTGTTCCTGGGATTTGCCTGGCTGCCGGCGGCGATGGCGCTGTACGCAGCGCAGAGCCTGTGGTTCGCCGCGACCGGGGAGTTCATCCTGGGCCGGGCGCCGCTGCACGCACTGGCGATCGGCTTCTTCGGCAGCCTGCTGGTGGCCATGGTCACCCGGGTGACGCTGGGACACTCGGGCCGCCCGCTGGCCATGAGCCGGGTCGCCTGGTTCGGCTTCATCGCGGTACAGATCGTCGCGGTCACCCGCATCGTTTCCGAGTTCGCGCCCGGCTACGCGACCTGGCAGGCGCTGTCCGCCTTCGGCTGGCTGATCGCGTTCCTGCCCTGGGCGCTGCGCTGCGGCTGGATCTGGCTGACGCCGCGCGCCGACGGCAGGCCCGGATGAACAGGTTCCCACCCCGATGATCGCCTGGTACCTGCAGATCAAGTGGATCCACATCGCCACCGTCCTGGCCAGCGGCGGGCTGTTCTTCGCGCGCGGGACACTGGTGCTGGCCGGCGCCCCGCGCCCGGCGATGTGGGCGCCGGTGCGCTACCTGTCCTACGCGAACGACACCGCCTTGCTGACCACCGCACTGATGCTGGCGACGATGCTGCACCAGTACCCGTTCGTGCACGGCTGGCTGACAGCCAAGGTACTGCTGCTGGTCGCCTATATCGTGCTGGGCACCTACGCGCTCAGGCGTGCACCCACGCGCGGGCGCAAGGCCGTGTGTTTCGCCGCGGCCCTGGCCATCTACGCGCTCATCATCTCGATCGCACGCGCCCATCATCCGCTGGGCTTTCTCGCAGGGCTGCCCTCATGAGCGACCCGAGGCTGTATCCGTGCTTCCTGGGCCCCTACGGCGAGAACGATTCGCTGCTGGAAAAACTCGTGGTGGAGTTTCTGCGCGATCATGTCTACTGGCGGCGCAACTTCCATCCGGACGATCCGCCGGCGATCCCGACGCACGCCGCGCAGAGCCCGGAGTTCCAGGCTTACGAAGCGCGCCTGCGCAGGGAGTTGCACGCACTGTCGGCGACGCTGAAGCACTCGGTGCCCTTCCATTCGCCGCGCTATATCGGCCACATGGTCTCCGACCTGCTGCTGCCGGCGCTGGCCGCGCAGTTCCTGGCGCTGCCGTACAACCCCAACAACGTCAGCGCCGATGCGGCCCCGGTCACCATCGACCTGGAGATCCAGGTCGGCCTGCAGCTGGCGCGGATGCTCGGCTACATCGACGATCCCACGCGCGAGGACTGTGCCTTCGGGCACCTGACCTCCGGCGGCACCGTCGCCAACTACCAGGCGCTGCGGCTGGCGCTGTCGATGAAAGCGTTCCCGGTCGCACTGCGGGCCGCCGCGCCGGATGGACTGCAACTTCCGGAGGACGACTGGGCCGCCTTCAATCTGTCCCCGGACGCGACGATCGCCCTGCTGCAACAATGGCAGCACTGGCTGGCGGCGCTGGCGGCGCGCGAGCGCCGGCATTGGACCGCGCGGGTGCGTGAGGAACGACTCGAATCGCTGGGCCTGGTCGAATTCTTCGCGCGCCACGGCTCGCTGCAGCCGCCGTGCGTGGTGGCACCGGTGACGGCGCATTACTCCTGGAGCAAGGGCATCAAGCTGCTGGGTCTGGGTCGCAACCAGCTCCAGCTGGTGCCCGAGAGCGGCATGCGCATCGACGTCGACGCCCTGGCCGAACGCCTCGATGCCTGCGCGCGGGAACGCAGACCGGTGCTGATGGCCGTGGCCGTGCTCGGAGGCACCGAGTTCGGCACCATCGATCCGGTGCACCGGGTGCTGGAGCAGCGCCAGCGCATGGCCGCTGTCGGCCTGGGCTTCCATGTCCACGTGGACGCTGCATGGGGCGGCTACCTGGCCACCCTGTTCCGCGAGGCCGACGGGACGTTACGGGAGATCGCCGCGATGCAGGCGCAGTTCCAGGGCTTCCCGCGCGAGGACGTGCACGCGGCCTTCGCGGCGCTGGGCAAGGTCGACTCGGTGACCGTGGACCCGCACAAACTCGGGTTCGTGCCCTATGGCTCGGGTGCCTTCGTCTGCCGCGACCAGCGCGCCATGCACCTGCTGGTCGAGGATGCCGACTACGTGTTCGACGGCGACGGCACCAGCGACTACTTCGCACGCTACCGGCAACTCGGGCGGTACATCCCGGAGGGCTCCAAATCGGGCGCCGCGGCTGCCGCCGTGTACGTCACCCATCGCGTGATGCCGCTGGACCACGACCACTTCGGTGCGATCATGGGGCAGAGCATCCGCGCGACCGAGGCGTTTCGTGCCGAGGCCTCCGACTTCGCCGACCGGATCGGAGAGCAGGTGCTGTGCCGGGTTCCGTTCGAGCCCGACAGCAACCTGGTCTGCCTGACCCTGAACCCGGTCGGGAACCGCGAGGTCGCCCGCGCCAACGCGTTCGTACGCGCGCTGTTCCAGGCACTGCGCGCGGACCCGACCCGGCCGGTCCAGATGCGCGAGTTCTTCGGCTCGATGACCACGCTGGAGCCCGAGCGCCTGGGCGAGCGCGATACCCGGGCCCTGCTCGATGCGCTCGGGCTCGACGCCGCGACCCTGGACAGCGACTCGGCCGACGCCGACCGCATCGTGATCCTGCGCCACACGCTGATGAATCCGTTCCTGATCGACACCGAGAACTCGATCAGCTACATCGGAAGGTACTTCGCATACCTGGAGCGCGAGATCCGGCGGTTGCTCACTGCCACCGGCGAATGGCGCTGAGGGTCTGAGCGCGACCCGGCCGCGCGGACTTCCCCGGTCCGGGTGTGCGCACCGCGGCGACGGAGCGGTCACACGCGCCCCGTTATGAACCTGCGCTGGCAAAGGGGCCGGCTTGACGCCCGTCAAGGCCCGGCGGCGGCTGCCCCGGTAGGCTGGCATCCTCATTCGGACCATCACACCCAGGAGTACGCACATGAAATCCGGACCTGCCGCAGTGATGATCGCGGCCCTCGCGGGCGCCCTCGCGCTCGCCGGGTGCACCGGCGACTCGCCGGCCGGCGCGCAGCAGGCGGCCTCGCCGCCGGCCGACACCGGCGGCTCGCGCAAGGGCGACTTCGGCCCGCCCCAGGGCGAGCCCGTCCAGGCCATCCTGACCTCGCCGCCCCAGGTTCCGCCGCCGACCGGCCGGAGTCATCCGGCCAAGGTCATCGTCGATCTGGAGGTCCGTGAACTGGACCTGGAAATCGCCGAGGGCGTGACCTACACCTTCTGGACCTTCGGCGGGACCGTCCCGGGCAGCTTCATCCGCGTGCGCCAGGGCGACACCGTCGAGTTCCGGCTGCACAACCACCCCGACTCGAAGATGCCGCACAACATCGACCTGCACGGCGTCACCGGGCCGGGCGGCGGCGCGACCTCGACCTTCACCGCACCGGGCCACAGCTCCCAGTTCACGTTCAAGGCGCTCAACCAGGGCCTGTATGTCTACCACTGCGCGACCGCGCCGGTCGGCATGCACGTGGCCAACGGCATGTACGGACTGATCCTGGTCGAGCCGCCCGAGGGTCTGCCGGCGGTGGACCGCGAGTACTACGTGATGCAGGGCGATTTCTACACCGTGGGCAAGTACCGCGAGAAGGGCCATCAGCCCTTCGACATGCAGAAGGCGATCGACGAGAACGCCAGCTACGTGCTTTTCAACGGCGCCGAGGGCGCCCTGATCGGCGAGAACGCCCTGCGCGCCAGCGTCGGCGAAAGCGTGCGCCTGTACGTGGGCAACGGCGGGCCCAACCTGGTCTCGAGCTTCCACGTCATCGGCGAGATCTTCGACAAGGTCTGGTTCGAGGGCGGCACGCGGTTCCAGGAAAACGTCCAGACCACGCTGATCCCTGCCGGTGGCGCGATGATCGGCGACTTCCACCTGGAGGTGCCGGGCAGCTACGTGCTCGTCGACCACTCGATCTTCCGCGCCTTCAACAAGGGCGCGCTGGGCATCCTGCAGGTCGATGGCGAGGAGAACCTGGCGATCTACTCGGGCAAGGAAGTGGACTCGGTCTACCTGGGCGACAAGGCGGTCAGCCAGGCGCCGGTGCGCGAGGCCGCGGCGGCGGCAGCCGGCGGCAGCCTGACGGTCGAGCAGCAGGTGGCTGCGGGCGGGGCCCTGTACAACGGCACCTGCTCGGTCTGCCACCAGGACAGCGGCCAGGGCCTGCCGGGCGTGTTCCCGCCGCTGGCGGACTCGGACTGGATCGCACAGCACTCCAAGCAGGAGCTGATCGCCGTGATCCTCAACGGCCTGAGCGGGCCGGTGACGGTCAACGGCAAGGACTACAACTCGGTGATGCCGCCGATGAGCCAGCTCACCGACGACGAGGTCGCCAACATCCTGACCTACACCCTCAACCACTGGGACAACGGCGGCGGCCGGATCAGCAAGGACGAGGTCGCGGCCGTGCGCGCCAGCACCGAGCGCGGCGAAGGCGCGGCGCACTGAGGCGGCTGTCGTGACCTTTACCTCCACCGGCATCGTCCCGGCGGCCGACCTGCCGCCGGGCACGCCTGCACGCACGCGGGGACGGTGGGTGCGCGCCGCATTGGCAGTGGCATTCGCATTCTGGACCTCCCAGGTGGCCGCAGTGGAGCCCGACTGGGCCCAGGTACCGGCCGGCGCCTATACCTCGGTGCTCAAGCTCGACGATGTCGGCCTTGCCCAGCAGGTGGAAGCTTTCGAGCTGATGACGCGCCCGGTGACCAACGGCGAGTTCCTGGAATTCGTCCGGCGGTACCCGGACTGGCGCCGCGACCGCGCGCCGCGGATCTTCGTGGACGAGAACTACCTCGCGCACTGGTCCGGCCCGACCGAACCGGGCAGCGAGGTGCGCGCCGACCAGCCGGTCACGCAGGTGAGCTGGTTCGCCGCGCTGGCCTACTGCGAGGCGCAGCACGCGCGCCTGCCGACCTGGGGCGAGTGGGAGTACGTGGCGGCCGCCGACGAAACGCGCGCGGACGCCCGCAGCGACCCGGCCTGGCGCGAGCGCATCCTGGGCTGGTACAGCCGCCCGGGAGGCCGCGCGCTGCCGCCGGTGGGCAAGACACCGGCCAACCTCTACGGCATCCGCGATCTGCACGGCCTGGTCTGGGAGTGGGTCGAGGACTTCAACGCGATGATGGTTTCGGCCGACAACCGCGAACAGGGCGACCCGGACATCCTGCGATTCTGCGGCGCCGGTGCCATCTCGATGGCCGATCGGGAGAACTATGCCGTGCTCATGCGCACGGCCTTGCTCAGTTCGCTCCAGGCCGGGTCCACTACACGCAACCTGGGTTTCCGCTGCGCGCGGGACCTGCAGGAGCCGTCACCATGAGCCTGGGGCCACTTCGCTGTGCCCGCCGACCCGGTCGCGGCGGATTCCTGGCCTGCCTGGCGCTGGCCGCCGCGCTGGCCACCACCGGATCGGTGGCGGGCGAGCTGCCCGAGGACTCCGTATACCGTCTGGAGGCCACGCTCACCGACCAGTCCGGGCAGGCCTTCGGGTTCGCCGAAGGCGTCGGTCAGGTGCGGCTGGCGACGATGTTCTATGCCAGCTGCCCGTACGTGTGTCCGCTGATCGTCGAGCAGATCAAGCGGATCGAACACGAACTCACCGAACACGAGCGCGCGCGACTGCGCGTGCTGCTGATCACCCTGGAGGTGGACAAGGACACGCCGGAGGTGCTCGCTGCAGTCGCGGCCAAGCGCAGGGTGGACACCTCGCGCTGGACCCTGGCGCGCCCGCACGCGTCCGACCTGCGCAAGCTGTCCGCGCTGCTGTCGGTGCAGTACCGCAAGCTGCCGGACGGCAATTTCAACCACTCCAGCGTGATCAACCTCATCGACCGCGACGGTCGCGTGCTGGCACGCACCAGCAAGCTCGAGGGCGCGCCCGATCCGGACTTTCTCGTCGCGCTGCGCGCGGCGCTCGCCGAGCCGGTCGCGGCGGCGCGCTGAGCGCGGTTTCGAAGTTCCGCTGACCGGAACCGCCCACGCGTCGAGCCGCTTCCGGCGCTTGCCCCGCAATGGCCGGCAACGGCAAGCTTCGATGATGGACCTGCCACTGGGCACCGCCGCCGGCCTGGCCACGGCGCTGGGCATCGGCCTGCTCGTCGGCGTCGAACGCGAGCATGCCAGGATGGTCGCCGCGTTCGTGCTCGCAGTGTGGTGGCTGTAGGCTCGGGAAGGCAGACGTCCCGACCCGCTTGGCGGGAAGTGCCGTACTCCGCCTCAACGCGCGTACTTCCACTCCAGCTGCAACCACAGCTTCGTGACGTCGGTGGAGTGGCCGCGCGCATCGTAGCGGGCGAGCTTGGCCAGCGCAGCGAAGCCATGCGGGAGCGGCCAGGCCAGCGAGGCGTCCCACTCCCGGCCGTAGTCACCGCCGGTGTCGGCTTCGAAGTCGTGGTACACGAGCGACCAGGTCATCGGCCCCAGCGGGCCGCCGATGCCGAGATACCGGTCCTCGAGTCCGCCGGGCGGCGTCGTCAGAAAACGGTCGGCCCAGCCGTTGAACGCATGCAGCGTCGCCAGCGGCGTCTGCACGGCGCTGCGGCCATCGCCGCCCAGGTGCTCCCAGCCTGCGCGGAACACCAGCCCACGCCAGCGCAACGAGGGCTCGAGCAGCCAGTAACGCGCGCCGTAGTCGGCCGGATTGTTCGAATGGTCGGACTGGTGCGCAAGTTCGACGGTCCACGCCAGTGTGGTCTCACCGAACGCATGCTCGCCGGTGTGGCGCAGGCCGAAGGTGGCGCTGGAAGCGGCGGCCGCGTCCTGGTCCTCGATCAGGTAGGCGTAACCGATCCAGCGGCCGCCGGCCCCGGCGTAGGCGAGGTTCAGCACGTGCGCATCGAGGTCGCGCTCGGCCATCAGCGGGTTCGGGTGGTCGTCGCCGAACACGCGATGCACCTTGGCGAGGTAGCCGTAGCGCAGTGTCCAGTCGGCGGCCGGCTGCCAGTTCGCGTAAAGGGCGTCGAAGGTCTGCTCGTTCTGGCGCCAGCCGACCGCGCCGATGAAGCGCTGGTTGTCCAGGTTGATGCGCTGCCGGCCCAGTATGGCGCCGGCGGCCGCGCCCTGCCAGGCGACGTACAGCTGGTTGAGCTCGGTGGCCTCCGGATCGGCCACCACCGGGTAGCGCGTGCGGCCGTTCGCGGTGCTGTTGTAGCTGTCCGACAGCGCCTGCACGTGCTCGAATTCGGCGAACGCGCTCCAGCGCTCGGCCGGCTGCCAGCGCCAGCCCAGCCGGGCGCGCAGGGTGTGGGCGCGGGCGTCGCGTTCGAACGGGTCCTCCTCGACCTGCTCGTAGCGGTAACGCAGGTCCAGCATCGGTCCGGCGCCGGCCGCGGGGGCGGTTCCGGCCAGGGCCAGTGCGATCGTCGCCGCCAGGGCGGCCGGTTTCGGGATCCTCATCGTCGGATTTCGGGCTCGGGGCGCCATGCGTCGTTGCCGCCCACGATGGGGTTCGGACCCGGTCCGCGCCATGAGCTGGATCAAGTCCACGCGACGCCGGGTCCGCGCGTGCGGATTGACGGCGATCAATGCGGCCGGGCACCGCCGCGGTATCGTCTGGCCAGGACACGCGCAGGAGCCCGTCCATGAATCCCGACATCCTGGTCCACGCCACCGGCTTCGCAGCCTGGACCCAGAGCCTGCGCGCCGCGGTGGAACTCGCCGCGCGCCTGCAGTCGCCGTTGACGGCCCTGTACGTGTGTGAGCCGCCCATCGCCGTCGCCCTGCCCGACGCCTCGGCCGTGGCCGCTGCCTTGGCCGCCTACGCCAGCGACCACCGGGAAGCGGCCCGCGCGCGTGCCTCCGAGTTCGAGCGCTGGGCAAGGGAACGCGGCGTCGCCGAGCCCGCCTGGCGGGTCGCCGAAGGCCATGTGGCGGACATGCTCGGCTACGTGGGCAACTGGCACGACCTGCTGGTCCTGGGCCGCTCCGAAACCCAGATGTGGCAAGGCGCGGGCACCGTGGGCCAGCTCGTCGTCGACTGCGCTCTACCCTGCCTGGTCGTGCCCGAGAGCGAAACCGCGAAACCGCTGCGCCTGGAGCGCGCGGGCATCGGCTGGAACGGGTCGATCGAGGCCACGCGCGCCGTACAGTCGGCATTGCCGCTGCTGCAGCTGGCCGACTCGGTGACCATCCTGGACGGGCGCCACGCACGGGCCGGGCGCCGCGTCGTCGACGTACCCGAACTCGACCTGCAGGCGCACCTGGCGCGTCACGGCATCGAAGCGACCGTCCGGTCCCTGGAGACCAGCGACAGCGAAGCCGGCGCCGCGCTGCTGGACGAGTGCGCCTCGCTGGAGCTGGATTGGCTGGTGATGGGCGCCTATGGCCGCACGCGGCTGCGCGAATGGATCCTCGGGGGCGCGACCCGCGAGCTGCTCGCCGACGCCACCGTCCCGGTGTTCATGCGGCACTGACGGTGACCGCATCGCACCAACGCGCCACACGGCCGCGGTTGCGGTTTCTCGGCGCGACCGGCACCGCCGGGCCGGTGTGGTGCACGCACGCAACCGGGGCCCTGTGCGCGCTCAAGCCCGGTCGCGCAACGCCTCGGCGCCATGGGCGATCTCGCGCAGCCGACCCGGGTCGAGGATGCGCACCTGGCGGCCGCGCACCGCGATCAGGCCGTCGTCGCGCAACCGCGTCAGGGTGCGGCTGACGGTCTCGATGACCATGCCCAGGTAGCTGGCGATCTCCTCGCGCGCCATCGGCAGCGAGAACTGGTCGTCGCGCTGGCCCAGGATCCGGTAACGCTCGCTCAGCGAGTGCAGGAACAGCGCAACGCGCTCGCCGGCCTGCTTGCGCCCCAGCATCTCCAGATGCGACTGATCGCGATCCATGCCGCGGCCGATGATGCGCAGCAGCTGTCGCTGCAGGCCGGGAATCTGCGCGGCCAGCGACTCCAGGCGCTCGAACGGCACTTCGCAGACCTCGGCATCCTCCAGGGCCACCGCGTCGCACTGGAAACGGCCGCTGCCGATGCCGTCGAGTCCGATCAGCTCACCGGGCAGGTGAAATCCGATCACCTGCTCGTCGCCTTCCGGCGAGATCGCGGTGGTCTTGAACGCCCCGCCGAGCGCCGCGAACAGCACTTCCAGGCGGTCGCCCTGCCGGTACAGCCGCCCGCCGCGCGCCACTCTGCTGCGGCGCTTGACGATGTCGTCCAGCCGCGCCATGTCCTCGGTGCCGATCGTGGCCGGCAGGCACAACTGCGTCAGCGAACAGGTGGCGCAGCTGCGACGCAGCGCCTTGATGTCGATCACCGGCGTTTCGGACTGGGACATGTGCCCATCTCCTGGTCTGGCGGTGCCGGACTCACCCCACCACCACGTTGACGATCTTCCCCGGAACAACGATCACCTTGCGTACCTGCAGGCCCTCGGTGAAGCGCCGGACGCCCGGCTCGGCCAGGGCGATCTCCTGCACGGTATCGCGCGGGGTGTCCGGCGTCACTTCGATGGTGGCGCGCAGCTTGCCGTTGACCTGGACTGCCAGGGTCACGCGCTCGCGCACCCGTGCGGTCTCGTCGGCCACCGGGAACGGCACGTCCTCGAGCAGTTGCTCGGGGTGCCCCAGCAGCTGCCACAGAGCGTGGCTGGTGTGCGGCGCGATGGGGTTGAGCATCAGCGTCACGGCCTCCAGCGCTTCCTGCATCAATGCACGGCCGGCCGACGAGTCGTCCTCGAAGCGGCCCAGAGCATTCAGCAGTTCCATGATGGCGGCGATCGCCGTGTTGAAAGCATGGCGGCGGCCGATGTCGTCGCCGACCTTGGCGATGGTCTCGTGCACCTTGGTGCGCAGTGCACGCTGCGGTCCATCGAGAGCGTCGACCTCCAGCGCCGGCGCCGGAGCGCGCCCGCTGTGGCGTTGTGCCAGGGCCCAAAGACGCTTCAGGAATCGGCTCATCCCCTCCACGCCGGCCTCGCTCCATTCCAGCGACTGGTCCGGGGGCGCGGCAAACATCGAGAACAGCCGCACGGTGTCGGCACCGTAGCGGTCGATCATGAGCTGCGGGTCCACACCGTTGTTCCGGGACTTGGCCATCTTCTCGATGGCGCCGATCGCAACCGGCGCACCGTCGGCCCGCAGCACCGCACCGGCGACGCGCCCGCGCTCGTCGCGGCGGACCTCGACCTCGGCCGGGTTGTACCAGCTCACCGAGCCGTCGGCGTGCTCCCGGTAGAAGGTCTCGGCCACGACCATGCCCTGGCACAGCAGGTGGGTGGCCGGCTCGTCGCTGTCGATGAAGCCGGCATCGCGCAGCAGCTTGTGGAAGAAGCGGAAGTACAGCAGGTGCAGGATCGCGTGCTCGATGCCGCCGATGTACTGGTCCACCGGCAGCCAGTAGTTGGCGCGCGAGTCCACGATGTCCTCGGCGCCCGGGCAGCAGTAGCGCGCGTAGTACCAGCTCGACTCCATGAAGGTGTCGAAGGTGTCGGTGTCGCGCTCGGCCGGGCCGCCGCACTCGGGGCACGAGGTCGTCCGCCACTGCGGGTCCGACTTCAGCGGCGAGCCGGTGCCCATGAATTCCACGTCCTCGGGCAGCACCACCGGCAGCTCGTCCTCGGGCACCGCCACCGGGCCGCACTCCGGGCAATGCACCATCGGGACCGGACAGCCCCAGTAGCGCTGGCGCGAGACGCCCCAGTCGCGCAACCGGTAATTGACCCGGCGCGTGGCCTTGCCCTTGCGGCCGAGCGCATCGGCCAGATAGTCGCACGCCTCCCGGTAGCCGCGCCCGTCCAGTGCACCGGAATTGACCACGCGCATGCCCGGGTGCGCCCGGTCCGCGTACCAGTCCTGCCAGGTGTCCGGATCGTAGGCCTCGCCCTCGACCTCGATCACCTGCCGGATCGGAAGGCCGTAGCGGTGGGCGAACTCGAAGTCGCGCTGGTCGTGGCCCGGAACCGCCATCACCGCGCCGGTGCCGTAGCTCATCAGCACGAAGTTGGCCACCCACACCGGCAGCTTCTCGCCGCTGACCGGATGGATCGCATACAGGCCGGTGGGCATGCCGCGCTTTTCCTGGGTCTCGAGTTCGGCCTCGGAGGTGCCGCCGTGCGCGCACTCCTCGAGGAAGGTGCGCAGCCCGGCGTTGCCGCTCGCGGCCCACTTGGCGACCGGGTGCTCGGGCGCCACCGCCATGTAGGTCACGCCCATGAGCGTGTCCGGGCGCGTGGTGAACACGTGCAGCGGCTCGGCCAGGGGCTCGACTTCGAACTGGATGTCCAGTCCCTCGGAACGTCCGATCCAGTTGCGCTGCATGGTCTTGACCGCCTCGGGCCAGCCGGGCATCCGGTCGAGGTTGTCGAGCAGTTCGTCGGCGTAGGCGGTGATCTTCAGGAACCACTGCGGAATCTCGCGCTTTTCCACCAGCGCGCCGGAGCGCCAGCCTCGCCCGTCGATGACCTGCTCGTTGGCCAGCACGGTCTGGTCGACCGGGTCCCAGTTCACCAGGGCCGCCCTGCGGTAGACCAGGCCCTTGCGGAACAGGCGCACGAACATGCGCTGTTCGTGCACGTAGTACTGCGGCTTGCAGGTGGCGAATTCGCGCGACCAGTCATAGGCGAAGCCCATGCGCCGGAACTGTTCGCGCATGAGCTCGATGTTGCGGTAGGTCCATTGCGCGGGCGGCACGCGGTTCCTGATCGCCGCGTTCTCGGCCGGCAGGCCGAAGGCGTCCCAGCCCATCGGCTGCAGCACGTTCTTGCCGAGCATGCGCTGGTAGCGGCTGATGACATCGCCGATGGTGTAGTTGCGTACGTGGCCCATGTGCAGCGCACCGGAGGGGTACGGCAGCATCGAGAGGCAGTAGTACTTGGGCAGGGAGCGGTCCTCGACGACCTCGTAGGCCCTGGTCCGCGACCAGTAGTCCTGGGCAGCGGCGTCGATCGGCCCGGGCTGGTAGGCCTTCGGTTCGGGTGTGTCTTCCATGGCGGGCGGCGGCTGTCAGCGTGGGGCCGGCGCCCTGCGAAGCGCCGGCCGGAGGCCGGTCAGCCTACCGCAGTGCGGTATGGGGCGGAACCCGGCGCCCCCGGGACCAACGGCCCGGGTCGCGGGCGGCGGCAGGCGCGTATCATCGCGACTTTCGTGAAGACCGGACCGGAGATGCCATGAACACGCGCGTGCCGCTCGCCTTGGCCTGCCTGCTGCTGCCCACCCACGCACTGGCGCAGACCACGCTGGTCGCCTGCGGCGACCTGTTCGACGCCGAGCGCGCGGCGCTGGCCGGTCCGCACACCATCGTGGTGCGGGACGGCCGCATCGCCGAGGTGAGGGCGGGCGCGCCGGCACCTGCGTCCGGCGAGAGGGTGGTGGACCTGTCGGCCCACACCTGCCTGCCCGGTCTGATCGACAGCCACGTGCACCTGCGCGGGCAGACCAGCAGGCAGGCGTACTCCGAGGGTTTCCGGCTGGATCCGGAGGACTACGCGTTCCGCGCGGTCGGCTATGCCGCAACGACACTGCAGGCCGGCTTCACCACCGTGCGCGACCTGGGCGGCTCGATCACGCCGGCCCTGCGCGACGCCATCGACCAGGGCCACATCCAGGGGCCGCGCATCTTCGCCGCCGGCACGTCCATCGCCACCACCGGAGGCCACGCCGATCCCACCAACGGCATCAGCCGCGAACTGGCCGATGCGCTCGGCTACCCGGGCCCCGAAGACGGTGTGATCAGTGGGCAGGACCAGGCGCGCCGCGCGGTACGCCAGCGCTACAAGGAAGGCTCGGACCTGATCAAGATCACCGCCACCGGCGGCGTGCTGAGCTTCGCCAAGAACAGTCAGAACCCGCAGTTCACGGTGGATGAGATCCGGGCCATCGTCGAGACCGCGCGCGACTACGGCTACAAGGTGGCGGCCCATGCACACGGCGACGAGGGCATGCAGCGAGCGGTCCTGGGTGGCGTGGACTCGATCGAGCACGGCACCTACATGTCCGAGCAGACCATGAAGATGATGAAGGAGAGCGGCACCTGGTACGTGCCGACCATCTCGGCAGGCGTGTTCGTCGGCGAGATGGCGGTCCAGCCGGACTACTACCCGGAAATCGTGCGCCCCAAGGCGCTGGCCGTCGGGCCGCTGATCGCCGGGACTTTCGGCCGCGCCTACCGGGCCGGCGTACCGATCGCGTTCGGGACCGACGCCGGCGTGTTCCCGCACGGCGACAATGCCCGGGAGTTCGTCCTGATGGTCGAGGCCGGGATGCCGGCCAACCTGGCATTGCAGTCCGCTACCAGGAACGCAGCCCAGCTGCTGGGCGAATGGGACAACCTGGGCTCGATCGCGCCGGGCAAGCATGCCGACATCGTCGCGGTGCGCGGAGATCCGCTCCAGGACATTTCGCTGATGCGACAGGTGCAGTTCGTCATGAAGGGCGGCACCGTCCACAAGTCGCCGGCGCCCCAGTGAGCTACTGGAGTCTGCACTGGATCGGCGCGGTCGCGGCGACGCTGACCACGATCGCGTTCGTCCCGCAGGCGGTCAGGACCTGGCGCACGCGCGATACGCACGGCATCTCGCTGCTGATGTACGCGGTGTTCACCGTGGGCGTGGGCTTCTGGCTGGCGTACGGGATCGTGCTGCACTCCTGGCCGATGATCGTGTGCAATGTGATCACGCTGCTACTGGCGGCCGGGATCCTGGCCATGAAACTCCGCTACGGCTGAAAGCCGGTCCACGGCCCTCCCGCCTTCGTCTCGTGTCGCCTTCGCCCTGTAGGAGCCGGCGTTGCCGGCGATGTGCACTGCGACAACACCCGCCAATGCGCGTGGGAGCGGCCCATGGCCGCGATCGGCCCACCGCGACCTCCCCCAACGCTTGATTTCCCGCCGCCCACACCATAGATCCCCATCCAGACCCGACTTCCAGGAGCCCGATGGACGCTGCAAGCTACGTTTTCGACGCCACAGCCGCCAACTTCGAGCAGAAGGTCCTGCAACGCTCGACCGAAGTGCCGGTGCTGGTGGATTTCTGGGCCGAATGGTGCGGGCCGTGCAAGCAGCTCAAGCCGGTGCTGGAGAAGGTCGCGGCCGACTATGGCGGTGCCTTCGAGCTGGCCAAGGTCGATACCGACGCCGAAATGCAGCTGGCCGGGATGTTCGGCATCCGCTCGCTGCCCACGGTGATGCT
Organism: Lysobacteraceae bacterium; assembly: GCA_035686365.1. Classification (GTDB taxonomy): domain Bacteria; phylum Pseudomonadota; class Gammaproteobacteria; order Xanthomonadales; family Xanthomonadaceae; genus DASRZM01. The sequence goes on along the minus strand of DASRZM010000102.1, from coordinate 1,226 downwards.
GCTCAAGGACGGACGCCCGGTCGACGGCTTCATGGGCGCGGTGCCCGAGTCGGCCGTGCGCGAGCTGCTGACGCGACACGGCATCGTCCCGACCGGGGACGACGGCGAGCAGCCCGGCGCCGGACTCGATGCCCTGGATCCTGCGGACCGCGTCGTACACCTGCGCGAGGCGATTGCGCGCGAGCCCGGCAGCCACGAGCTCCAGCTCGACCTCGCCGTGGCTCTGCTGACCACGGGGCAACCCGACGAAGCCGGCCGGATCGTCGCGGGCCTGCCCGAGGAGTTCGCCGACGATGACCGCGCGCGCCGCGTGCGCAGCTACCTGGACATCTCGCGCGTGGTCGCCGACGCACCGTCGCATGCGCAGCTGCGCGCGGCGATCGCGCAGGATCCCGGTGACCTGCGCGCCCGCTACCAGCTGGGCACCCGGCTGCTGCTGGAGGGCCAGGCCGAGGACGGCCTGGAGCAGTATCTGGAGATGCTGCAGCGCGACCGGGAGTTCGACGGCGGGCTGCCAAGACGCGCGCTGCTCGATGCCTTTCGGGTCATCGGGGACGAGGAAATCGTCGGGCGCTATCGGCGGCGGATGGCTTCGCTGCTGTTCTGAGCGTTCGCTCGGCCGATCGCGGCCATGGGCCGCTCCCACGCGGGTTCGACCGGCGTCGTCGCTGCGCGGATCGCCGGCAACGCCGGCTCCTACAAGGCGACGGCGACACGAAACGGAAGCATGAGGGCCGCGGGGCGGGGACGGTTTCCGGGGGCGTACGCGCCATGGATGGCGCGTCGGCAGCCTACTTCGGATGTACTTGCGGCGGCCCCGGAAACCGTCACCGGCCCGCGGACCGGCCTACGGAGCGAGACATCCGGCGCCCCGGACGTGCTTCGGCTACGCTTCCGGGCCTTTCGGTGATTCCCGGGGATCGCACGATGACGCCGCGCCGGCTGCGACTGCTGATGAACCTGTGGCCGCCGTTCCTGTTCGCGGGCATCCGCGTGCTGGCGATCGGCGCCGATTGGCGCAGCGCGCGCGTGCGGCTGCGGCGGCGCTGGTACAACGCCAACTACGTGGGCACCCACTTCGGCGGCAGCCTGTTCGCAATGACCGATCCGTTCCGGATGATCCCGGTGCTGCGCTGCCTGGGCCCGGACTACATCGTCTGGGACCAGTCCGGCAGCATCGAGTTCGTGAAACCCGGGCGCGGCACCGTGCATGCCGTCTTCGAGCT
>DASRZM010000101.1:0-40971 GCA_035686365.1 Lysobacteraceae bacterium | reverse complement strand
GGCGCGCTCGCGGATCAAGCACGCAAGTGCTTGATCCAGCGGAGCCGAGTCCGGACATGTGCCGGACTCGGCGAGTCGGATCAAGTCCAGGATGGACTTGATCAGACCTTCCCTAGTCGACCAGGAAGTACTCGACCGTGGTCACCACGCGGACCTTCTTGACCTGCGGGCTGCTCTGGTCGCGCGGGCTGATGTCGATCACGCCCTGGTTGGCACTGCGGATGCCGCCGACCACCGCGCCCGAATCCTTGGCGAACTGCTCGGCCGATTCGCGCGCATTGGCCGTGGCCTCGGCGATCAGCGCCGGCTTGATGTCGTTGAGCGCGGTGAATTCGAACGCCGCCATCCCTTCAGGGCCGTAATTGAAGGTCAGCAGCACGCCCTCGCGGACCAGCTCGCCGGCCCGCTGCATGGCCACCAGCGCAGCGTCGACCTTGTCGGTGCGCAGCGTCACCACGCCCTCGGCGCGGTAACGGTTGCGCGGCGCATTGTCGCCGTAGCTGAAGGACTCCTGGTCGGTCACCCGCGGCGGTGAGAGTGCGATCTCGGCGTCCTCGAAGCCGGCCTGGTTGAGAAAGGCCCGGATCTTCTGCGCATTGGCGTCCAGGTCGGCCTGCACGCCCTCGAGTTCGTTGCCGGCCACGGCGTGATTGACCGGCCACACCACCAGGTCGGCATCGACGTAGCGTTCGGCCAGGCCCTTGACGATCACGTAGCGGTCCTCGGTGCGCAGCCGCTTCATCCCCTCGGCGGCGAGCCAGCCGGCACCGACCAGGCCCGCTCCGATGAACAGGCCTGCCAACATCGAGATGCCATAGATGCGCTGCGTCATGACCGGCGGCCGTGTGGGATGGAGACCCGAGCATAGCCAATCCGGGCAGTGGTCCGGCAGTCCGCCGGGGGGCTGGACCGGTCGATCCCGGACGGGTCCAGACTCGCCGGCCCCGGCACGTGTCCGGAACCGTCTCTGCCGGGTCCGCTCCGGGGCGGGCATCTGTGCCCCCGATCCGCAGGCGCGCCATCGCTGGCGCGCGAAACCTGGGCCGTGTCCACAGGTCCCTTGGTCGCTTGAATCCAGCCGGCGGCAGCCGCCTGGGTGGCTGTGGCCTTGATTTCCGCCGCCGTGCCCGTATCTTTCGCGCGCGGCCCGCGCATTGGCAGGCAGCGATCCCGGGAGGGCCAGACATGCCGATCTACGAGTTCGAGTGTTCCGCCTGCGGGCATGTCTTCGACCGCCTGCAGAAGCTGTCGGACCCCGACCCGGCCGCATGCCCGGACTGCTCCGATGGCCCGATCCGGCGGCGCGTGACCGCGCCGTCCTTCCGGCTGGCCGGCTCGGGCTGGTACGAGACCGACTTCAAGGGCGAGAAGGACGCCCGCCGCAACCTGGCCGCCAGGGACGAGGCGCCGAAGCCGGAGCCGTCCGGAACCGGGGCAGAGCCGAAGGCGGCGCCGCAGGCCGAACCCAAGGCCACACCCAAGGGCGAGCCCAAGGCCGCCCCCGAGCCAGGACCCAAGGCCGGCAAGGCCGCGGCCGCCTGAGCCGGCGGCGCCCGCCGGCTCACGGATCGCGCCGGGCCGATCCCGTACAATTCACGGCCCCGCGGCCCGGCCGGGCCGCGGCGTCCATTCGCCAGCGGCAGCATCCATGCGTACCCACTACTGCGGCCTCCTCGACGAGACGCTGATCGGCCGGACCGTGACCCTGTGCGGCTGGGCCGACGTCTCGCGCAACCTCGGCGGCGTGTGTTTCATCGATCTGCGCGACCACGAGGGCATCGTCCAGATCGTGGCCGACCCGGACAACGCCGCGGCCTTCGCCGTGGCCGAACAGGTCGGCTACGAATACTGCCTGCGCGTGACCGGCACGGTGCGCGCGCGCAGCAATCCCAACGAGAAGATCCGCACCGGCCGTATCGAGGTGCTGGCCGACGGCATCGAGATTCTGAACACGGCCCGCAACCTGCCGTTCGCGCAGCACGAGCACCCGGGCGAGGACGTGCGGCTGAAGTACCGCTACCTGGACCTGCGCCGGCCCCAGATGCAGCGGATGATGCGCACCCGCATCGGCCTGGTGCAGGCGTTGCGCCGCTGGCTGGATGCGCGCGGCTTCCAGGACGTGGAAACGCCGATCCTGACCGCAGCCACTCCCGAGGGTGCGCGCGATTTCCTGGTCCCGGCGCGCATGCACCCGGGCGAGTTCTACGCGCTGCCGCAGTCGCCGCAGCTGTTCAAGCAGATCCTGATGATGGCGGGCTTCGACCGCTACTACCAGATCGCGCGCTGCTTCCGCGACGAAGCGCTGCGCGCCGACCGCCAGCTCGAATTCACCCAGCTGGACATGGAGTTCGCCTGGGTCACCGAGCGCGAGGTGCAGGACACGGTCGAGGCGATGCTGCGCGAGGTGTTCGCCGAGGTCGCCGGCATCGGGCTGGCGGATCCGTTCCCGCGGCTGACCTGGCACGAGGCCATGCGCCGCTATGGCTCCGACAAGCCGGACCTGCGGATCGAGCTGGAGCTGGTCGATGTCGCCGACACCGTCCGCGGCTGCGGCTTCAAGGTCTTCGCCGACTGGGCCGATGCGGCCGACGGCCGCGTCGCGGCGTTGCGGGCGCCGGGCGGCGCGCGCTTCTCGCGCAAGGACATCGACGGCTATGCGGCGCTGGCGGCCAGGTACGGGGCCAGGGGTCTGGCCTGGATCCGCGTGGACGACCGCGCAAAGGGCCGCGAAGGGCTGAACTCGCCGATCGCAAAGTTCCTGGACGAAACCACGCTGGAGGCCGTGCTGGCCGCGGTCGGCGCGCAAAGCGGCGACCTGGTGTTCTTCGGCGCCGGCCCCTGGGCGACCGCCTCGACCTTCATGGGTGCGCTGCGCCTGCAGCTTGGCCGCGACCTGGGCCTGGTGCGCAACGAGTGGCGGCCGCTGTGGGTGACCGACTTCCCGATGTTCGAGTACGACGGGGAGGCCCAGCGCTGGGTCTCGATGAACCACCCCTTCACCGCGCCCAAGGTCGACGACATCGCGGCCCTGAAAGCATCGCCCGGGCTGGCGGTCTCGCGCGGCTACGACGTGACGCTCAACGGCTGGGAGATCGGCGGCGGCTCGATCCGTATCCATCGCAGCGACATGCAGTCGGCCGTGTTCGAGCTGCTGGGCATCGGCGCGGAGGAGGCGCAAGCCAAGTTCGGCTTCCTGCTCGAGGCGTTGAACTACGGTGCGCCGCCACACGGCGGCATCGCCTTCGGCGTGGACCGGATGGCGGCGCTGATCGCCGGCACCGAGTCGATCCGCGACGTGATCGCCTTCCCCAAGACGACCACGGCGCAGTGCCTGATGACGCATGCGCCCTCGCCGATCGCGGAGCAGCAGCTGGCCGAACTGCACATCGCCGTGCGCAGGTCCTGAGGCCGGGGTTCCGGTGGAGCGGGTGCTGCTGCTGCACGGATTGTGGATGCGCGGCTTCACGCTCTCGCGCATGGCCGGGCGGCTGCGCGCGGCCGGGTTCAGTGTGCAGGCGCTGGACTACGGCACCATCTGGCAGGGCCCGCAGGCCGCCGTCGAGCAGGCCTGCTCGCGGATCGCCGCGGTCGGCGAGCCGCTGCACCTGGTCGGCCACAGCCTCGGCGGCATGGTGGCGCTGGAATGCGCGCGCCGCGACCCGTCCAGGGTCGGCCGCGTGGTCTGCCTGGGTTCGCCGCTGAGTGGTTCGCATGCGGCGAACGTGCTGTCGCACTGGCCCGGCGGCGGCGCGGTGCTGGGCCGCAGCGGCGAACTGCTGGCACGTGGCGTGGACGCCTGGGCCGGGGCCAATCCCGTCGGGGTGATCGCGGGTCGGCTGCCACTGGGCTTCGGCTTCCTGTTCGGCGGCCTGGGCTCGCCGCACGACGGCACCGTCGCGGTGTCGGAAACGCGGCTGCCGGGCCTGGCCGATCACATCGAGGTGACCACCACCCACACCGGGCTGCTGTTTTCCGCCGAAGCCGCCCGCCAGACCATCGCCTTCCTGCGCACCGGTCGCTTCCGCCGCTGAGTCCCTCGCTGGTCGACGCCCTTGTCGCACGCTGCTGGAACGGCCGAAGTCGCGACGGGTGAGCGTAACGCTGTTCAAGCTGCGCCTTCGGCTCCGTAGGGCGTGCCGTGCTCCGGTATCGCCTGCCGGGATCGCCGTGGATCCGTCCATGGAGGCTCTTACGCGCCATCCATGGCGCGTACGTCCCGTCAGGCGACACCGGAGCGCGGCACTCGCCTTGTGGCCGATTGGATGAACCGGCGGGGTGCGGCAGGTCTCGCTCGGAGCTTGCATCGCGTTCGAGCCGCGCGGGCGAGCCGACCTGCGCAACCGGCACCGGTGCTAGAATCGCGCGCTTTTCCAGCACGACTGCGCGAGGTCCGCACCCGATGGCCGGTCATTCCAAATGGGCCAACATCCAGCACCGCAAGGGCAAGCAGGACGCCGTCCGCGGCAGGATCTTCACCAGGCTGGTGCGCGAGATCACCGTGGCCGCGCGCATGGGTGGCGGCGATCCGGCGGGCAATCCGCGTCTGCGCCTTGCCATGGACAAGGCGATCGCCGCCTCGATGCCCAAGGACAACATCGAGCGTGCGATCAGGAAGGCGACCGGCGAACTCGAAGGTGTGAGCTACGAGGAAATCCGCTACGAAGGCTACGCGCCGGGCGGGGTCGCGGTGATCGTGGAGTGCATGACCGACAACCGCAACCGCACGGTAAGCGAGGTGCGCCACGCCTTCAGCAAGTTTGGCGGCAACCTCGGTACCGAAGGGTCCGTGGCCTTCATGTTCAACAAGGTCGGTGTGCTCTCGTTCGAGCCCGGCACCTCCGAGGAGAAGGTCATGGACCTCGCGCTGGAGGCCGGCGCCGACGACGTGGTCAGCTATCCGGAGGACGGTTCGATCGAGGTGCTGACCTCGCCCGACAGCTACCAGGCGGTCAAGGACACGATGGAGGCCGGCGGCCTGGTGCCGGCCAACGCCGAGATCACGCTGCGCGCGGACAACGATGTCGCCGTCGCCGGGGAGCAGGCGGCCACGGTGGCCAGGCTGCTGGACTGGCTCGAGGACCTGGACGACGTGCAGAACGTGTATTCCAACGCCGACCTGCCGGCCGAGGCGTACGATTGAACGCATGACCCGCATCCTCGGCATCGATCCCGGCAGCCAGCGCACCGGGCTGGGCGTGATCGACGTCGATGCGATGGGACGTGCGAGCTTCGTGCACTGCCAGGCGCTGAAGCTGCTCGACGCCGGGAGTTTTCCGGCGCGCCTGGCCAGGCTCTGCGAAGGTCTGGACGCGGCCATTGCGGCGCACCGGCCCGACGTGGTCGCGATCGAGACCGTGTTCATGGACAAGAACGCGACCTCGGCGCTGAAGCTGGGGCATGCGCGTGGTGCGGCGCTGGCCACGGTGGTGCGCGCCGGCCTGGCCGTGCACGAGTACCCGCCACGCCTGATCAAGCAGTCGCTGGTGGGCCGCGGTGCGGCCGACAAGGAGCAGGTGCAGCACATGGTCTGCGTGCTGCTGAACCTGACCGGTCGCCTGCAGGCCGACGCGGCCGATGCGCTGGCGGTCGCGCTCACGCACGCGCACATGAGCGCCACGGCGCAGCGCGCGGGCGTCAGCGCGGCGCTGCTCAGGCGCAGGTGACCATGCGCCCGACCGGGCACCGGGTTCGACGGCAGGAGCGGGAATGATCGGACGACTCAAGGGCACGCTGGTCGGCAAGCAGCCGCCGTGGCTGGTGCTGGACGTGGCGGGCGTGGGCTACGAGCTCGAGGCCCCGATGTCCACCTTCTACGACCTGCCGGAGGTCGGCCAGCCGGTGACGCTGCTCACGCACTACGCCGTACGCGAGGACACTGCGCTGCTGTACGGCTTTCTGCGCGAGGGCGAGCGCATCGTGTTCCGGCAGCTGCAGAAGGTCAGCGGTATCGGCGCCAAGATCGCGCTGGCCGTGCTCTCGGGCGTGTCCGTGGACGAGTTCGCGCGGCTGGTGCAGACCGGCGACGTGGCCTCGCTCACGCGCATTCCCGGCATCGGCAAGAAGACCGCCGAGCGCATCGTGGTGGAACTGCGCGACCGCGCCGCCGACCTGGCCGGCGGCGCGGTCGCGGGCGTCGGCCGCTCCGGCACGGTGCCGTCCGATCCGTTGACCGAGGCCATCGTGGCCCTGCAGTCCTTGGGCTACAAGCCAGTCGAGGCCGCACGCATGGCCCGGCAGGCGAACAGCGAGGGCGATTCGCCGGAGGAGATCATCCGCAAGGCACTGAAATCCGCGCTGCGCACCTGAGACTACGCGGCGCGATCCCCTTTTGCCGGTGTTTCCTTCGTTGCGGGTTGGCGGGCGCAGGTTTCGCTCCGTAGGGGGCGGTCCGAGGTCCGGTTCCTCTGTCCGGGGCCGCCGTGAACCCATCCATGGGGGCTGCGGTCGCGCCATCCCTGGCGCTCACGCCCCCGGACAGAGGAACCGGACCACGGACCGCTGGCTCGGGTTCGGTGGCGGCTGGGCTCCGTCGGACCGTCGCATGTGGGAGGCCTCGGTCACCTCGAGCACCACACGCGACTTCTCTACGGCAGCGGCGCTTGCGCTCTGTCGCATCCGAGGGCCGCGGTCCGGGAACGCCGGCCGGGGGCATCCACGACAGGGATGTCGTGGATGAGCCTCCATGGACGGATTCACGGCGTCCCCCGGCCGGCGTTCCCGGATCGCGGGCCGTCCTACGGAGCGAAGCGGTCAGCACCGGAGCCCGTCCGGTGACGCTGCTTCGCTCCGCGCCGGACAAACGGTGAGGACGCCCGATCGCGGCCATGGGCCGCTCCCACACGGCTGCGCTGGGCGTGGACGCGGTCGTGGACTGCGGCGGCGGGTACACTGTGGGCATCTGCAACCGGCCTGCGAATCCGTGTCCGAACGCCTGATCTCCCCGGAAGCGAGCGAAGAGGAAGCGCGCATCGAAGCCTCGATCCGGCCGCAGCGCATGGCCGAATACCTGGGCCAGGAGGCCGTGCGCGAGCAGCTCTCGATCTACATCGAGGCCGCACGCGGGCGCGCCGAGGCGCTCGACCACGTACTGATCTTCGGACCGCCGGGACTGGGCAAGACCACGCTCGCCCACGTGATCGCCAACGAGCTGGGCGTGAGCCTGCGCCAGACCTCCGGCCCGGTCATCGAGCGGGCCGGCGACCTCGCCGCACTGCTGACCAACCTGCAGCCGAACGACGTGCTGTTCGTCGACGAGATCCACCGGCTCTCGCCGGTGGTCGAGGAAGTCCTGTACCCGGCCATGGAGGACTTCCAGATCGACATCATGATCGGCGAGGGCCCGGCCGCCCGCTCGATCAAGCTCGACCTGCCACCGTTCACGCTGGTGGGTGCGACCACCCGCGCCGGGCTGCTGACCAGCCCGCTGCGCGACCGCTTCGGCATCGTCCAGCGGCTGGAGTTCTACTCGGTTCCGGAATTGACCGCGATCGTGCGCCGTGCCGCGTCCATCCTGGACATCCACTGCGAGGCCAGCGGCGCGGGCGAGATCGCGCAGCGCTCGCGCGGCACCCCGCGCATCGCCAACCGGCTGCTGCGGCGCGTGCGCGACTACGCGCAGGTGCGCGCCGATGGCGTGATCACCCGCGAGGTCGCCGACCTCGCGATGCAGATGCTCAAGGTCGATGCCGAAGGCTTCGACACGCTCGACCGGCGGCTGCTGACCACCATCATCGAGAGTTTCGACGGCGGTCCGGTCGGCGTGGAGTCCATGGCCGCGGCCCTGTCGGAGGAACGCGGCACCATCGAGGACGTGGTCGAACCGTTCCTGATCCAGCAGGGCTACCTGGTGCGCACCGCACGCGGACGCATGGCCACCGCCAAGGCCTACCGCCACTTCGGCCTGAAGCCGCGCGTGCAGGCCGCACCGGACCTGTTCGTCGACGGCGAAACCTGAAGTCCACCGCTGCGGCCACGCCCCGGGGCGCGGGGCGACGGGGGCTTGACAGAAAGTACGACATCAATCGTATGATGCCCGGGAAGTCGACGGGCACGGAGCGTCCGCCATGTGTCGAGCCAGCTGCAGCATCGCATTGTCCGTCGTCCTGGCGGTGTCGGCCGGGGCGCTGCGCGCACACGAGGGTGGCACCGGTGGCGCCGGAGAGACCCCCGAGTACTGGATCGGCCCGGGCGTCAGCGGCTCCTGGTACGACCCGGGACGCAGCGGCGAGGGCTTCGTCGTCCAGCTGCTGCCCGACGGGCGCGCGTTCGCGATCTGGTTCACCTATCCGCCGGTCGGCGAAGCCGGCGACCAGGCCTGGCTGCTGGCGATCGATGGCCGCATCGACGGCGACACCATCGAATTCCCCCAGGTGCTGCGGCCGCACGGCGCGAGCTTCGGCGACGACTTCGATCCGGCGCAGGTCCAGTACGAGCAATGGGGCACGCTGCAGTTCCACTTCCAGGATTGCGGACACATGAGCGCCAGCTGGTCCGGGCCGCCGGCCTGGGGCAGCGGCACGGTCGAACTCACGCGCCTGACCGACCTGGACGAGCTGGACTGCTCGGGCGAGCGCGCCCTAACCGCCACCGGCGCGCGTTCGCTCGACGGCCTGCGCATGCACAGCGGCGCCTGGTACGTGCCCAGCCGCTCCGGCGAGGGCTGGATGATCGAGGAGCTGGGCGAGGATCGCGCGGCGGTGTACTGGTTCACCTTCGACCCGCAGGGCAACCAGGCCTGGACGATCGGCGTGGGCACGCTGGTGGAGGGGGTGTACGTGATCCCACAGGCGCTGATCGCGGACGGCGCACGCTTCGGTGCCGACTTCGACAGCAGCGACGTCCGATTGCGTCCCTGGGGCAGCCAGCATTTCGCCTTCACCGCCTGCGATGCGCTGGCGATGGCCTACGCGGCCAGCGAGCCGGGCTACGGCGCCGGTGCGCGCGAGGGCGCGCGCCTGACCCGCCTGGCCAGCAGCGCCTGCATCGACCAGGTACCGACGGATCCGGAATCGACGGCTTGGGCCGAACTGGCGGCCATGCCCGCGCCGCCGCAGAGCGAACACGCGGCGGCCGTGCTCGATGGCCGACTCTACGCACTGGGCGGCTTCGGCGACGAGCGCGGCTTCAAGCGCTACGATCGCGCCGCTAATGCCTGGAGCGAACTGCCCGATCTGCCGGCTGGCCGCGATCATCTGGCGGCGTTCGCCGTCGACGGCGGCATCTACATGGTTGGCGGCGCGCCCAACGGCGGCGGCGACCAGTCGCGTTCGGCCTACCGCTACGACGTGACCGGCGCCAGCTGGGAGCCGGTCGACGAACTGGGCTTCATGTACGGCAGCCACGCCGCCGTGGTCAACGGTCGCGCCTACATCGGCAATACCGATGGCAGCCTGCAGGAGTTCGACCCACGCGCCCGACGGGTGCGGCGGATCGCCGGGCTCGGCGATACCCTGCGCGACCACTCCCAGGTGGTGGCTTTCCTGGGCGAGGTCTGGATGCTCGGCGGGCGAACTCCGGAAACCAATTCGGTGGCCATCTACGACCCGGTCGGCGAGCGCTGGCGCAGCGGACCGGCGTTCGCGCGGCCTCGGGCCGGCTTCGCTGCTGCGGTGGTCGGCGAGCGCATCATGATCGGCGGCGGCGAACTGGTTTCAGGCAGGGCGGCGGAGCTGGAGCCGACGGTCGAAATCTACACGGCCGGTGCCGAGCGTTGGCGGTTCGGCCCGAACCTGCCGGTCGCCGTCCATGGCGTCCCCGGTGCGGCGCTCGATGGCCGTTTCGTGGTGGTCTCCGGCTCCGCGCTCGCCGGCCAGGAAGCGGGCGCCACCGGCCGCGTGTTCGAACTGACGATCGAACCCTAGCAGGCTGCCGGTTGCCGCCACGGGCGCCGGCCGGCACGCCCGGCTGCGTGTGTGGCCCCGGGGCCTTCGGGCACCACGCGACGGCGACGGACGCTTCCCGGATAATGCGCGGCTGGTCCGCGGCAGCGCGGGCAACCGACCCGCTCCGGACGCCGTGCCCATGCCCGACATTTACGCAGCGTTCACTTGGCCGACCCGTGTCTATTGGGAAGATACCGACGCGGGCGGCGTGGTGTACCACGCCGCGTACCTGTGCTTCCTGGAACGCGCCAGGACCGAATGGCTGCGGTGGCTCGGACTGGAGCAGCAGCGCCTGCGCGAGGAGCACGACCTGGTGTTCGCGGTCAGGGGCCTGCGCATGGACTTCCACCTGCCGGCACGCCTGGACGATCTGCTGGAGGTGCGCGTGCGGCTGCTGGAGCTGCGCGCGGCCAGCCTGCGTTTCGCGCAGTCCATTGAACGCAACGGCGCCACGCTGGTCTCAGCCGAAGTACGCGCGGCCTGCCTGAGCGCATCGGCCTTCCGTCCGCGGACGATTCCCGCGGACCTGTTTCCTGCTCCGGAGTCCGACCAATGAACAACGAATTGAATCTGCTCGCGCTGGTCTGGCAGGCGAGTCTGCCCGTGCAGCTGGTGATGGTGCTCCTGCTGGTGGCCTCGGTCGCCTCCTGGGTGATCATCTTCTCCAAGAAGAAGACGCTCGACGACGCCACCCGGGGGGCCGACGCGTTCGAGGAGCGCTTCTGGGCCGGCGCCGACCTGGCCACGCTGTACAGCGACGTGAGCGGCGACGATGGCGCCGAGCCGGGCATCGAGTCGATCTTCGAGTCGGGTTTCGCCGAGTTCGCCCGGCTGCGGCAGAAGCGTGGCGTGGATGCGCGCACCCAGCTCGAGGGTGCCCAGCGCTCCATGCGCACGGCGCTGGCACGCGAGATCGACCGGCTCGAGCACAACCTGGAGTTTCTCGCCAACGTCGGATCGATCAGCCCGTACGTGGGTCTGTTCGGCACCGTGTGGGGCATCATGATCAGCTTCCAGGGCCTGATCAACGTCAAGGAAGCGACCATTGCTGCGGTCGCGCCGGGCATCTCCGAAGCCCTGATCGCCACCGCCATGGGCCTGTTCGCCGCCATCCCGGCGGTTTGGGCCTACAACGGCTTTTCCACACGCGTCGAGCGCCTGAACGTGCGCTACGAGACCTTCGCCGAGGAGTTCTCGTCCATCCTCCAGCGCCAGTCCCACCTGGACGAATGACCAACCCCGACCCGCATCCGAGCCCGATGCACATCCAGGACTTCCACATCGAAAGCCACGGCAAGGCCGGACACGCACGCGGCAACGCTGCATCCGGCGGGCTTCCAGCCCCCTCGAGTCAAGGGGGCGCCCCGATCGCGCGCAGCGCGATCGGGTGGGGGATGTGGAAGTCGAGCCTGCGCCCCATCGGGGCCCGCTAGGCCCCGCGCTTCATCACCAGGAGTCGCCCCATGGACGTCACCTTCAAGCGCCGCCGCAAGAAGCTCAAGTCCGAGATCAACGTCGTGCCCTACATCGACGTGATGCTGGTGCTGCTGATCATCTTCATGGTCACCGCCCCGCTGCTGAACCTGGGCGTCGACATCGAGCTGCCGCAGTCCAATGCCCTTCCGCTGGAGCAGGTCAAGGACCCGGTGGTGATCAGCGTCGACCGCGACGGCAACTACTACCTGACCCTGCATGGCAGCGAGCGCGAGGCGATCGACGGCCAGACGCTGACCACCAAGGTGGCCGCGTTCGTCCGCCAGAACCCGCAGGTACCGGTGCTGGTGGGTGGCGATACCAGCGTGGACTACGGCGCCGTCTACCAGGTCATGGTGCTGATGCAGCAGGCCGGTGTCCCCAAGGTCGGCCTGATGAGCCAGCACGCCGGCGAGGACGTGGCCCGCTGATCGATGGAGACCCTCTCCGACAAGGCCCGCGCATGGACGCTTTCGCTGGCCCTGCACCTGGTCTGCTTCGGCGTGCTGATCCTGGGCACGCTGTGGACCCGGTCGGTGAAGCCACCGTCGGTGCGTGGCAGCGTCATCGAGGCGGTGCTGGTCGCCGCGCAGCCGCCGTCGGCCGCCGCGCCGGCGTTGCCGGCGCCGCCGCAACCGCAGCCGCGCGAGACCGCGCCGCCGCCGCAGCCCGAGCCGGAGCCACGTCCGCAGCAGGCCGAGCAGCCGCCGCAACCGCAGCCGCAGACGCAGGTGCCGCGACCGGACCGGGTCGAAGCCGAGCGCGTGGCACGGCTGGCGCGCGAGGCCGAGCAACGGGCGCAGCGCGAGCAGGCCGAGCGCCGCCGCCAGGAGCAGGTCCTGCTGGAGGAACAGCGCAAGCAGGAGGAAGCCGAGAACCGCGAGCGCCTGACGAAGATGGAGGAAGAGCGGCAGGCACAGCTCGAGGACATCCGCCGCCAGCGCGAGCAGGCCGAGCGCGAGCGCGAGCAGGTGCAGCGCAGGCTGGCCCAGGTCGAGCAGCGGCGCCAGGCACAGCCCGAGCGTGAGGCGCCGCAGCGCGAGGCCACGCCGCAGCGCGAACTGGGCAACGAGGGCACCGACGACAGCCTGGAAGGCCGCTACGCGCTGGCGATCCAGCAGGCGGTGGAGCGAAGCTGGATCCGGCCCGAAACCGTGCCTCCGGGCCAGCCGTGCGTGATCCGCATCATCCAGATTCCCGGCGGCGAGGTCATCAACGCCAGCGTGGACCGGTCGTGCCCCTACGATGAGCTGGGCCGGCGCTCGGTCGAGGCGGCCGTGCTGCGCGCTCAGCCGCTGCCCTACCAGGGCTTCGAGTCGGTCTTTTCACGCGAACTGACGTTCACTTTCCGTGCCCCAGAGAGCTGAGACCCATGAACAGAATCCTGATCGCATTCATCGTCCTGCTGCTGCCCTGGCAGCTCGCGCGGGGCCAGGCGCTGGAGATCGACATCGTCGGCGGCACCGCCGCGGCGCTGCCGATCACGATCGTGCCCTTCCCCTACCAGGGCGCCGGGGCCCCGCCGGAGACGGACGTCTCGGCGGTGGTCAGCGCCGACCTCGACCGTTCCGGCCAGTTCCGTGCGCTGCCGGAGGCCGACATCATCGAGCGCCCGGTGCGCGCGCCGGAGGTCAACTTCGCCACCTGGCGGGTGCTGCGGCAGGACTTCCTGGTGATCGGACGCATCGTCGATTCGGCCGACGGCGGCTATCGCACCGAGTTCGAGTTGTTCGACGTAGCCCGCCAGGAGCGGCTGCTCGGCCAGGCGCTCAGCGGCCGGCCGGCCTCGATGCGCGACGTCGCCCACCAGATCTCCGATGCGATCTACGAGAAGATCCTGGGCATCCGCGGCGCGTTCTGGACCCGCATCGCCTATGTCACCGCCCAGGGTCTGGGGGGCGAGATCGAGTACCGGCTGATGGTGGCCGATGCCGACGGCTGGAACCCGCAGACCGTGGTGCGCTCGCGCGAGCCGCTGCTCTCGCCGGCCTGGAGCCCGGATGGGCGCCGGCTGGCCTACGTCAGCTTCGAGCGCGGCAACTCCTCGATCTACGTCCAGGACATCGCCACCGGCCAGCGCGAGGTGTTCGCCAGCTTCAAGGGCATCAACGGCGCACCCTCGTTTTCTCCCGACGGCAGCCGGCTGGCGCTGACGCTCTCGCGCAGCGGCAATCCGGAGATCTACGTGATGGACCTGGGCAGCAAGGCCCTGACCCAGATCACCCGTCACTGGGGCATCGACACCGAGCCGGTCTGGACTGCCGACGGCAGCCTGCTGTTCACCTCCGACCGATCCGGCAAGCCGCAGATCTACCGGGTCCCGGCGGCCGGGGGGGAGGCCGCCCGGGTGAGTTTCGAGGGCGAGTACAACGCGCGGGCCACCGTATGCTGCGAGGGCAAGAAGATCGCTGTGGCGCAGGGAAGCGGGAATGTTTATCGTATTGCACTGCTGGATCAGAGCCTTGGCGGCCGCGGGCAGTGGCTGACACTGTCTCCGGGCAACCTGGACGAGTCGCCGAGTTTTGCCCCCAACGGAAGCATGGTGCTGTACGCCTCGCGGGAAGGTAGGCGGGGCGTGCTCTACGCCGTGTCCGCCGATGCCCGGGTCCGCCAGCGGCTGGTGCTGGCGGACGGGGATGTCCGCGAGCCGGCGTGGTCGCCGTTCAGGAACCGTTGACGGACGACACCCAGGATTGACGGGCTTTCAACACGTTGTATGGCACTTAAATGGGAAACAAGCTGCTCCCGTGACCAAACACAAGAACATCACAGAAGGACTTGCCATGAACAATCTCACCCGCATTGCCCTGGCCACCCTGGTGGCCCTCGCCCTTGGCGCCTGCGCCAAGAAGACGAAGGAAGCACCACCCCCGTTCGAGGAGCGGGAGACCGTCACCCGGACCGAGGCCGTGGTCGATGATGGCCGCTATTCGCCGGGAGACCTGGATTCCGACTCTTGCCTGCGCCAGCGGGTGGTGTACTTCGACTTCGACATGAGCAACATCAAGCCGGAGTTCACCGAGATCCTGCGCTGTCACGGCAAGTACCTGTCGGACCGGCCGTCCTCGCGCGTCACCCTCGAGAGCCATGCCGACGAGCGCGGTTCGCGCGAGTACAACCTGGGCCTGGGCGAGCGCCGCGGCAACGCCGTCTCCGACTCGCTGATGGCCAACGGCGGCTCCGCCGGCCAGCAGACCGTCGTCAGCTACGGCGAGGAGCGTCCGGTGTGCATGGATTCCTACGAAAGCTGCTGGGCGCAGAACCGGCGGGTCGAGATCATCTACACTGCCAAGTGATGGCCCGTCCGCGCAGTATCCGAGCGGCGATGGCGGCGGCGATCGCCGCCGCCATCGTTTCCGGCTCCGCTCACGCCCAGTCCGACCGCCTGAGCCTGGCCGAGCGTGTCGTGCGGCTGGAGCAGCAGGTCCAGGGCCAGGGCGACGGCGAAGGCAAGCTCGAGTTGCTCGAGCGCATCAGCCAGCTGCAGGGCGAAGTGGCCGCGCTGCGCAATCTGGCCGAGCAGCAGGGCTTCGAGCTGGAGAACCTCAAGTCCCGCTCGCGCGAGCAGTACCTGGACCTGGACAGCCGCATCGCCCGCATGGAAGGCGGGGGCGCAATCGCGTCCGGTCCGGATGATGCCGAGCCCGCGGACGACGCCGCGGACACGCAGCCCGATGCCGCACCGGCCGGGCCCGGGTTCGAACCGGACGCCGCCGGAGAGGGCGTCATCGCCGGCACCGCCGATCCACAGCAGGCCAGCGGCGATCCGCGCGACGAACGCCGCGCCTACGAGTCGGCCTTCGATGCGCTCAAGGAGGGGCGTTACGCAGAGGCCGCGCGCCGGTTCCAGAGCTTCCTGGACCAGTATCCGGCCGGCGAATACGCGCCCAATGCGCAGTACTGGCTGGGCGAGTCCTACTATGTCACCCAGAACTATCCGATCGCACTGGATGCGTTCCAGGAGCTGCTGGCCCGGTTTCCGGACAGCAGCAAGTCGCCCGATGCCCTGCTCAAGGTCGGCTACAGCCACTACGAGCTCAAGAACTGGGCCGAGGCTGAGGCCGTCCTGAATCAGGTCATCGAGCAGTACCCGGACACGACCGTGGCCCGGCTTGCGCAGGCGCGCCTGCGCGCGCTGCGGCTCGAGAGCCGCGAATAGCCGCGCGGCGCAGCCGCCGGCAGCACGCATGACCCACAGCGAAGCGGCCGCCACGCGGCTGCGCATCACCGAGATCTTCGTGTCGCTGCAGGGCGAGGCCCGGGCATCGGGCTGGCCCACGGTGTTCGTGCGCCTGACCGGCTGTCCGTTGCGCTGCGTGTACTGCGACACCGAGTACGCTTTCCATGGCGGCCAGTGGCGGGAGATCGACACCATCGTGGCGGAGGTCGCAGGACACGGCGTGCGCCATGTCTGCGTGACCGGCGGCGAACCGCTGGCACAGAAGCGCTGCCTGCAGCTGCTGGAAAAGCTGTGCGAGGCGGGGTTCGAAGTCTCGCTGGAGACCTCCGGCGCCATCGACATCGGCCCGGTGGACCGGCGGGTATCGCGCGTGGTCGACCTCAAGACCCCAGGCTCGGGCGAGTCGGGGCGCAACCGCTGGGAGAACGTGCCGCTGCTGGGGCCGCGCGACCAGGTCAAGTTCGTGATCTGCGATCGGGCCGACTACGAGTGGGCGCGCGGCATCGTCGCCGAACACGCGCTCGAGCGGCGCTGCGAGGTGCTGTTCAGCCCCAGCTACGGGCAGCTCGATGGGCGCCAGCTCGCGGACTGGATCCTCGCCGACCGGCTGCCGGTGCGCTTCCAGATCCAGTTGCACAAGATCCTGTGGGGCGAGGCGCCGGGGCACTGAGGCCCGGGCTTCTCGAAGTCCCGCTTCGTAGGGCGTGCCGCGGTCCGGCATCGCTTGCGGGGATCGCCGTGAACCCGTCCATGGGGGCTCTTTGTCGACATCCATGTCGCCAACGTCCCCGCAAGCGATGCCGGACCGCGGCACTTGCGTCGAGGCAGGTTGGAGTTCCTCGCTCCATTGATCGCGGCCATGGGTCGCGATCGGGTCGGCGACAAGCCCGATCGGTGCACCTAGAATGTCGGCCTTCCTGCCGCCGGGGATCGGGATGACCAGTGCCGACCAGTTCGACCTGCTGTTGCCGATGTTCGCGATGGTGCTGCTGACGTTCGCGGTCTGGATGGCCATGTACCGCTCGCGCATCCGCGAGATCAGGGCGCGCCGCATCCGGATCCAGAACCTGGCCACGCGCGGCGATGCTGCGCAGCAGTTCCAGGACACTCGGGCGGCGGACAACTTCCAGAACCTGTTCGAGCTGCCGGTGCTGTTCCATGCCGGCGTGCTGGCGACCGTGATGCTGGGCCTGGCCTCGCCGCTGCTGGAGATCCTGGCCTGGGTGTTCGTGCTCTCGCGGGTGGCGCACAGCTTCATCCACGTCACCTACAACCGGGTGATCCACCGGTTCTACGTGTACGCGTTTGGGGGATTCGTGCTGTTGGCGTACTGGATCGTGCTGGCGGTGGGCTGGCTGTCGGTGCCCGCTTCATGAAGCAGGCGGTGGTGCTGGTTTCGGGAGGCATGGATTCGGCGGTGACGCTGGCGATCGCACGCCGGGACGGATACGCGTGTCACGCGCTGTCGGTGGCCTACGGACAGCGCCACGGCGCCGAGCTGGCGGCCGCGGCGCGGGTAGCACAGGCGCTCGGCGCGGTGGAGCACAAGGTCGTGGGCGTGGACCTGCGCGCGATCGGCGGTTCGGCGCTGACCGCGGACATCAAGGTACCGGAGGCACCCGGGCAGGGGATCCCGGTAACCTACGTGCCGGCGCGCAACACCATCCTGCTGGCGATTGCGCTGGGCTGGGCCGAGGCGCTGGGCGCACTCGAGCTGTTCTGCGGCATCAACGCCGTGGATTATTCCGGCTACCCGGACTGCCGTCCGGCCTTCGTCGAAGCCTTCGAGCAGCTGGCCAACCTGGCCACACAAGCGGGCGTGGAGGGCAAACGGATCGCGGTCCACGCGCCGCTGATCCGGATGAGCAAGGCCGAAATCGTGCGGGGCGGCATCGAGCTGGGCGTGGATTTCGCGCAGACGGTCTCGTGCTACCAGGCCAGCGACGCGGGCCTGGCCTGCGGGCGCTGCGACGCCTGCCGATTGCGCGCGGCGGGCTTCCGCGCTGCCGGTGTCGACGATCCCACGCGTTACCGCGCCTGAGCGGCCGACGGGAATGAGGGCCCAGGCGCGGTCCGCTGCGCGCGGACGTTCGCGTCCCGGGGGCGGGGCGGGTGCGAGGTGCCAGTCCGGCGGACCTCGTGGTCGATGATGGTGGGCCGTGAAGGACTCGAACCTTCGACCTACGGATTAAAAGTCCGCTGCTCTACCAGCTGAGCTAACGGCCCGGGCGAAACCAGGCAACCTCTGGACGATTCCTCGCAGGACCCGTGCAGGCCCCGGCAACGCGGCGCGCAGTGTAGTCGTCCGCACCTGCACTGCTCAACCGCACGATTCTACCCGTGTCCGCGGCCGACAGCCGGTCACCGGGCCCCGTCGTCGCCCAGGCGCTCGAGGATGGCACAGCCATACCGCGCGAGCTTGGCCGCGCCGACCCCGCCGATCGATGCCAGCGCATCGAGGTCCGGCGGCGATTCGGCCGCGATCGCGCGCAATGTCGCGTCGTGGAACACGACGTAGGCAGGCACGTTCTGGGCGCGTGCCTCGTCGGCGCGCCACCGACGCAGACTTTCGAAGCGCAGCAGCGCCGCCTCGTCGAGCTCGGTGCCTGTCGGTGGCGACAGCCCGGCCAGGCGTTCACGGCGTCGCGGCCGATGGTCGCGGCGGAGCTGCAGCCGCCGTTCCCCGCGCAGCACCGCGCGGCTGTCGCCGCCCAGCCGCAGCGAGCCGAACCCGTCGGGGTCGGTATCGAGCAGCCCCAGCGCGACCAGCTGGCGGAAAATGCTGCGCCATTGCCGCGCCTCCAGGTCGGCCCCGATCCCGTGCACGCTCAGGTGGTCGTGCCCGAGCTGGCGCAAGCGTTCGCCCTCGCCGCCGCGAAGGACCTCCACCAGGTGCGCGACACCGAAACGCTGGCCGGTACGGTAGGCGCACGAGAGCGCCTTCTGCGCGGCCTCGGTGGCGTCCCAGGTCTCCGGCGGCGAGACGCAGTTGTCGCAGTTTCCGCAATCGCCCGGGTGCGACTCGCCGAAGTGCTGCAGGAGCTGCCGGCGCCGGCAGTCGACCGACTCGCAATAGCCCAGCAGCATGTCGAGCCGGCGCCGCTCCTGCCACTTGCGCTGCTCGGCGGCCTCGGAGCGGTCGATCATCTGGCGCAGCGAGACGACGTCGCCCAGCCCGTAGCAGAGCCAGGCCTCGGCCGGGTCGCCGTCGCGGCCGGCGCGCCCGGTCTCCTGGTAGTAGCCCTCGATCGACTTGGGAAGGTCCAGATGCGCCACAAAACGCACGTCGGGCTTGTCGATGCCCATGCCGAAGGCGATGGTGGCGACGATGACCACGCAGTCCTCGCGCAGGAAGCGGCGCTGGTTGGCCGCGCGCGTGGCGGCGCCCATGCCCGCGTGGTAGGGCAGGGCGGTGACACCCTGCCCGGCCAGCCAGGCCGCGGTTTCCTCGACCTTCCGGCGCGACAGGCAGTAGACGATGCCGGCGTGCCCGCGGTGGCGTGCCAGGAAGTCGGCGAGCTGGCGCTTGCCGTTGTGGCGGTGCTCGACCCGATAGTGGATGTTGGGGCGGTCGAAGCTGGCGACGAACACGCGGGCGTCGGCCAGCGCCAGCCGTTCGACGATCTCCTCGCGCGTGCGCGCGTCGGCCGTTGCGGTCAGGGCGATGCGCGGGACCTCTGGCCAGCGCGAATGCAGTACGTCGAGCTCGCGGTACTCGGGGCGGAAGTCGTGACCCCACTGGGAAACGCAGTGGGCTTCGTCGATGGCGAACAGCGCGATGCGCGAGCGCGCGAGCAGGTCCAGGAAGCGCGAGGTCAGCAGTCGCTCAGGCGCCACATACAACAGGTCGAGCCCGCCCGATAGCAGGCAACGCTCCACGCGCGAGGCCTCTCCGGCATCGAGCGTGGAGTTCAGGCAGGCGGCCGCCACGCCGTTCTGCACCAGGGCCTCGACCTGGTCCTGCATCAGGGAGATCAGCGGGGAAACCACGATCGCGGTGCCTTCGCGCAGCAGCGCGGGCACCTGGTAGCACAGGGACTTGCCGCCGCCGGTCGGCATCAGCACCAGGCAATCGCCGCCGGCCGAGAGGTGTCCGACGATCGCTTCCTGCTCGCCGCGGAAGCGCTCGTAGCCGAACACCCGGCGCAGGATTTCGAGCGCGGGGGTCATCGGGGGCAAGACTAACACCGCAGATCCCTCACCCTTGCCGGTGAAGCAGCGCGGTTCGGTGTAGGAAATGCGCCCGGTGCGCTCGGGTACCGTCGCTGGGATCTCCGGTAGCGTAGTACCGGGGATCGCCGGCAACGCCGGCTCCTACAGGGCGAAGGCGACACGAGACGAAGGCGGGAGGACCGCGGGGCGGTCGCGGCCATGGGACTCTCCTGCGGTCCCTGGTTGGGAACCTCGAGCTTGCCGGGGGGCGTCAGGCCAGCAGGGAGCGCAGCATCCAGGCATACTTTTCGTGCGTCTGCATGCGCTGGGTGAGCAGGTCGGCGCTGGGTTCGTCGTTGGCCGCTTCCACCGCCGGGAACACCTTGCGGGCGGTACGCACGACCGCCTCGTGGCCCTCCACCAGCTGCCTGACCATGTCCTTCCAGTCCGGCACGCCGGTCTCCTCCTTGATCGAGGACAGGCTCGCGTACTGCGAATACGATCCCGGCGCCGGGAATCCCAGCGTGCGGATGCGCTCGGCGATGTCGTCCAGCGCCGCCCACTGCTCGGTGTACTGCGCCTCGAACATGGTATGGAGCGTGTTGAACATCGGGCCGGTGACGTTCCAGTGGAAGTTGTGCGACTTCAGATACAGCGTGTAGCTGTCGGCCAGCAGTGCCGACAGGCCATCTGCGATCTTCCTGCGATCCTGCTCGCTGATGCCGATATCGATCTTCATGTGTGCCTCCGTCGGGCCGGTGCGGACTTGCAGATGGTCTCACCGCTGGACCAGTAACTGAAATGAATCGTATGGATGACGTCGATAACGAGCCTCAATCGGGTAGCCGGCCTCGGCCGGGGACGGCGCGGGACCCGGTCGCAGCACGGGCTCCGGCACCCGATCTGGCTGCCCTGCGAACCCGGATCGACCTGGCCTGCTCCCGGGATCGCGGCCGGCTGCTGGGCCTGCTGCGCCGCTGGTCGCGCGCGGGCGACCCGGGCATCCGCGATCGCCTGGAGGCGGCGCTGCAGGCCTCGACCGCCGAGCGCGCGGCGCGCGCGGCGAGCGTACCGAGTGCGCCGGTCGACCCGCAGCTGCCGATCGCGCGCGAAGCCGGGCGGCTGGTCGGCCTGATCCGCGAGCACCCGGTGGTGGTGGTTTCGGGGGCCACCGGCTCGGGCAAGACCACCCAGCTGCCGAAGCTGTGCCTGGCCGCCGGGCGCGGCGCCGCCGGCATGATCGGCTGCACCCAGCCGCGGCGGCTGGCGGTGCGGTCGGTGGCCCGGCGCGTGGCGCAGGAGCTGGGCGTGGAGCCCGGCGCTGCAGTCGGCTGGCAGGTCCGTTTCACCGCCCAGGTGTCCAATCGAACCCTGGTCAAGTTCATGACCGACGGCATCCTGCTGGCGGAGATCGCCGGCGATCGCTGGCTGTCGGCCTACGACACCCTCATCGTCGACGAGGCCCACGAGCGCAGCCTCAACATCGACTTCCTGCTGGGCTACCTCAGGACCCTGCTGCAACGACGGCCGGACCTGAAGCTGATCGTGACCTCGGCGACGATCGACACCGAACGCTTCGCGCGGCACTTCGACGATGCGCCGGTCGTGGACGTGGAGGGGCGCGGATACCCGGTGGAGATCCGCTACCGCGGCGAGGCTGAGGAAAGGGGGTCAGAGTACCTTTTCGATCGAGCCATCCCTTCCGACGGCGGCCCGGCATCGAAAAGGTACTCTGACCCCCTTTCCGCGATCGTGGCAGCCCTCGACGAGATCACGGCACAGGATCCGTCAGGTGACACGCTCGTGTTCCTGCCCGGCGAACGCGAGATCCGCGAAGCCCACCGGGCGCTGGCAGCGCGCCGGTACCGCAGCACCGGGATCCTGCCGCTGTACGCCCGCCTGTCGGCACGCGACCAGGACCGCGTGTTCGAGCCCGGGCCCGGCCGTCGCATCGTGTTGGCCACGAATGTCGCCGAAACCTCGCTGACGGTGCCGCGGATCCGCTACGTGGTCGACACCGGCAATGCACGGGTGAAGCGCTACAGCCCGAGGCGCAAGCTCGACCGCCTGCACGTGGAGCCGATCAGCCGCGCCAGCGCCGACCAGCGCGCGGGCCGCTGCGGGCGCGTCGCACCGGGCGTGTGCCTGCGCCTGTACACCGAATCGGACTATCTCTCGCGCCCGCACTTCACCGACCCGGAGATCCGGCGCTCTTCGCTGGCCGGCGTGATCCTGCGCATGCTGGCGCTGGGACTGGGTGCGATCGAGACCTTCCCGTTCCTGGAGCCGCCGGAACCGCGCGCGATCGCCGACGGTTGGCAGCAGCTGACCGAGCTCGGCGCGGTCGACGGCGAGCGCCGCCTGACGGCGGTCGGGCGGCACATGGCGAAGCTGCCGGTCGATCCCCGTCTGGCGCGCATGCTGGTCGCCGCGCAGTCCGAGGGCTGCCTGCACGAGATGGTGGTCATCACCGCCTTCCTGTCGATCCCGGACCCGCGCGAGCGCCCGGCCGAGGCGCGCGCGGCCGCCGACGCCGCCCACGCGCGCCACGCCGATCCGAAGTCGGAGTTCGCCGGCATCGTGCGGCTGTGGCAGGCATGGGAGGAGCGCAGGGACGCGCTGAGCCAGGGGCGGCTGCGCGAGTGGTGCCGCGAGCAGTTCCTGTCGTACCTGCGCATGCGCGAGTGGCGCGAGTTGCACCGGCAGCTCAAGCTCAGCTGCGAGGCGCTGGGCTGGGACACGGGTGCCGGCGGCTCCGATTACGCGGCGCTGCACCGTGCGCTGCTCGGCGCGTTGGCCACGCAGATCGGTCGCCGCACCGTGCGCGGCGACTACGAGGCACCGCGGCAACGACGCTTCCGGCCCTTTCCCGCCTCGCCGCTGGCGAAGGCGCCGCCGCCGTGGATCATGTCGGCGACCCTGCTCGACACCGCGCGGGTGTACGGCCTGACCAATGCCCGCATCGAGCCGGACTGGGTGATCGCGGCGGTGCCGCACCTGCTGGCGCTGCGCCACTACGATCCGCACTGGGACCGCCGGACCGGTCGCGTGCTGGCCTTCGAGGAAACCAGCCTGTTCGGCCTGGTGCTCACGGCCCGTCGGCGCGTCGACCATGGACGTATCGATCCTGCCCACGCGCACCGTCTGTTCGTCGAGCAGGCACTGGCCCCGGGCGAGATCGACGCCAGGGCCCGGTTCGTATCGCGCAACCGCGCAACGCTCGCCGGTGTACTCGAGATCGAGCACAAGCTCCGGCGCAGCGGGCTGGTCGCGGACGAGGCCTGGCAGGCGTCGTTCTACCTCGAGCGCATTCCGGCCCGGATCAGCAGCGCCCGCGCGCTCGATGCCTGGTACCGTCGGCTCGAGGCGCCCGAACGCCATGCGCTGGAATGGAGCCCCCACGACCTGCTGCACGCGGGCGCGGGCGAGGCCGGGGCGTTTCCGGACCGCTTCGAGGTCGGCAACCGGGCGCTGAGGCTGCGCTATCGCTTCGAGCCCGGCGCCGACGACGACGGCGTGACACTGGAACTTCCGCTGCCGCTGCTCAATGCGCTCGACCCGGTGCGTGTGGGGTGGACAGTGCCCGGCCTGGTCGAGGAAAAGGCGGTGGCGCTGATCCGCACGCTGCCCAAGGCGCTGCGGCGCAACTTCGTGCCGGCCCCGGACTTCGCGCACGCCTTCGCGCAGGCGCATCCGCAGCCCGAATCCGGTCGCTCGATCACGGCTGCCCTGTCGGCGTTCCTGGAACGAACGACCGGCGTGTCGGTGCCCGCGGAGGCCTGGGACGAGGCGACCGTGCCCGATCACCTGCGCATGCGCCTGGAACTTCTCGATGAGTCCGGCGCGGTCGTGGATGCCTCGCGCGACCTGGACCGGCAGCTGGCACGCTACGGCGAGCGCTCACACCGCGCATTCGCCGAGGCGGCCGCCCGCAGCCTGCCGCAGGACCGCCTGGTGGACTTCCCGGCCGATGGCATACCCGAACGGATCCCAGGCGAGGGCGGCGTGCCGGCGTTTCCGGCGCTGGTCGATCATGACGGTGCCGCCACGTTGCAGGCTTTTGCCGATGCCGGCGCGGCGGCCTGCGCGCACGCACAGGGCGTCGAGCGACTGCTGCGGCTGCAGCTGACTGCGGCCATGAAACGGCTGGCGCGGCAGTTGCCGATCTCGCAGCCGCTGGCGCTGCTGTACACGTCCGTGGGGCGCGTAGCGGCGCTGCGGGAGGAATTGGTGGAGGCAGCATTCGCGGCCTGCCGCGGCGAGCTGTCGGCGATCCGCACCCCCACCGGATTCGCGCAGTGTCGCCAGGCCATCGAACGGACGCTGTTCGCCGGGGCGGTGGCGAACCTGGCGCAGGTGGAGCGGATCTTCGAGGAACTGGCGGGCCTGCGCCCCCTGCTGGAGCCACCGATGATGGGCTTCGCGACCGCCAACTATGCGGACCTGCGCGCCCAGCTCGAGCGCCTGGTTCACCCCGGCTTCCTGTCGCGCACGCCACCGGAACGGTTGTCCGAACTGCCACGCTACCTGCAGGCGATGCGGCTGCGAGCAGAGCGCCTGCGTCGCGATCCGGCCCGCGATCAGGCCCGGATGCTCGAGCTGCGGCCGTTCGAAACCGCGCTGGCCGCCGCCCGATCGCGCGGGGTGGCGAGCGCTCCGCAGTGGCAGGGCCTGCGGTGGCGCCTGGAGGAATTCAGGGTGTCGCTGTTCGCCCAGGAACTGGGGACTGCCGAACCGGTCTCGGCCAAGCGCCTGGCGCGCGAACTGCAGGCGCTGGAAGCCGCCGGTTGAAATGCGCGGCGATCGACCGCGGCAGGTCGCGGGCCCCGCGGACGGCGGGCCTGTGGCTACTTGATCCGTTCCACGCGGGCGCGCTTGTTGTAGCCGTCGACCTTCAGGTACCAGGCGCCGAGCACGCCCGGCTCCAGGTACACGACCGGGTCCTCCAGGCGCACGCCGGCCAGCGTTCCGCCACCGACCTGCTTCCAGATCTGGCCGTTGTCGAGCCGGAACAGGGTATTGCCGCTCCAGCCCCTGAACTCGCCCAGGATCCGCGCCTGGAAGGCGTCGCCGCTGCCGCCGAAGCCTTCGAAACCGGGCTCGGGGCCGCGGTACAGGGGGGCTGGCGCGGAGCGGGCGACTTCGCCGCGCAGCCAGGCATTGAGGGCCGAGAGCTCCTCGGCCGAGAGCTTCCCGAGCCCTGCGGCGCGGAACTCCTCGGCCGACATGCGCTCCTCGAGCGAGGAGAATTCGGCCGCGGTGGCGACAGGGGCCGTCGGGACCACCGCCAGGGCGAGAGTGAGGGCAAGGGCGCGGGTCCGCATGTGAACAGGGCTCCGGATCGTGAAAGCGTGAGGGGGTTGGCAGTCTAGCGACCGCTTATCGGCTCCGCCAGCGGTTCGGCTTGTGCAAGCAGCCGGGCCGGGTTTAGTTTCAGTTAACGTATGCCCTGAGCCCAGCCAGTAAGCTGCTCGGGGATTTTCGCGTCGCCTTCACAGAGGCGGGCGTTGCCGTGCCTGCTGTCCGTTCGCCGTCGGAGTCATGATGTCCAGTTGCAATTGCCCTGTCCTGAAGCGTTCCCTGTTTGCCGTGGCGATCACTGCGGGCCTGGCCGGTGGGGCGTATGCCCAGACCACGCCCCCGCCCAATGTCGTCCTGGGTGAGCAGCCTGCGGTTCCGCTCCGGATACGCGATGACCTGCCGCCCGCACTTCTGGGTGGCGCACTCCGGAGCGGTTACCTGGGCGTGGACGTCCTGGCCACGCCCGACGATCGCCGGGCGCGTTTCGCACTGACCAACGGGGAGCCCGCATTGTGCTCGGACTTCACTTCCAGCACGTCCGGCTCACTGCTGATCTCGCTGCTGGACGGCAACGGGACCGCCCACGAGCACCGCGGCGCGCTTGCGCTCGCGGTGAATGCTCCGGTTGCGCCCGAGGATCGCCTGATCCTGGTCGACCTGGGCCCGGATCTTCTTTGCCAGAGTTTTCCGCCCGACTTCACCGTTCCAGTGCAACCGCTGTTCGTCGCCCGGTTCGAGCCCGAGGAGGTGCTGTCGGACCTGGTGATGGAAGTCTCGGAGGCCACGACCTTCAACGTGCAGGGTGAGCAGCTCACCTATACGGTGATCCTGCGCAACGAGCCCCCGCCCGGGGTACCTGCCCCCGGGCTGGGGCTCGAGAACGTCCGGCTGCGCGAGTACTTTCCGGTCCAGGGCACGATGCCGGTGTACCTGACCCCGGTCTCGTGCACGATCGATACGATCGCCTGTGCCACGCCGGTGGACTTGCCCGCGACGGTCGAGGTGGGCTCGCTGGCGCCCGGGCAGCAGGCCGTGATCGAACTGGTGCGCACGGTCAGTGCCGCCGACGGCACACCCAACGCCGGCGACTCGGTCAAGGTGCACCTGGCCGCCTTCGCCGACCCCACGCCGGCGACCAGCGGCTTTGGTCCCGAGCGGACACACTCGAACAACGCGCAGGTCATCACTTTCGCGTATTCGTGAACCCCGGCGGCCGCAATCGGCCGCCGCGTGTTGCCGCATTCCGATCGCGCGGTGTCCCTGTTGCCTCCGGCCTGGGGCACGATGCCGGATGCCGACGGCGGCGAGTCCCGGCCCGGAACGTGGATATGACTGAGCAGATCGCCAACTGGCCGGACCGGCGCGACGAGCTGGCCCGGCGCGGAATCGACACGGCCGTCCTGGACCGGCTCGAAGCCGCCGCGCCCGACGATCGCGCGCTGGCAGACACCCTGCAGATCCTCGCCGCGCTCTCGGCCGACGGCGACATGCTGGCGGCCACCGTGGCCTACGAGCTCCAGGACACGCAGGTGCCGGCGCAGCTGCTCGGCCTGATCCAGGGTCAACGCGCTGCCGAGCGGGTCTGGTCGCTGCACGCGCAACACGGCTCCGGTCCCGAGGGCCTGCGCCGGCTTCTGCTGGCGATGGTTCGCGACCTGCGCGTGGTACCGATCCTGCTCGCCCGACAGCTTGCGCGGCTTCGCCGGGCGGCAGCGCTGCCCGAGGACGAGCGCCACGAGCTGGCCCAGCTGACCGCCGACATACACGCACCGCTGGCGAACCGCCTGGGCATTTGGCAGCTCAAGTGGGAACTGGAGGACCTGGCGTTCCGCTTCCTGCAGCCGGATGTGTACAAGCGCGTGGCACGCCTGCTGGACGAGAAGCGGCGCGACCGCGAAGCCTTCATCGAGCAGGCGCTGCGCGAGCTGCGCAGCGCACTGGCCGAGGCCGGCATCGGGGCCGACGTGGCCGGACGCCCCAAGCACATCTACAGCATCTGGAAGAAGATGCAGCGCAAGGGCGTGCCGTTCGGTGAGCTCTACGACATCCGCGCGATCCGCGTACTGGTGGAGGACGTGACCGCCTCCTACGCGGCGCTGGGCGCCGTGCACGGACTGTGGTCGCCGATCCCCAGCGAGTTCGACGATTACATCGCCAACCCGAAGAACAACAACTACCGGTCGCTGCACACGGCCGTCGTCGGGCCGCACGGGAAAGCACTGGAAGTGCAGATCCGCACCTTCCAGATGCACGAGCACGCCGAGCTCGGCGTGGCCGCCCACTGGCGCTACAAGGAAGGCGGCGGCGCCGACTCCGGTTTCGAGCGCAAGATCGCCTGGATGCGCCAGCTCCTGGAACAGCGTGAGGGCGACGACGACGGCGCGCTGATGGCGGGGTTGTCCACCGAGCTGATCGAGGACCGCATCTACACGCTGACTCCGCGTGGCGAGGTCATCGACCTGCCGCGGGGCGCCACGGTGCTGGACTTCGCCTACCACGTCCATACCCAGGTCGGTCACCGTTGCCGTGGCGCCAAGGTCAATGGACGCATCGTGCCGCTGACCCACCAGCCGCGCAGCGGCGATCGCATCGAGATCATGACCGGCAAGGAGCCGGCCCCGCGCCGCGACTGGCTGGTGGCCGCCAACCACTACCTGGCCAGCGCGCGCGCGCGCGACAAGGTCCGCAGCTGGTTCCACAAGCTCGACCACGAGCGCAACGTGCAGGCCGGACGCGAACTGCTCGAGCGCGAGCTGCGGCGACTGGCCATGACCCCGGCGGACCTGGAGCGGGTGCTGGCCAGATTCAGGCTCGGCGACCTGGACGCGCTGTACATCGCCGTCGCCCTCGGGGACCTGGGCCCCAGCCAGATCGCCCGTGCCCTGCACGAGCACGAAGGCGCCAAACCCGAGGCGCCGCGCGCGCCGGCACCCCCCCGGCCGCCGCGGCCCGGGGAGCTGACCATCGATGGCGTCGGCAACCTGCTCACCCAGCTGGCGCGCTGCTGCCAGCCGGTTGCCGGTGAGCCGATCGTGGGCTACCTGACCCGCGGCCGCGGGATCACCGTGCACCGGGCCTCGTGTGCAGCGGCCCAGCGACTGGGCGCACGCAATCCCGAGCGCATCATGCCGGTCGAATGGGGTCGGCGCGACGCCCGCAGCTACGCGGTCCAGGTGCGCGTTCGCGCGGTCGACCGCAAGTGGCTGCTGAAGGACCTGACCAACGTGATCGCCAGCGGCAATGCCCACGTGCTGGCGGTGAACAGCCACGTGGACGACGCCGCCGGCCGGGCCGAGCTGCGCTTCACGCTCAAGGTCACCGACTTCGAACAGCTCGGCGACCTGCTGGCGCGCATCCACACCGTGCCGGGCGTGCTCGACGCCCGTCGCGCGCCTGCCTGAGCGGCGCTGTTATGCTGCGTGCGATCCAGTCCACGGGCCCCAGGTGATCGACATCCCCGGCTACCGAATCGTCCGCCCCCTGGGGCGGGGCGGCATGGCGACGGTGTACCTCGCCCTGCAGGAGTCGGTGCAGCGCGAGGTGGCGCTGAAGATCATGTCGCCGACGCTGTTGGGCGACTCCGAATACGGCGAGCGGTTCCTGCGCGAGGCGCGCATCGCCGCCAAGCTGCACCATCCGCACATCGTCCAGGTGCACGATGTCTCGGTCCACGGCGAGTACCACGTGATCGCCATGGAGTATGTGGCCGGCGGTCCGGTGCTGTTGAAGGGGGCGCCGCCACGCGGCCTGGCCTATGCCCTGCGCGCCGTGCGTGAGGTCGCTCTGGCACTGGGCTACGCGCACGGCAAAGGCGTGATCCATCGCGACATCAAGCCCGACAACATCCTGCTGCGCGAGGATGGTGCGGCCGTGCTGACCGATTTCGGCATCGCACGCGCCAATGACGTCACCCGCATGACGCGCACCGGGGCCATCATCGGCACGCCGCACTACATGAGCCCGGAGCAGGCGCGCGGACATCCACTGGATGGCCGCGCCGACCTCTACAGCCTGGGCATCATGTTCCACGAGCTGCTGCTGGGGAGGGTGCCTTTCGTGGCCGACGATTCGGTCGCGGTGGGAATCATGCACATCACGGCGCCGCTGCCGCGCCTGCCGGCCGACCTGGCTGCGTTGCAGCCGACCCTGGACCGGCTGCTGGCGAAGGAACCGGATCAGCGATTCCAGACCGGGGAGGAGGTCGCTGCCGCGATCGGGTCGCTCGAGCAGCGCCTGGCCGACGGCGAGCTGTCAGCGGCACGGCGCGCTGTGAAGCGGGCGGTGCCGGTGCCGGCGGCGCCGGAGGCGACCGGTACCGAGGAGCGGATCGAGCCGTCCCTGGGCGACATCGGGGTGGTTTCGCGAACCCCACGTCCGAGGCGTCGACCGGTGGCAGCGAGCCGCCGTCTGGGCTGGTCCGTGGCGGTCGTCCTGTTGCTGGCCATCGGCGCCGGCGGCTGGACGTTCCAGGAGCGGTTGCGTGCGCTGTGGCCGCAGTCGCAGCAGGGCGGACTGCTGGCGCAGGCCGATGCCGCCCTGGCCGCGCGCCGGCTGACCTCGGAGACCGGCGACGGCGCCCGCGAACTCTACGCCGCCGCGCTGGCCCGTGACCCGGACAGTGATCCGGCACGCGAGGGTCTGCGCGCAGTCGGCTTGGCCCTGCTGGATTCTGCCCGCGAGGCGCTGGAGGCCGGCGATCCGGATGCGGCGCGGCAACGCCTCGACCTGGCCCGCGAACTGTCTCCGCCTGCCAGCGCACTGCAGCCGGTCGAGGCGGCCTTGCGTGCGCACGAGCAGGCCGGCGTGCAGAACGAGCGCATGCTCGAACGCGCCCGCGCGGCAGCCTCGGCCCGACAGCTGGACGGCGAGCACGGTGCGATCGCCCTGTACGGGACGCTCGTGCAATCCGAACCGGGCAACGCCCGTGCGCGGGCCGAGCGCGACGCGCTGCTGGCGGGCATGATCGAGCGGGCGCAGGAGCACACTGCCGCAGGGGAGCTGGCGCAGGCGCAGGGGCTGATCGAACGGGTCGCGGCGGCCGACGCCGGCCATATCGGGCTGCCGGGCGCGCGGGGCGCCCTGGCCGACGCGCGTCAGGCGCGCGAGGGCGAACTGGCCGCCGTGCTCGAGCGCGCCGACCGTGCGCTGGCAGCCGGACGGCTGGAACAGGCGCGCGACGGCTACCGGAACCTGCTCGAGCGCCAGCCCGATCGCGCGCGCGCGCGTGCGGGGCTCGGGCGTGTGGGCGAGGCCTATGTCGAGGCCGCCTCGCGCGCGGCGGCCGATTTCGATTTCGACCGCGCCGAGGCATTGCTCGCATCGGCCGCCGAACTGGTCGGCCGATCACCGCGGCTGGCGGAAGTCGAGCGCCGCATCGTTCGCCTGCGCGATCGCCAGGCGACGATCGGGCAAGCGCAGGGGGCTGGCGATCTGGCCGCGCGCATCGAGGCCGCGGAGGCGGCGGCTGCGGCCGGGCGGCTCACCTACCCGCCGGGGGACAGTGCCTACGACCTGTATCGCAGTGTCCTGCGGGTGGATCCGGAGAACCCGCGGGCGCGCGCCGGACTGGACGGATTGCCGCGCCACGCCCGCGCGCGCTTCGATTCCGCGCTTGCCGCCGGCGAGCTCGAGCGCGCGCGCGGGTACGTCGATGCGCTCGAGTCGCTGTCCTCGAGCGACGCGTCCTTGTCCGGGATGCGCCAGCGATTGACACGTGCGCTGCTGGGCATCGTCAGCGAGCGCCTGGGCGCGGGCGAGTTCGCGCGCGCTCGCCGTGCACTGGACCAGGCGCGGGAGATGGAGCCCAACCACCCCGAGATCCCGGCGCTGCAGGCGCGGCTGGAGCAGGCGCAGGGCGGTTGAGGCGGGGTTCCCGCCGCGCGCGCACCCGTGCACCGGCGCTCAATCGCCGAGCACGCGCCCGAGTGCGACCTGCGCGGCGTCGAACGAGAAGTGGCGTCGGACGTTGTCCAGACCGCCGTCCGACAGCTGCATCCAGAGTGCTTCGTCGGCATAGGCCTGCACCAGGGCGCGCGCGAACGCGGACGGATCATCGGCCACCAGGACGTCGCGCCCGGGCTCGGCATGCATACCCTCCACCGCCAGGGTCGTGGCCACCACCGGCTGCCCGTGCGCCATGCTCTGGTTGACCTTGCCCTTGACGCCCGCGCCGAAACGCAGCGGGGCGACCGCGAGCCTGCAGCCGTCCAGGTACGGGTCCAGGTCCGCCACGAACCCGTGCACGACCACCCCCGGGCGCTCCGCCAGTTCCCGGATCCGATCAGGCACCCGCGAGCCGATCACATGGAAACGCACGTCCGGCAACTCGACGCGCACACGCGGAAGAATCTCCTCCACGAACCAGGCCACGGCGTCGACGTTGGGCGGGTGCTGGAATCCGCCGACGAACATCAGGTCGCGACGCGCCTGGAATTCCTGCCGGCGCCCGGCGATCTCGTGCACGTTGGACAGCACCTCCACCCGTGCCTCCGGCACCTCTCTCGCCAGCAGATCGCGCTCCACCGGGCTGACCACCAGGGTCAGGTCGGCGGCGCGGACCAGCGCCAGTTCCTTGGCGCGCGTGGCCACCGCCGTGCGAGCGGCGCCGGGGTCGCCTGACACCTCGGCTTCCCGCTGCTCGCGCAGGTAGTGCAGGTCCACGGTGTCGAACACGAAGCGTGCAGCGGGTGCATGCGCGCGCACCAGCGGCAGATAGCTGCCGGCGACATAGTGGCGGCTGACCATGACGGTGTCGAAACGGTGGCCGTTGTCGGCCAGCCAGCGCGCCGGGTCCGACAGCCACGGGTGCCAGAGCACCTCCACGCCGAGCTGCTGCAGCGCATCGCTGTAGCCGGGCAGGTACAGCCTGTTGTCGGCAAAGAAGCTCACCGCGCAGCCGCGCGCGCGCAGCAGCCGCAGGATGTTGACCAGGCGCAGCGAACCCGAGTCGTGGTCCGGCTGCGGCGTGGTCGCGTCGATCACCAGAATGCGGTGGGTGCTCCGGTGCACCCTCGCGATCTCGATGTCGGTACCCGGCCCCGGGTGCCCTGCCAGTTGTTCGCGCCAGCGCTCGAAGAACTTCGTCCGGTTCGCGACCTGGCAGGCCTTGACGCCGCTGCCGGTGTCCGTGCCCGAAGTCACGCCCTCGAAATGCACGACCAGCGAACGCGGCTGGTAGTAGGTGCGCAGCCCGGCCTGGCGCACGCGCATGGCCAGGTCGGTGTCCTCGTAATAGGCGGGGGCGTAGTGCGCGTCGAAGCCGCCCAGCCGCTCGAACAGCTCGCGGCGGATCGCGATCGCGGCGCCGGAGCAGTAGTCGGCTTCGCGCAGGTAGTTGTAGCGCGGATCGGCCGGGTCGTCGAAGCGCCCGTAGTTCCAGCCCGATCCGTCGCTGAAGACGATGCCGCCGGCCTCCTGCAGGCGGCCGTCCGGGTACACCAGCCGGGCGCCGACCAGGCCCGCGTCCGGTTGTCGTTCGAATGTGTCCAGCAGCGCGTCCAGCCACCCCGGCTGAACCGCGGTGTCGTTGTTGAGGAAGACCAGGAACTCCCCGCGCGCGACGGCCGCGCCGCGGTTGCAGGCACCGATGAAGCCCAGATTCCGTTCGTTGCGCACGAGCCGCAACCCTTCGATCTGCGACAGGTGCTCCGCGGTTTCGTCGGTGGAGGCGTCGTCCACGAGGATGACCTCGTACGGTGCAGTCCCCTGGAGCCCGGCGATCGCGCGCAGGCACAGGTGGGTGGCGTCGAAGTGGTTCCAGGCCGGAATCACGATGCTGGCCCGTGGCGCATCCGAGGTCGCCAGGGCGAACGGCACGAATGCGGACACCTCCGGGATCCGGAGCGACGTCGCCGCCGGCGCGGCGGCGAACTCGCGCGTCAGCCGCTGCAGGCTGCCGCGGACTCCGCGCCGTCTCAGGCTTCCGCGCGCGCGGCGCTGCAGGGCGCCCAGCCGCCCGATCCGGAAACGCAGCGAGGCCAGCAGCGTGCGCAGGCGCCGGCGCGCGTAGCGCAAGGGTCGTGTCAGCCGCCAGGACAGCGAGTTCAGGATCTGCTCGCGCTCGGTCTGCAGCGCGGCGATCTCGCGATCGAGCGAATGCGCCCAGGCCGTACGCTCCTCCACCTGTCGCTCGAGGCTGCTGCGCTCGGCTTCCAGCGATCGGGCCCAGCGCGTGCGTTCCTCCAGTTGCCGCGACAGGGCGAATCCCCATTCGCCGCGGCGCAGGTTCTCCAGGCGCAGCGATTCGACTTCCAGTTCCAGCTCCTCGAAGGTGCGTTGGAGCCTGGCGAGCCCGGCACGCAGGGATTGGACGCGGGCCAGGTCCGGACTGGCCTGCCGGACCGGCCGCGAAGTCCGCGCCGTGACCGCATGGGCCTGCCGATATGCGGCTGCCATATCCTCGGGGGCTGGCGGATGCGGCAGCCGCGCGGCGCGCAGCCGGGCCAGCGGTGAGCGGTCCTCCAGCAGGGACGCGAGCAGCCCGGCGACGGCGTCGGCCTCGGGAGCGACCAGCAGGCCGGTCCTTCCGTCCTGGATGCGCTCGGTGAAGCTTCCCAGTCGCGTCGCGATCACCGGGACGTTCAGCGACCACAGCTCCGAAAGCATGTAGCTGTAGCTCTCGGCCACGGTGGAGGGCAGCAGCGCGGCGTCGGGTTGCAGCCGTCCCAGCAGCACGGGGAGTTCGTCGCGCTCGTAGTCCATGAGCACGTGCACACGCGGGCGTCCGAAAAAGCGCATGCCCGCGCGGCCGGCGCCCAGCAGCACGAACTCGATCCCCGACGGCGCGCACTCGAGCAGGGCCTCGACCAGATCCTCGCCCTTGCCACCGTGCAGCCGGCCCGGCACGACGATCCGCAGGCGCCCACCTCCCGACCCGCCGGCGATCGCAGGCACCTGTCCGGGCCAGGGCCGCAGCGCATGTTCGATGCGATGCCAGCGTCGAGCGCGCATCGCCGGTGCGATGCGCTCGAGGTTGGTACGGATCGAGTCGCCCGGCGCGATCATCACAGCATCCGACTGCTCGAGCGCTGCCAGGTAGCGCTCCCGCAACATCGACCAGAACTGCGCTCGCCGGTCGGCCAGCGGTGGCGCCAGCCGCGACAGTGCCGCGGTCAGCTCGGCAGCGTCGAAGCTGCGCGCCGGATCTCCGAAGTCTTCGTGGAGGAACGGCCACAGCGGGTAGTAGTCGTGACACACGACCGCCGTCGGCAGTCCGGTGCGCAACGCCGGCAGGCCGTGCCCGATCAGCGAGGAGACCAGTACGCCACCCACGCCGAAGTCGGAGAGGATCTCCGCCACGATGGCCTCGTACTCGGGCGAGTCCAGCGCGCTGGCAACGATCGGCGCCGCCAGCGGCCACGTGCGCACGGCCGGGGCCGACAGGTCCAAGTGCAGCTTCAGCGCGCGCGCGGCGATGCCCGAGCCCGGATCGGCATCGGCCACCAGCACGAGATGGCAGCGCTCGCTGTCGGCCGCGGCAAGGTCCTGGACGAAGCGCTGCGCACCGCCGCCCCAGCCGTGCAGCAGGTTCAGAACGACCGGCCGACCGTCCAGCCCCGGCCTGGGGAGCGACCGGGGCGGGTACTCGGCGATCCGTGCGGCCAGGGCCGCAACCACGGCCTCGCGTGACCCACCGCGGGGCGCCCGCGACGATGCGACCACCCGCAGGCCGTCGTACAGCAGCGCGCGAGAGTCCGGCGGCGGGTCTGCCGGCTCGCGCCAGGCATGAAAGTCGATCCGCGACAGCGCCGCGCCGCGCCACAGCGAAAGTGCAGTGGAGACCTTCAGGGCAGGCACTGCTGCACGATCCGAGAGTGCGAAGCACAGTGCATCGGCGGTGTCGACATCCGGGGCCCCGCTCTCGAACGGATCGCGCGCCGGGTCGCCGCCGACCAGCGGCGAGACGCAGGCCGCGCCGGCATCGGCCGCCAGGGCGGCGGCCAGCCGCGGCCACCAGTGCGGCGGCAGGATCGTGGCGGCATCGAGCAGGACCAGGTCGCTGCCGGGATGGGCCGCCACGCCCGCGGCCAGCGCCGCGAGCGGATCGGGCCCCACGGCGGCCAGGCGCGCGTCGCCGGGCCAGCCATCGCGCACGACCGCGTCGGGCGTTGCCACGCCGTGGACGCAGATCATCGGGATCTGGGTGCGTTGCGCGGACGCCTCGCCGCTCACCATCGGGTATCCGTTGCGCGCAAGTGCGGGCAGAGTGGCAGGCCGCAGCCGCCGGGCCGGCGATTATCGCCGTGGGGGCGCGGGCTTGCCAGCCGATGCGGGAGAGGTAGGGGTGTTGCCGTGGGTCGGATCGCCGGCAACGCCGGCTCCTACAGGGGGAAGGCGACACGAAACGAGAGCGGGAGGGCCGCGGGTCGGGGACGGTTTCCGGGGGCGTACGCGCCAGGGATGGCGCGTCCGCAGCCTACTTCGGATGTACTCGCGGCGGCCCCGGAAGCCGTCACCGGCTCGCGGGCCGGCCTACGAAGCGGATGTGACATCAATGCGATGGTGCGGAGTGGCGATCGCGGCCATGGGCCGCTCCCACGTCGCATCATCGGTGCGACCCCCAAATCCGGTCGCGGCCGGGTGACCGACGTGCAGCGGCCTGCCCGGACTCTCCGACCCCGACCCACGGCGAGGGTGCGGGGGATTCACGCACGCCTCAGCGTGGTTCCCGGGCCATCCGCTACACTGCCGCGACGCAACGATCCTGCCGAGTTTCTTGGCCAAGCCCCGCCCGAAAAGATCTCCGCCGCCACCGCGCTGGCGCCGTCCCGTGCTGGTCGGCCTGCTGCTCATGGCCGGTCTGGCTGCCGGCTTTCTGATTCCGTACCTGGTCGCGGTGGACCATCGCGTGCAGGAGGAATTCGGCCGGCTCCAGTGGCA
Source organism: Lysobacteraceae bacterium (assembly GCA_035686365.1). Taxonomy (GTDB): domain Bacteria; phylum Pseudomonadota; class Gammaproteobacteria; order Xanthomonadales; family Xanthomonadaceae; genus DASRZM01. The sequence goes on along the minus strand of DASRZM010000101.1, from coordinate 5,106 downwards.
GGTTCCCACCCGCGTGTACGCGCGCCCGCTCACGATCGAGCCGGGCATGCCGATGAACGCCGAGGCGCTGGAGATCGAGCTGGAGGCCGCGCGCTACCGCGATGACGGTGCCGGGACCGCGCCCGGTCGGTACGCGCGCCGTGGAGTACGCTGGGTCATCGCCTCGCGCGGCTTCCGCGACGTCGACGGACCGGTGCCCGCACGCCGCATCGAGGTGGAGCTCGCCAAGGGCCGCGTGCGCGAGCTGATCGATGCGGCAACCGGCAAGGCCATCGCCAGCGCGCGGCTGGATCCGGCGCGCATCGCCACCTTGTACGGGACCCGCCAGGAAGAACGCGAACTGGTGCGGCTGGATGAAGTTCCGACGCTGCTGATCACGACCCTGCAGGCGGTGGAGGACCGCAGCTTCAAGGACCACATGGGCGTGGATCCGTGGGCGATCGTGCGCGCGATGTGGGTCAACCTGACCTCGGGCGAGGTGCGCCAGGGCGGCAGCACGCTGACCCAGCAACTGGTGCGCAACCTGTTCCTGGACCGCGGCCAGCGCCTGACCCGCAAGTTCAACGAATGGACCTACGCCCTGGTCATCGAGGCGCGCTTCGACAAGCGCCGCATCCTGGAGGCCTACCTCAATCACGTCTACCTGGGCCAGGACGGCGGCCAGGCGGTACACGGATTCGCCGCCGCCGCCAACTTCTGGTTCGGCCAGGACCTGGCCTCGCTGGCGCCACAGGACATCGCCCTGCTGGTGGGCATGATCCAGGGCCCGTCCCACTTCGATCCGCGCCGCTACCCCGAACGCGCGCTGGCGCGTCGCAACCTGGTGCTGGAGCAGATGGTCGAGACCGGCCTGATCGACCCGGCGCAGTCCCGCAGCGCGATGCAGGCGCCGCTGGGCATCAGCACGCGACCGTCGCTGCCGCGCAACCGCTATCCGGCCTTCCTCGACCTGGTGCGCCGCCAGCTCGCCGAACACTATCCGGAGAAGTCGCTGCGCGGCGCCGGCCTGACCGTGATGACCACGCTCGCGCCCGCGACCCAGCACCTGGCCGAGCAGGCCGTGGCCGCGGCCATGGTCGAGCTCGGCAAGGACCGCCCCAAGCTCGAGGCCGGCGTGGTGGTGACCGAGGTCGCGCGCGGCGAGGTCGAAGCCATGGTCGGCGGACGCGATCCGCTGCAGCACGGCTTCAACCGCGCGCTCGAGGCGCAGCGCCCGATCGGCTCGCTGATGAAGCCGTTCGTGTACCTGCTGGCGCTGGCACAGCCGGGTCGCTACTCGCTGGCCTCTCCGCTGCACGATGCGCCCATCACCGTACAGCTTGCACGCGGCAAGACCTGGTCGCCGGACAACTCCGACCGCCGCAGTCACGGCTGGGTGCGCGTGATCGATGCATTGTCGCGCTCGTACAACCAGGCCACGGTGCGGCTGGGCATGGAGATCGGGGTGGAACGGCTGGTGCGGCTGCTGCACGCGCTGTCCGGGGTCGAGCCGACGCCGCGGCCCTCGTTGCTGCTGGGTTCGATCGACCTGTCGCCGTACCAGACCGCGCAGCTGTTCCAGTTCCTGGCCGCGCAGGGGCGGGTGGACCCGCTGCGGGCGGTGCGCGCGGTGCTCGATGCCGAGGGCCGGGCCCTGAATCGTTACGACGACGCGCGCGAGGCCGCGCAGCGAGGCGACCAGATCGCCGCACGGCTGGTCACCCTGGCGCTGCAGGAGACCGCCCGCAGCGGCACCGCGCAACGCCTGGCCGGCGAGGGGCTGGCCTGGCTCGATCCGGCCGGCAAGACCGGTACCAGCAACGACAGCCGCGACTCGTGGTTCGCCGGTTACACCGGCAGCCAGCTGGCCGTGGTATGGGTCGGGCACGACGACAACTCGCCGACCGGGCTGATGGGCTCCACCGGAGCGATGCGGGTGTGGTCGCAGCTGTTCCGCAAGCTGCCCACCGAGCCGCTGCGCGTGGGCGGGGAGGGCATCGAGTGGGCGTGGATCGACGCGCGCGAATACGCACAGACCGACGAGGACTGCGAGGGCGCTCGTCGCTACCCGTTCGTGGCCGGCTACACGCCACGGGAATTCAGCCGTTGCGGTTGGGTCGGCTGGCGGGAGTGGTTCGACCGCGACCGCGACCGCGACCGTGGACCGGGTCGCGACCGCGATCCCAGGACACAGGACAGGAGGGCAAGACGATGAGATCTGCGCTGGTACCCATGGTGCTCGCCGCCGCGTGGCTGGCCGCCTGCGCGCAGCCGGAACCGGAGCCGCGCAGCGGCGGCCCGGACGGGCAGGCCGCACCGCGCGATGTCCTGGCCGAGGTGCGCGCTGCCGGCGAGGGGCCCGATGCGCTGGACGTGCAGCCGCTGCGCGCCGCCGAGGTCGTCGATCTGCGCGAGCAGGCACTGCGTGCCGAGCGCGCCGGCGACCTTCAGGCCGCGGCCGCGGCGCTCGAGCAGGCGCTGGCGATCGCACCCGAGGACCCGGAACTGGTGCAGCTCTCGGCCGAGGTCCTGCTGGCACGCGGCGATCTGGACGAGGCCGAGCAACGGGCCTATCGCGCCTGGGAGCTGGGTCCGCGCGTGGGTTCCCTGTGCCGGCGCCACTGGGCGGCGATCCGCATCGCGCGCGAGCTGCGCGGCAATCCACAAGCCGCCGAACGCGCGCGCGAGCAGTCCGCGACCTGCGTGCACCAGCCGCCGGTGCGCATGTAGCGCGCATGCCCGGGGCGAGCGCACTGGAACCGGAGGACGCTACCCTGCACGAGCGCGCGGTGGCGGCCCTGTCGGCGGTCGGCGCTTTCGCCGGCCAGGCCGGATTCTCCGTGCGCCTGGCGCAACAGCACCTGGCCGGCGCGGTGGCCGATACCATCGGCGCGCGCGCCACGCTGGTGGCGGAGGCCGGCACCGGCACCGGCAAGACCTGGGCCTACCTGGTGCCGCTGCTGCTCTCGGGCGCGCGCGCGATCGTCTCGACCGGGACGCGCGCATTGCAGGACCAGCTGTTCCACCGGGACCTGCCGCAGGTACGCCGGACGCTCGGTGTGGCGCTGCGCGCGGCCTTGCTGAAAGGGCGCAGCAACTACGTGTGCTGGTACCGGCTCGAGCGCAGCCGCGAGGAGGGCCGCTTCGGCTCGCGCGAGGAAGCCGCGCAGCTGATGGCCGTGCGCGCCTTCGCCCAGGGCAGCCGGTCCGGCGACCTGGCCGAATGCACGGCACTGCCGGAGGATTCCGCGCTGCGGCCGCGGGTCACCTCCACGGCCGAGAACTGCCTGGGCAGCGAATGTCCGTTCTGGTCCGACTGCTTCGTGGTCAAGGCGCGCGCCGCCGCGCAGGCCGCCGACCTGGTGGTGGTCAATCATCACCTGCTGTTCGCCGATGTGGCGATCCGCCGCGAGGGTTTCGGCGAGATCCTGCCCGGCGCCGACGCCTTCGTGGTCGACGAGGCCCACCAGCTGCCGGAGCTGGCCGGCCAGTTCTTCGGCCACAGTGTGAGCTCGCGCCAGTTGCTGGACCTGGCCCGCGACGTGCTGGCCGAGTGCGCTGGCGTCCCCGGTGCGCTCGAGGCCTTGCAGGCACCCGGCCGGACGCTGGTGCAGCGCGTGCGCGAACTGCGGCTGGCGCTGGACCCCCTCGGTGGCCGCGGCACGCTGGCGCACGCACTGGCCGAGCCGGAGGTGGGCACCGCCATCGACGCTCTGGCCGCGGCGTTGGCCGAACTGTGCCGGGCGCTGGCGCCGCTCGGCGATGCCGCGGTCGGTTTCGAAGCCTGCGGCGAACGCACGAGGCTGCATGCCGACCGCCTGACTGCGCTGGTCCAGGCCGAGGCCGACGGTTGCGTCCGCTGGTACGAGCTGAGCGCGCGCGGCTTCACGCTCAATGCAACGCCGCTGGACGTGTCCGGCCCGCTGCGCGAATTCCGCGAGGCAACCGGCGCGGCCTGGGTGTTCACCTCGGCCACGCTGGCAGTGGCCGGCAGCGTCGGCCACTTCGCCGCCCGCGTGGGCATCGACGAGCCGGTCACGCTGATCCAGGCCAGCCCCTTCGACTACCCGCGCCAGGCGCTGGCCTATCTTCCGGGCGGCCTGCCCGAACCGTCGCATCCGGGTCATACCGAGGCGGTCCTGCAGGCGGTGGTACCGGTGCTGCGCGCCTCGATGGGCCGGGCATTCGTGCTGTTCACCTCGCATCGCGCCCTGCGCGCGGCGGCCGAGCGGTTGCCCGAGCTGATCGACTTTCCGCTGTTCGTGCAGGGCACAGCGCCGCGGCATGCGCTGCTGGACGCTTTCCGCGCTTCGGGCAACGGCGTGCTGCTGGGTGCGGCCAGCTTCTGGGAAGGCGTCGACGTGGCCGGGGAGGCGCTCTCGGTGGTCGCGATCGACAAGCTGCCGTTCGAGGCGCCGGGGGATCCGGTCCTGGAGGCGCGGCTGGATGCGATCCGGCGTGCCCGCGGCAACCCGTTCCGCGATCACCAGCTTCCGGCCGCGGTGATCGCGCTCAAGCAGGGCGTCGGCCGCCTGATCCGCACCGTGTCCGATCGCGGCGTGCTGGTGCTGTGCGACCCGAGGCTGCTCTCCAAGAGCTATGGTCGGGTCTTCCTGGAGAGCCTGCCGCCGTTTCCGGTCACGCGCGAACTCGCGGACGTCGAGGCCTTCCTGGCCCGCAGTGGCAGCTGAACCCTGTGGAGCAGCGTTGCTTCGTTGGGCGTGCCGCGGTCCGGTATCGCTTGCCGGGGGACGCCGTGAATCCGTCCATGGAGGCTCAGACGCGCCATCCATGGCGCGTATGCCCCCGGCAAGCGATCCCGGACCGCGGCACTCGCCTCGAGGCGGCCCGAGGTTTCGTCCCTTCGCGGCCCGCCCCGGGAGCCGTGGCAATCCCGTTGCGGTCCCATCCTGAAGGCATGCAGCCGGCTGCTCTAAACTTGCAGTCCACGAAACGTCCGCAAGGAGCGGCCCATGTCCCGACCCAGCGTACACGGCATCGGTGGCGTCTTCTTCAAGTCGAGGGATCCGGCTGCGCTGGCGCAGTGGTACCGCGACAAGCTCGGCTTCGATGTGCAGGAGTGGGGCGGCGCCGCCTTCGTGTGGGACCGCGTCGACACCGGCGAGC
>DASRZM010000100.1:0-2583 GCA_035686365.1 Lysobacteraceae bacterium | reverse complement strand
GTTCAACCTCATGCGGTCGAACGACCTGATCTGGCCCTACATCGTCAGCGTCTACCAGAAGGGCAAGGACCCGTTGCCCTTCGACCTCCTGTACTGGAACTCCGACTCCACGCGCATGCCGGCGGCCAACCACAGCTTCTACCTGCGCCACTTCTACCTGAACAACGACTTTTCCGAGGGACGCCTGGAGATCGGCGGGGTGAAGCTCGACCTGAAGAAGGTCAAGTTGCCGGTCTACACCGTGGCGACGCGGGAGGATCACATCGCGCCGGCGCGCTCGGTCTTCGTCAGCGCCCAGCGCTTCGGCGGGCCGGTGCGCTTCATCCTGGCGGGCTCGGGCCATATCGCCGGGATCATCGCGCCGCCGGCCAAGAGCCGCTATCCGCACTGGACCGACGGGCCGCCGAAGGGCGAACTGGAGGCGTGGATCAAGAAGGCCGCGGAGAACCCGGGCTCGTGGTGGCCGGACTGGCAATCGTGGGTGAAGACCCATGACAAGCGCCAGGTGAAGGCGCGCGAGGTCGGCTGCGGCAAGCTCGAGCCGACCGAAAAGGCGCCCGGCAGCTACGTGCGGGTCAGCAACTGAACCTGGCGACGTCGTAGCCCGGATGAAGCGCCAGCGTAATCCGGGAGGTGTGTGACGCGAGGCGGGTGAGCCCCCGAAGTTTGCGCACGAGGCGAGGCGCCGGTATGGTCCGGCCCGATCCCTTCCGCAGACGAATGCGCCAGACTGAATGATGCAGCTTATCGAACCGGCCCCGACTGGCGTCATTGCCAGGCAAGACGCGCAACGGGGCTGCCTGAGCCTCCGCCTCCGCGTCCTCGCGCTTGTTCTCCTGACGCTCACCGCGCTCTTGTGGGCGAGCGGGGCCGGGCAGGCGCAGATGCCGGGGGCGCCGGCGGCCGACGTCGCCGTCGAGGAGCCGGTTGTCGACCCGCAAGCGCTCGAGCGGATCATCGAGACGCTGGAGGACGAAGGTGCGCGGCAGCGCCTGGTCGAAGACCTGCGCGCCCTCCGGTTCGCCCAGGAGGCGGTGGAGAATGAGACCGAGGAGCCGGGCCTTGCCGGGCAGGTCCTGGAGGCCCTGTCGGCCCAGGTCGACACGCTGAGCGACAGCCTCGGCGAGGCGGCGCAAGGCTTCGTCGGCCTGCCGGCATTCGCCCAGCGCACCGTGACGCAGCTCGCCGACGGGCCCGATCGCCGCCAGTTCTTCAGCCAGGTCGGCGCCGTGCTGGCCGCCGTGCTGAGCGGCATCATCGCGTTTGCGGTGGCCGTCACGGTCCTGCGCCGGGTGCGCGCCACGCTGGAGAACCGCCGGCCGCAGCCGCCGCTGGCGCGCCTCGCGCTGCTGACCCTCAGGATGCTGCTCGACCTCCTGGCGGCCGCCGCCTTCCTGTTCGCGGCCATGGCCGTCATGTCGGTCATCGACCCGCCTCGCACCACACGCATTCTGGGCCTCGCCCTGATCAACGCCACGGCCCTGACCTTGGCGATCATGGCCGTCAGCAGCTTCCTGCTCGCCCCCAGCGCGCCGAACCTGCGCCTGCTGTGGCTCCAGGACGAGACCGCCTATTACCTGCATCTGTGGTCTCGCCGGCTGACCGTGCTGGCCACCTACGGGCTGCTGCTGGCCGACGCCGCCTGGCTGGTCGGCGCGCCCACGGCGGCGCACGAGACGCTGGTGCGGCTGATCGGCTTCCTGATCGGATTGATGCTGACCATACTGGTGCTGCAGAACCGCCGCGAGGTGGCGCGCCGGCTGTCACGGCAGGTGGGCGAGGGCCGGCAGCGGGCGCTGCTCGGCAACGTGCTCTATCGCATCGCGGACGTGTGGCACGTGGTGGCCATCACGGTGATCCTCGCGGTGTTCGTCATGTGGTTCGTCAACCCGGCCGATGGTGGGCGCGGCGTTGCCATGGGGATCGGCTTTGCCGTGGTCATTCTCGTTGTCGCGCGGCTGGCCGAACACGTGATCGACCAGGTGGTGGCGCGTGCGTTCCGCGTGCCCCCCGACGTCATGGCGCGCTTCCCCGGGCTGGAGCACCGCGCCAACCGCTACGTATCGCTGATCCGCTGGTCGCTCACGATCATCATCTGGGGCGTGGCGCTGGTCGCCATCCTGGCGGTGTGGGGGATCGACTCGGTGGGCTGGATCACGTCGGGCACCGGCGGCGAAATCCTCGCCTCGGTCATCTCGATCGCGGTGGTCATCGCCATCGCCGCGGTGGTGTGGGAGTTCACCAGCTCGTGGATCACGCGCTATCTCTCCTCCTACGACACCAACGGCGAGAGCGTGGCGCGCTCGGCGCGCATCCGGACGCTGCTGCCGCTGCTCAGGAACGTCTTCCTGGTGTTCCTCATCGCCGTCGTCGGCCTGACCGTCATGTCCGAATTCGGGGTCAATATCGCGCCGCTGCTGGCCGGAGCCGGCATCATCGGTTTGGCCATCGGCTTCGGCAGCCAGGCGCTGGTGCGCGACATCATCACCGGGCTGTTCATCCTGATCGAGGACACGATCTCGGTCGGCGAAGTGGTCACCGTCGGGCCGCACACCGGCATCGTCGAGGCCATGTCGATCCGCG
>DASRZM010000099.1:0-24751 GCA_035686365.1 Lysobacteraceae bacterium | reverse complement strand
TGTCCAGCAGGCGGAGGGTCACCGCCACGCTGGAGCCGCTATATTGCCGAACCTGGTTGAAGGCCGCGTCCGCTACCTGATGGAACGTATTGGGAGTCGCAATCACCCGAAGCTCATGCTGGTGGTCATGGCGATAATGCGACGGGACATCTCGTTTCACCAAACGACTCAGAACGGATCCCAGGTTGTCCACACACGTGATCGCCGTGAACGGGTCGTTCAGCCCGGGGGAGAGTGCCCGGACCGCGATCTCCACCAGCTGGTTCACCCCGAACTCGATGTCTTGATCGGAGGTCCGTTGGTGGCCGAGGACGAAGAGGGAACGGATCTGATCCGCAAGCCGGTCGGTCACTCGACTTCCTGGCCAGATCGTTGCCAGAGGACAACTGGCAACGACGTAGTTTCCAGTCCTTTGCTCCAGTCGAACCACCAGGTCCTCCTTCACCGCCAGAGCCAGCAAGGCCTCACCGTCGATGAACTGGAGGTAACCGTCTTTGGCCGCGCCGACTGGCCGCGCGTCCTTGTCGGACACCTCGAAAGAACCCACGTCCGATGGCTCCGTCGGGATTGTTGGCGCTCCCTCGATGTGTTCCGGGAAGAGATGATCGATCCTCTCGATCAATTCCTTGCTGATCCGCGCGGCGACTTCGTTGGCCTGGATGGAAACGGACACGTGATGGATGAAGTAGATCAACACTCCCACGCTAGCCACCGCGAGTAGAACGCCGAGGGTGACCGACAGGTGCGGGACGAAAGCGACCTCCTCCGGACGGCGGATCGTGCGCAGGACGATCAAGCAGTACAGGAAGGTGGCGATGAATGTGCCCAGGACCACCTGTGTGGTGGAATCGCGCATGAAATTGCGCAGCAGACGGGGGCCCAGCTGAGACGAGGCCAGCGACAGGGCGACCAACGTCATCGAGAAGACCACACCGGCGACGGTAATCATCGATCCGGCGACGATACCCAGCACGGCGCTCGCCCCTTCCGCTCCACCGGCGAACCTCCAGCCCAGGTTGAGCGCCAACCACTCCGCCAGCGGCTCGTCCACGGTGACGCTCACGAGTGCCAACGCCACGGCCACGCCGGCCATGACTGCCGGAACGAACCAGAAACCGGAACGAACGCGATTCCAGTACTTGAAGAGCTTTCCATTCACGACGATGACACCTCCTTCACTCGCGGGTCCTCAGACGGTCCCGCGGTGCTTGCCCCGGTGGGGCGCGAACACGGCTCGGATGCGGGCCATGTCGGCGTCCAGGTCGTCGCTGGTTTCCAGCAGCGGGCCGATGCCGATGGTGCGCTCGGGATAGTGGAACCAGGCGCACAGCACCGGCACCCCGGCGGCGCGTGCGATCCGCCAGAAGCCGGTCTTCCAGCGCTCGACCCGCCGGCGCGTGCCCTCGGGCGCGATCACCAGCCACAACCGCGGGCTGGCGGCGAAGCGCGCTGCGGCGGTCTCCACCGCTCCGGCCGCGCGCGAGCGGTTGATCGGGATGCCGCCCAGTCCGCCCAGCAGCCAGCCCAGCGGGCCGCGAAACAGTTCGGCCTTGGCCAGGAAGCGCACGTCCAGGCCCAGCGCCAGCTTGGCCGCCAGTCCCCACACGGCATCCCAGGCCGAGGAATGCGGCGCCACGATGATCACCAGGTGGGTGCGGTCGGGAAACGCGCCGGTCATGCGCCAGCGGCCCAGGGCGAGCACCGTGCGGCCCAGCCAGCGCCCCGGAGCGGTGCCGGTGCGCGGCGCCGCCGCCGGCAGCGGGATCAGCCGGGCGGGCACACTCATGGCTCGCGGGTCCAGCCGCCGCGGGTGCGCTTGCGCTCGCCGCGCTGGCGCTTGTCGTCGAGCCGGCGTTGTCGTGCCGCGCGCGAGGGCCGGGTGGCGATGCGGCGCTTGGGGACTTCGGTGGCGGCCGCCACCACGCTGGCCAGGCGCGCGCGCGCGTCCTCGCGGTTGCGTTCCTGGGTCCGGAAGCGCCGGGCCTGGATCACCAGCACGCCTTCGGTGCTCATGCGCCGGTCCCGGCGCGCGAGCAGCCGCGCGCGCACGGCCGCGGGCAGCGCCGCCGAACGGGCGACGTCGAAGCGCAGTTCCACGGCACTGGAGACCTTGTTGACGTTCTGCCCGCCCGGCCCGGAGGCGCGCACGAAGCGTTCCTCCAGCTCGCTCTCCGGGATGGTGATCTCGTCGGTGACCTGCAGCATGGCGGCGGCAATTGTAGCGGTGCGGGGCCGGCTGCGACCTCAGTCCAGTGTGATCGCTGCGGTCATGGGCTCGGGCTGGGTGGGGGCTCCGGGCGCCGTGCGTACTTCGATACCTCAGCACGAACGGCACCCGGAGCGCGCAGGGCGCGGGGACCAGCGGACATGGGCAGCGTCCGCGACGCGTCGATGCGCCCGCAGCACGCACTGCCGGTTCAGTGCGGGCGTGGCCAGGCGGCGGCGAAGGCGCCGATGCCGCCCAGGCCGGCCAGCCATACCGGCAGCGGCAGGCCGGCCAGCGTCGGGCCGCCCGCCCCCAGGCCGTAGAGCACTGCGGCCACGATCCACAGCGCCGCGCCGAGGATCGCGAACACGCTCTGGCGCTGGCCGGCGTGGCTGACCTCGGCCAGCCGCTCCAGGTCGCGCGAGCGCAGGCGCAGGTCCATCTGCCCGGTCACCGCCTGCTTGAGGTAGTCGTGCAGCAGCTGCGGCATGTCCGGCGCCGCCGCCAGCCATCCGGGCAGGCGCTGGCGCACCAGCCTGGCCACCGCCTGCGGGCTGCGTTCGCGGCGCAGGATCTCCGCCAGCACCGGCCGGGCGGTGGCGAAGATGTCGATCTTCGGGTGCAGCAGCCGCCCCAGTCCCTCGATGTTGAGCAGTGTTTTCTGCAGCAGGATGAGCTGGGGCTGGATGGTGAGCTGGAACTGGTGGGCGACCTTGAACAGCTTCAGCAGCACCTCGCCGAGTGCGATCTCCGACAACGGCCGCGTGAAATACGGCTCGCACACGGTGCGCACGGCGGCCTCCAGCTCGTCCAGGCGCAGCGTCGCCGGCATCCAGCCGGCCTCGATGTGCAGCTCGGCGATGCGGCGGTAGTTCTGTTCGAACATGGCCGTGAAGTTCTCGGCCAGGTAGTAGCGGTCGACATCGGGCAGCGACCCCATGATGCCGAAGTCCAGCGCGATGAAGCGCGGATCCTCGCGCCGCTCCGGATCCACCCAGATGTTGCCGGCGTGGGCATCGGCGTGGAAGAAGTTGTCGCGGAATACCTGCGTGTAGAACAGCCGCACCCCCTTCTCGGCCAGCCGCACGCGGTCGATCCGGGCCGCGTCCAGCGCCGCGATGTCGTCCGAGGGGATGCCGTGCACGCGCTCCATGGTCAGCACCGATTGCGCCGAGTGCGTCCAGTGGACCAGCGGCACGTACAGGTCCGCGGAGCCCAGGAAGTTGCGCCGCAGCAGCGAGGCGTTCGCGCCCTCGCGCTGCAGGTCCAGCTCGTGCGTGAGCGAGCGCTCGATCTCGTCGACGATCTCGCCCGGCCGCACCCGTTCGGGGTCCGGCCCGATCCGCTGCGCCAGCCGCGCCAGCGTCCGCAGCAGGTCCAGGTCGGAGTCGATGGCGCGCCCGATGCCCGGACGCAGCACCTTGACCACGACCTCGCGGCCGTCGGGCAGTGTCGCGGCATGGACCTGCGCCACCGAGGCCGAAGCCAGCGGCGTGCGCTCGAAGTGACCGAACAGTTCACCGATCGGACGGCCCAGCGCCTGCTCGACCAGTGCCTGGGCCTGCTCGCCGGGGAACGGAGCGACCTGGTCCTGCAGCAGCGTCAGTTCCTCGGCCACGTCCAGCGGCAGCAGGTCGCGACGGGTGGACAGGATCTGCCCGAACTTCACGAACAGCGGACCCAGCGCCTGCAGCGCCAGCCGCACGCGCGCCCCGCGCGGCAAGGCTCCGGCCTCGCGCGCCGCGCGCGGCACGAACGGGCGCAGCAGGCGCAGCAGGCCGCCGAAGCGTGTGCCCGCGGCCAGCGCATCGAGCCGGTAGCGCAGCGCCACGCGGGCGATCTGCAGGATGCGCAAGGGGGTTTGCAGGGGTCGCACGGAAGGTGGCAGCGGGAGTCGGGCGCCGGCAGCGCGGGAGGGCACTCTGCCATGCCGGGCCACGGCCCCGCCACACGCACGCGGCCGACCGGCCGACCCACAAGGAAAAGCGGCGCGGCCCTCGCGGGCCGCACCGCCCCTGTTCCGTGCGCAGAGTGCGCGCCGGAACCGGTCAGTAGTTCTTCTTCTCCTGGGCCTCTTCCTCGATCTCGCCGCCGACCTTCTCGACGTCGCGGCCGAAGCCCTCCATGGTGTTGCAGGCGCCCAGCGCCGAGGCCAGCACGGCCAGGACACCCAGTCGCATCAGTAGCAGTTTGACGGTATTCATGGGTTCTTCCTCAGTTTGCGGATCGACTTGCGCGACTACATGCGGCTTCGATCAGTTGCCGGCAACGCGGTCCTTCTCGAGCTCGCCGATGCGCACGCCCGCGGCGTTCACCTGGCGCACGCCCTTGATGTCCCGGGCGATTTCCACGGCCAGGTCGCGCTCGGCCTTGCTGCTGGCGGCGCCACCGATCGTGACCACGCCATCGGAGGTTTCCACCGTCAGGTCCATGCCGTCCACGTTCTTGGAGTACAGCAGCGCGGACTTGACCTTGGTCGTGATCCAGCTGTCGGTGATGGCATCGTCCAGGCCGCGGTCGTCGCGGGCCTGGCGCGCGTCCTTGGCCGCCTCGGTTTCCACGGTCAGGCGGTTGTCGACGCCGTGCACGCCGCGCGTGCCCATGGCCAGGCGCGTGGCCAGATCCTTGCTGGCGGTGCTGTCGGCGGTGCCGTTGAGGGTGACGTGGCCCATGCGGGTGTCCACGTTGATGTCCAGGCCGTCAGTGTTGTCGTTCCACAGCAGCCTGGACTTGACTGTGGCGGTGATGGTGGCGTCCTCCACGGCGTCGGCGAAGTCGCGATCGTCACTGGCCTCGCCGGGCTGCCACTGGGGGTTCACCGTGATGCGGTTCTCGACCTTGGCGACGCCTTCGGCGTTCATGGCGATGCGCTCGGCCAGCTCGCGGTCGACGGCCTCGTCGACCTCGCCGCTGAGCACCGCGGTCCCGCCCTGGACCTCGATCGAGATCTCGAACGGGTTCAGGTGGCGGTTCAGTGCGATGGCGGACCAGATCTGCCCTTCCAGGCGCGCGTCGCCGACCTGCTGCTCGAGCGTTCGGGTCTCGGTCTGCGGATGCGTCTCCTCGGCCTGCAGCGCCAGGCTGCCCAGGGCCAGGGAAACGGCCACGACCAGGGTGCGAATCGCTGTCCGGGTTCGGGTTCGGGTTTGGATCGTCATGTCGATGACTCCTTATGCGTTCCTTGGCTCCGGATCCTGGATCCAGTGCGGTGAATCCACGGTGATCTGTGTTCAGGCTTTCCTGCGTCCGAAGATCAGCGAGACCACGAACAGGATCAGGAAGATGAAGAACAGGATCTTGGCGATGCCGGCCGATGCGCCGGCGACGCCGCCAAATCCCAGCACCGCGGCAATCAGCGCAATGACGAAAAAGACGACGGCGTAATAGAGCATGGGCTTTCTCCGGTGAGGGTCCTGTCGTGCCGGACCGGGAAATCGACCTGCGATCCGTGAACGTTGTGTCTGTGAACCGCGGGGTTTGTGGACATGAACCAGTCCGCCTCGCGGGGCGGCGGGCGCCCGAAACGCTCCAAGAGCCGTGCCACCGCCGCACTCGCAGCGCATTTCACCGTCAATCAACGTGTTAGCTGATCTGCTGGCGCCAGGCTTGGCCGTGTAATGCAGATCGCCCGCACCCGGGGCATGCAATTCGCACGCAAGGCCGCCGAATCCGTTGCCCCTGGAACCCCTGGATGAACGAAAGCTACGCTGCCGAGAAGCCCGCCCGCGACCGCGTCCTGCTGATCGACGACGAGCCCACCATCCTGCGCTCGTTCCGCTACTGCCTGGAGGATGCCGGCTACCGGGTCGCCACCGCCCAGAACGGCGAGCAGGCACTGGCCTGTCTGGAGCGGGACGTCTTCGACGTGAGCTTCCTGGACCTGTCGCTGGGCTGCGAGTCGGGACTGGACCTGCTGCCGGCATTGCGGGCCGCCGCGCCGTGGATGCGCGTGGTCGTGGCCACAGTGCACGCTTCGGTCGACATGGCCGTGGAGGCGATGCACGCGGGCGCAGCCGACTACCTGGTCAAGCCCTGCTCGCCCGAGCAGCTCACCCTGGCGGCCGAGAAGCAGATCCAGGCGCGCCGGCTGGAAACGCGCCTGCAGGCGCTGGAGAGCGAGGTCGGCGCCGGACAGGACGCGGAGCTGTCGAGCCATTCGCCACTGATGATGCAGGTGATCGACGAGGCCCACCGCGTGTCCGATACCGACGCCGCGGTGCTGCTGCTGGGCGAGAGCGGCACCGGCAAGGGTGTACTGGCGCGCGGCATCCATGCCTGGAGCCGGCGCCGCGATGCCGAGTTCGTCACCGTGAGCTGCCCGTCGCTGTCGGCCGAACTGCTGGAGAGCGAGCTGTTCGGCCACCGCAAGGGCGCATTCACCGGCGCCACCGAGAACACGCTCGGACGCGTGCACCAGGCCGACGGCGGCACCCTGCTGCTGGACGAGATCGGCGACGTTCCGCTGTCGCTGCAACCCAAGCTGCTGCGCTTCGTCCAGGACAAGGAGTACGAGCCGGTCGGCGACCCGGTCACGCGGCGCGCCGACGTGCGCATCCTCGCCGCCACCAACCGCGACCTCTCCCGGATGGTCAAGGACGCCTCGTTCCGCGAGGACCTGTACTACCGGATCAACGTGATCACGCTGACGCTGCCGCCGCTGCGCGAGCGCCGCGAGGACGTGCTGGACCTGGCCGGCCGTTTCCTGTCGCAGTTCGCCCACAGCTACCGGCGGCCGGCCCGCGGCTTCACCGAGGCCGCCCGCGACGCCCTGATCGGGCACGATTGGCCGGGCAACATCCGCGAACTGCGCAACCTGATCGAGCGCGCCGTGATCCTGTGCCCGGACGAGCACATCGACACCCGCCACCTGGCCATCAACGGCGAGTCGCGCCGGGCACCGGCGACGGCACTGAACGGACGCATCGGCACCGACCAGAGCCTGGAGGCACTGGAGCGCGCGCACATCCAGGCGGTGATCGCCAATGCGTCGACCCTGGAAGCAGCCGCGCGTACGCTGGGCATCGACGCCTCCACCCTGTACCGCAAACGCAAGCAGTACGGACTGGCGTGACCCTGCGCTCGCAACTGCTGGCAGGCTACGGCGCCGTTCTCGTGCTGGCGATCGCGGGGCTGGCGATCGCATCGCTGACGGTCGGTGCGCTGGGCCAGAGCTCGGCAGAGCTGGCCGAACACGGCGTGGACACGCTCGATGCGGCGGCGGGGCTGCGTGAACTGGCCGAATCGGCCCGCGCCGAACTCGGCGTGGGCACCGGCGCGATCGCGGCCGCCCAGGTGCGCGAGGTCGCCGCCCGGGTCGCGCGCGACGGCGCCGCACCGCTGGCCACGCTGGGCCAGGCACCGCTGGCCGACGTTTCGCAGCGCCTGCTCGAGCGGGTCGGTGCCGGATGGCAGGATGCTGCGGCGCAGGCGCAGGCCGCTACACCCTCGGCGGCGGCGCTCAGCGAGGCCCTGCACCGGCTGCGCGGCGCAGCCGGCGAGCTCTTCCACGCCTACGGTGCGCAGACCAGCGGCGAGATCTCCGCCATCGACACGCAGCTGCAGCGGGTGCTGCTGGCGCTGCTGCTGCTTGCGGTGGCGACGCTGGCAGCCGGGCTCTGGATCTCCTCTCGCCTGGCTGCGACGCTGGCCAGGCCACTGGAATCGCTGGCCGACGCGGCCGCTCGCGTCGGCGGTGGAGACTTCTCGGCACGGGTGGGCGCCGGCGGCCAGGCGCGCGAAATCGAGGAACTCGTCGATCACTTCAACCAGATGGCCGCGGCGATGCAGATGTACCACTCGGTCAACATCGACGAGCTGATCGCCGAGCGCCGTCGCACCGAGGCGGTGATCGCCAGCATGGACGACGGCCTGCTGATCTTCGACCACGACGGTCGGGTGGAGCGCATCAACCCGGTGGCGCAGCGCCAGCTCGGCGTGCGCGGCAGCCAGGTGCTGCACGAGCTGCCCGGCGCCATGATCGGACGACCGGAGATCGACCAGGCCGTCGCCGCACGTCTGGCCAATCCCGGTGACGATGTCGGCCGCTCCGGCGAGGTCACGCTGGGCGAGGCGGCCGAGCGGCGCACTCTGGTGTGGTCGCTGATGCCCTTTTCCGACGTCAGCCGCCCGGGATTGGTGATGGTGCTGCGCGATGTCACCCGCCAGCGCCAGTTCGACCGCATGCGCGTGGACTTCGTGATGCGCGCCTCGCACGAGCTGCGCACGCCGGCCGCGGGAATGCAGATGGCCCTGGGCGTGCTCGAGCGCACACTGCACGGGCGGCTGGACCCCCGCGAGCTCGAACTGGTGCAGGCGCTGGAGTCGGAGCTGGCGCGATTGCTGGCGCTGATCGACCGCATGCTCGACCTGTCGCTTCTGTATGCGGGCTCGGCCGAACTGGAACTGTCGGACTACGACACCGCCGAGGGCGTGCGCGCGGCAGCGGCCCGCCATGCCGAGGCCGCGGCGCGCGCGGGCGTGGAGCTCGAAGTACGGATCCAGGAGGCGCCGCTGCCGCCCATGCACGTGGACCGGACCCGGCTCGCGCTGTGCCTGGACAACCTGATCGCGAACGCGCTGCGCCACACCCCGCGCGGGGGACAGGTCCGGCTTTTGGCGCGCGCCTTGCCCGGCTGCGTCGAACTGGCCGTGGCCGACGACGGCGAGGGCATCGCCCAGGAAGACCTGGAGCGCGTGTTCGAGCCCTTTGTGCAGACCGGACCGCACCCCGGTACCAGCGGGCTGGGCCTGGCGCTGTGCCGGGAGGTCGCCAACCTGCACGGCGGCGAGATCCGGCTGGTGTCGACGCGCGGCCGCGGCACCGAGGTGGTCGTGCGCCTGCCGGCATCGTGAACATGCCGGCGCCGCGAATCGAGCTGGCCGCGGCACGCGATCGTGCAGATCGCGGGATTCGGCTCTCCGCAGCCCGCCCTGGGCCGTGTCAACGGCTGGCACGGGCATTGCTCAACCCAAGCACCGGACCGGCACGGGCCGGCATTCGGTTCCACCAAGGAGAACATGCATGACTGCGATCAGACGATGGGTGCTTGTCTCGGCCTGCGTATTCGCGCTGGCGGCCTGCCAGCAGCAGGAGTCGCCGGAGGAGGTCCGAGAGGACGTCGCCGAAAAACAGCGCGAAGGCGCCGAGTCGGTGACGGACGCACGCGAGGATGTGCGCGAAACGGCAGCCGACGCCCGCAAGGACGTCGCCGAGGCGGTCCGGGAAGGCGACTCCGAGGATGTCGTCGATGCCCAGGCCGAGGGCACGCGCGACCTCGCCGATGCCCGCTACCAGGAGTCGGTCGCGCGGGCGGAAGCCGACTACAAGGTGGCACTGGAGCTCTGCGACGGGTTGCCGGTCGAGCAGCAGCCGTCGTGCGAACAGTCCGCCGAACGCAGCTACGAGGCGGCCAAGGATGCCGCCGAAGTGCTGCGGAAGACACGGACCGAGGCCGCCGACGTGGCCCAGGACGAGTACGACTGAAGCCTGCTCCGACGCGGGTTCCGGGACCGGAGGCCAGGTCAGGCTCCGCGTCCCGGACGCCCGCCGAGGCGCCCGACCCGGTGCGCGAGCCGCTCCAGGTCGTCGCGCAGCTGGTCGACGTCCTCGCAAAAGGCTTCGATCTCGGCGCGGCCGATCACATCGCCGCGCTCCTCGACCAGGTAATCGACCAGGTCGCGCGCCAGTCGATCGCCGCTGCGGCGGGCCGCCCCCAGCGCGCCCAGCAGTGTGCGCGCGAGTTGGTAGCCGAGGACGTCGCCGAAGGCATCGGTCAATGCCCCCTCGATGTCGGGCCGCCAGTCCCGCGCCAGTCGTTGCAGCTGCTGCGCCAGTTCCGCATCACCGCTGATGGCGATGCGTCCGGTCCCGGCAGCGCCCAGCGCGCGCGCCGCCAGCGCCGAGAGCGGGGCGCGGATCGACAGGTCGGCCGCGCCGCCGGCGGGCCCCACGCGCAGGCGACCGTCGGCCACGGTCAGCGACAGCGCGACCGCGGGCGCGGCCAGTTCCAGGACCACGCGCCGGCCCTGCAGCGGCGCCAGCGCCGCGCGCGCGGCCGGATCCAGGGCGAGCAGCCGGTCGAGCACGCGTTCGAGCGCGCCGCCGAGCCGGCGGCGGATCCGGGTTCCGGACGCCGATGCCAGTGAGTCGGGGGCCATCGGAGGCATGTTACGGGGTCGGCTGCGCGCTTGCCGGCGCCTGCGCGCGCAAGGCCGCGCCCAGGCGCTGCAGACCCTCGATGAAAGCCACCTGCGGCTGGTAGCCGAAGTCGCGGCGCGCGGCGCTGATGTCGTAGAAATGCGTGGTCGAGAGCTGCTCGGCCAGAAATCGCGTCATCGGCGGCTCGCCGCCCAGCGGCAGCAGCGACCACGCGACCTCCAGCGCCGCGCCCAGCCAGTAGGCGGCACGGAACGGAAGGGTCTTGTCGATCGTCGGCGCACCGGCCGCGCGCAGCAGCGCGTTGACGACCTCGGCGACGGTCCTGGGTTCGCCGTTGGAAATGAAATAGGCCTTGCCGGCGCAGTTCGCGCCCGGCTGCAGCGCATCGAAGGCCAACAGGTGCGCGTGCACTGCGTTGTCGATGTAGGTGGTGTCGATCCGGTTGAGGCCGTCGCCGACCAGGCGCAGCCGGCCGGCGCGGGCGCGCGAGACCAGCCGCGGCAGCAGCTGGTTGTCGCCCGGGCCCCAGATCAGCCGCGGCCGCAGCGCCACCGTGGCCAGGCCGGCATCGTTGGCGGCCAGCACGTTCTCCTCGGCGATGCGCTTGGTGGCCGGATACCAGGCCAGGAATCCCGAGCCGTACGGGGTGTCGCGCTCATTGCCGCCGGCCACCGGCTGGGTGCGCCGGTGGGTGACGCTGGGCGTGGAGGTGTAGACCAGCCGGGTGATCTCGTGGATGCGACAGGCCGCCAGCACGTGCGCGGTGCCGGCGACGTTGGCGTCGAAGTACTCGTCGAAGCCGCCCCAGGCACCGGCCTTGGCGCCGACGTGGAACACCGCCTGGCAGCCGCGCGCGGCTTCCAGCACCGCGTCGAAACTGGCCAGGTCGCCCTGCACCTGGCGCACGCCCAGCGCCGCCAGTGGCGGGTACAGCCCGCGGCTCAGGCTCACGACCTCCAGGCCGCGCCCGCGCAGCTGCGTGCAGATCGCCTGCCCGAGGAAGCCGCCGCCGCCGGTGACGAGAATGCGCATGAACCGGTGCCTGCTGTGTGTCCTTGGGGAAGGTCTGATCAAGTCCATCCTGGACTTCATCAGACTCGCCGAGTCCGGCACATGTCCGGACTCGGCTCCGCTGGATCAAGCACTTGCGTGCTTGACCCGCGAGCGCGCCATCCATGGCGCGCGAACCTCTGAACCTGTTCAGAGGTTACTTCGGCGCGTGTCGGAGGCGCCGGTTCAGGCCCGGCGCAGCCGTTGCGCGGCCCAGGCTGCGAGCCGCTCGCGGCCGATCTTGGCATTGTGCCGGATGTCGACCGGAAAGCGGGGATGGAACAGCAGCTGCTGCACCCGCGCGCTGTGCGCGTGGCGCTGGCCGATGTCGAGCAGTTCGGCCTCGATGCGTTCGTGGCGATCGGCATCCGCGCCCCGGTGCAGTTCCACGCACAGCACCGGAATCTGCGCGCCGGGCCTGCCCACACCCACCAGCGCGGTGCGGTGGACCTCCGGATGGACGTTGAACACCGGCTCCACCTGCTCGGTGCACAGCACGCCGTCCACGCACTGTACGCGCTGCGACATGCGCCCGCAGAACCACAGGCGGCCGTCGCGATCCAGCCAGCCCAGGTCGCCCATGCGGTGGACGATGCGCTCGCCGGCGCCGGTGTGTTCGCGGATCTTGGCCAGTGCCGTGGCCTGCGGGCGGTTGAAGTAGCTGTCGGTCGCCGAGGGCCCGGCCACGGTGATCTCGCCGACCGTTCCGGCCGGAACCTGCAGCGCATCGGACCACTGCGCGATCGGCCCGTCGTCGATTCCGATCAGGCGCACCTGGTTGGGCGGTACCGGTCGCCCCACGCAGGTGCCGGCACCGGCTTCGGTCGCCGCACGCGTGGCTTCGAGTTCGCGGCCCTCGATCACGGCCACCGGCAGGCACTCGGTGGCGCCGTAGGGCGTCCACAGCTGCGCCTGAGGATCCAGCAGCGCCTGCATGCGCGCCACCGTGTCCGGCGGCACCGGCGCCCCCGCACTGATGAGCTTGCGCACGCCCGGCAGTGGCCGGCCGTGGCGCGCCAGCACGCCGACCAGCGCCGGGGAGCCGAACAGCTGGGTGACGCCGAAGCGGGCGATGGCAGCGTGCAGGCGGCGCGGGTCCGCGCGCGCCGGGCGCGTGGGATCCATGTCCGGAATCACGCTGGTCAGGCCCAGCGCCGGATCGAACAGCGCGAACGGCGGGAAGGTCGGCATGTCCACGCCGCCGGGTTCGATCGCGAAAGCCGTGCGCAGCAGCTCGACCTGCGCCGCGAAGTGGCGATGGCGGTAGACCACGCCCTTGGGGACCCCGGTGGAGCCGGAGGTGAACACGATCGCGGCGACCTCGTCGGCCGCGGTGGCGGCCAGCTGTGGCCCGGCGCCGGCGCCGCGCGCCTCCACCTGTGCCAGCGTCGGCCCGGCCCCGAACCAGCGCCGGCCCACGGTGACCAGGATGCGGGCGCTGCGCGCCCAACGCAGCACCCGGCGTGCGGCCTGCGCAAGCGCGATGCCGATGAAGGCGTGCGGCTGCGCCTCGTCCAGGCACTGCTTCAGCGCGCGCCGGTCGATGCCCGGATCCACCAGCACCGGCACCGCCCCGAGCTTGAACAGCGCGAACATCAGCACGAACAATTCCGGCGACGGACGCACCATCACCACCACCCGCCAGGAGCGGACGATGCCGAGGCTCGCCAGCCCGGCGGCGAGGGCATCGGAGCGCCGGTCCAGTTCGCCATAGCTCAGCGCCACCGGGTAGCGCGCCATGCCGTCGCGGCCGCGCGTACCCGGGCAGCGCATGGCGATTCGATCGGGCGACTGCGCGGCGCACCGCACCAGCGCCTCGGCGATGTTGCAGCTTCCGGTCATATGCCCGCGCATTGTAGGAGCCGGCGTTGCCGGCGAGGCTGCGCGCACGGGATTCGAATCGCGATTCGATCGGGCGCCTGAGTGGCGCATCCCACCAACGCCTCGGCGATATTGCAGCTTCCGGTCATATGCCCGCGCATTGTAGGAGCCGGCGTTGCCGGCGAGGCTGCGCGCACGGGATTTGAATCGCCGGCAACGCCGGCTCCTACAGGGGATGGCGTTGGAGGAACGATTCGACCGCGCCGAGGATGCGCGCGCGCGCATCCTCGAGCACGTAGTGCGCGGCGTCTTCGTACGCGTGCACCTCGGCCCCCGGGAAGCGGCGCACGAACTGGTTCAGGTAGTCCTCGTCGAACACGAAATCGCGCAGCCCCCAGCACAGCAGCGTGGGCCGGTCGGCGAGCAGGCCAAGCCGGCGCTCGGTGTCGACCAGCGGACCCCAGGCCGGGTCGGTGTCCTGGACCGGGATGTCGCGGACGAAGCGCAGGGTGGCCAGCCGGTGCGCGGGGGTGTCGTAGGGCGCCAGCAGGGCGCGGCGCTCCTCGCGCGCCAGCCGCCGGTACACGCCCAGCCAGGCGGCGCCGCGCGCGAACGCATTGAGCCGGCACACCAGCCAGGCGCCCAGCCCGGTGTTGCGCACCAGCCGCAGCGTCCAGGGCAGGCGCTTGCCGGCGGGCAGCGGGAAGGCCGCGGTGTTGAGGATGACCAGGCGCCGCACCGCTGTGGCATGGCGCACCGCCCAGCCCAGTGCGATCGCGCCACCCCAGTCGTGCACGGCCACGGTCAGGTCGCGGTCGATGCCCAGGTGCGCGAGCAGCCGGTCCAGGTCCTGGATGCGCCAGGCCAGCGTATGGCGGTAGGCATCGTCGCCGGGCTTGTCCGACAGGCCCATGCCGATGTGGTCGGGCACGATGCAGCGGTAGCGCCCGCGCAGCGCCAGCACCAGGTGCCGCCAGTAGTACGACCAGGACGGATTGCCGTGCACCATCAGCACCGGCGGTGCATCGCGCGGCCCCTCGTCCAGGTAGTGCATGCGGATGCCGGCGCCGCGGTCGAACCAGTTCGACGCGAACGGATAGTCGGGGAAGGTCGCGGGCATCGCTGCGATGGGAGCAGTGAGCGGCAGAGCCGGCGCGCCGCGCGGCAGGCTACCAGACCACCTCGGCCATCGAGCAGTTCAGGCCCGAGCCGATGCCCAGCAGGGCCACGCGCTTGCCCTTCTGCAGGCGGCCCATCTCGCGCAGCTTCGACAGCACGATCGGCACCGAGGCCGGCCCGATGTTGCCGTGCTCCTGGAAGATCGTGAGCACCTTGGCCGGATCGATCCCGAAGGCCTTCAAAAAAGCGGTGGTGTGGGCGCGGCTGACCTGGTGGATCACGTACTCGTCGAGCTCGTCCACCGCCCAACCCAGCACCGCGCGCGCGGCGCCGAAGGTCTTGTGCGCCAGCTTCAGGCCCTCGATCAGCAGCGTCCGGGTGTCGGTGATCATGCGGTCGAGGTTGCCGCGGCACAGTGCGTTCCACTGCGTGGCCGCGCGGGTGACGCCGCCCAGGAAGCGGTGGCGGTGCTCCTCCGGCAGCAGCTCGGTACGCCCCAGCACCATCGCGGCGGCGCCCGAGCCCAGCGTCAGCGACGCCAGCTCGCCGCGGAACTCGTCCTCGGTGATCTCGGGCGAGAGCATGCGCTCGAGGGTCTTCTCGTAGACCAGGTTGCTGGTCTCCCCGTCGACCACCAGCGCATAGTCGATGTCACCACGCTCGATCATGCGGCTGGCGATCTCCATGCCGTTGATGAACGCCAGGCAGGCGTTGGTGACGTCGAAGTTCATGCAGGTGTCGGCCAGGCCCAGGTTGCCCGAGACGATGCTGGCCGTGGACGGCTCCAGGAAGTCACGCGAGACCGAGGTGTTGACCAGCAGGCCGATGCATCCGCGCTCCACGCCGGCGTCGGCCAGCGCCTTCTCGCCGGCCATGGTGGCGGCATCCGAGGCCTGCATCTCGCCGTCCCACAGGCGCCGCGCGTGGATGCCGGCGACCTCGCCGAGCACGTCGGTGCGGATCCCCAGCCGGTCCATCGTGGGCTGCAGCAGGATATTGATCTCGACCGTGGTCAGCGTGCGCGGGGCATCGATATGCACCACGCTGGCGATGGAAACATGTTCGAACAGCATGGTGGGGAGGGCCCGGGAGCGAAGCCTGTCAACGCTACCGGCTTTCGCATACCCCCGCAAGCCGCGGGCCCGGCTTCGTGTCAGGTTCGTGACGGCGGTCTCCGGTGCCGACCCGGCACCGCGCCGTGCCGCCGCGCAGCGGCAGCTCAGTCCTCGATCGGGTAGGTCTGCGCCTGGTCGGTCTCGCGGTCGTCGTCGTGGGCGCGCGGCGGCGGACTGCGCGTGGCGGCCGGGGACCGCCCGCAGGCCAGGGCCGCAAAGCGCTGCTCGCCCTCGCGCGGCTCGGCCAGCGGCTGGATGGTGTCGGCGCCCAGCGAACGGGCCTCGTTGCGGGCCAGGGTCTCGAGCTCGTCGCGGACCTTCAGGCGGTCGCGATCGTAGAAGCCCACGCGGTCGCGCACCGACACCCCGATCTCGCCCGCCGCGCGGCAGTAGGACAGGTCCTCCTCGGCTGCGGCCACGCGGATGGCACGCGCATCCGGTTCCAGCTTGACCCAGGCGCAGCCGGTGATCGCGGCCAGCACGACTGTCAGCAACAGCATTCGCATCGCTCGTCCATCCTCTGGCCGGGGCGGGTGATTCTCGCGCACGTCGGGCGGCGGCGCACCTTTTCCGGTGCGCTCGCCGCCGCTTCGTTCATGTTCGCGCAGGCTTGCCCGGAACCGAAGCCGGTCCGGCGGCGCGGCCGGCGCGCCGAGGTGGCCGCGCCGCCGGTGGCCGGATCGCGGTCAGTCGGAGCCGCCCTCGCCGCGCTCCGGCGCGGCCGCGTCCACCGGAGCCGGCGTGACTTCCGCACCGGACGCGTCGATGACCTTCACGGTCGCCTTCCCGGCCATGGCCTCGCGGACCGGCTGCTCGATCTTCGACAGATCGCCCACGACGACCCAGGTCAGCGCCTTTGGCTGCAGCACGCGCGCGGCCGCGCGCACCGCGGCATCGTCCATGGCCTCGATGCGGCGCTGGCGCTGCACCACGTAGTCGTCCGGGCGCTGGTAACGGATGATGCCGCCGATCGCGCCCAGCACCGCGCCGGCGGTCTCGTACTGCCCGGGCAGACCGCGGACCTCGGTGGCCTGGATCTTGTCGATCTCGGCATCGCTGGCCGGCACCTTGCCGCTGGCGTACTCGCCGATCTCGCGCTGCAGCTCGGCCAGCGACTCCACCGTCTTGTCGATCTGCACGGGTGCGAAACCGATCCACGGCCGCTGCCCCTTGGCGCCGGACACGAAGCTGTAGGCGCCGTAGGCCCAGTGCTTGTTCTCGCGCAGGTTCATGTTCAGTCGCGAGGAGAACTCGCCGCCGAGCACGCTGTTGGCCAGCTCGAACTCCAGCGCCTTGGGATCCATGCTCGAGGGCACGACCTGGCCGACCAGGATGTTGGCCTGGATCGCACCGGGCTGGTCGACCAGGAACACGCGCTGCTCGCCGGGCAGCTCGACCTTGCCGACCTGGATCTCCGGCTGCGGCGAGTCCGGCGCCTTCCAGTCCGCGAAGTGCTTCTCCAGCACCGGCACGATCTCGCCCATCGTGGTGTCGCCGACCACGATCAGCGTGGCATTGTCGGGCCGCACGTAATCGCGGTGGAATCCGACCAGGTCCTCGCGCGTGAGCGCGGCGATCGATGCCTCGGTGCCGGTACCGCTGAACGGGATCGCGTAGGCGTGCCCGTCTCCGTACATCAGTGGCGGCAGCAGCCGGAAGGCCAGGCCCTGCGGCTGCGCCTTCTCCTGCTTGATGCCGGCGATCCAGCTCTGGCGAACGCGCTCGATCTCCTTGTCCTCGAAGCGCGGCCGGCGGACCACGTCGGCGAACAGCGCCACCGACGCATCGAGCCGTTCCTTGAGCGCCGACACGGAAGCATTGCCGCCGTCGAGGCTGGCGCCGGCGCCGATCTGCGCGCCCAGCGACTCCATGCGGTCGGCGAACTCCAGCGCGCCGTACTCGCCGGCACCCTCGTCGAGCATGTTCATGGTAAAGCTGGCAGTGCCCAGCCTGCGGCCGGTGTCGGCCGCGTAGCCGCCGCCGAACTCCAGGCTCATCTGCACCACCGGGATCTCGTGGCGCTCGGCCAGCACCAGCGGCACGCCGTTGGAAAGCCTGCCGCGCTGCAGCTCCGGAAAGCGAAGCTCCGGATACTGCTCGGGCATCGGCGGTCCCTGGCTGCGATCCACTCCGGACTTGACGGTGCGGAACTTCGGATCGGCCGCCGGCAGCGGCTCGTCGGTGCCCTCGTCCGCGCTCGCCGACGCAGCCGACTCGATCTTCTTCGCCGATTCCTCGTGCGCGATCTCGGCCGCCGACTTCTCGCCGGGGACCACCAGCAAGGTGTGCCCGCCGCTGGCGAGCCAGCGCTGCGCGACGGCGCGCAGGTCCGCCACGCCGGCCTCGGTGATCGCCTTCAGGCCGTCGCGGTAGCAGCCCGGATCGTCCAGGTACACGGCGCACTCGGCCAGCACGTCGGCCTTGCCGCCGAAGCCGCCGATGCGCTCCACGCCGCGCACGAATCCGGCCTCGAGCACGGTGCGGGCCTGGTCGAGCTCCTTCTGCGTCGGGCCGTCGGCGATCAGCCGCTGCACTTCCTCGTCGAACAGCTTCTCGACCGTGGTCGGGTCCACGCCCTCCTTGACGTCGGCGAAGACGATGAACATGCCGCCGATCTCCTGCCCGAACACGAAGGTGGCGACGCGGTCGGCGACCTTGTCCTGATGCACCAGCCGCTTGTCCAGCCGCGAGGCCTTGCTGCCGCCGAGCACCTGTGCCAGCAGCTGCAGGCGCTCGGTGTCCTCGTGGCCGAACTGCGGCACGTTCCAGGCCCGCACGATGCGCACCTGCGGCACGCGGTCCTCCATGGTGGCGCGGGTGGATTCGCTGCGCTTGGCGATCATGGTTTCCGGCTGCGCCATGGTCGGCCCGGCCGGGATGTGGCCGAAATACCGGGTCACCTTGGCCCTGGCAGTCTCCACGTCGATGTCGCCGGCCAGCACCAGCACCGCGTTGTTGGGGCCGTACCAGGTGCGGAACCAGCGCTTGACGTCCTCGGTGGACGCCGCCTCCAGGTCCTCCATCGAACCGATGGTGGTGTGGTGGTACGGGTGCGTTGCGGGGTAGCTGTGCTCGAACAGCCGCTGCCACATCAGGCCGTAGGGGCGGTTCTCGCCCTGGCGCTTCTCGTTCTGCACCACGCCGCGCTGCTCGTCGAGCAGGTCCTGGTCGATGGCGCCCAGGAAGTGGCCCATGCGGTCGGACTCCATCCACAGCGCCATGTCCAATGCCGTGGTGGGCACGTTCTGGAAGTAGTTGGTGCGGTCGGCATTGGTGGTGCCGTTCATGTCGGTGGCGCCGACCAGCTCGAACGGCGCGAAGTATTCGCCGTCCCAGTTCTCCGAGCCCTGGAACATCAGGTGCTCGAACAGGTGCGCGAAGCCGGTCTTGCCGGCCGGTTCGTTCTTGGCGCCGACGTGGTACCAGACATTGACGGCCACGATCGGCGCCTTGCGGTCCTCGTGCACGATCACGCGCAGGCCGTTGGGCAGGGTGAATTCCTTGTACGGGATGTCGACCTGGACCGGATTGGCGCGGGCCAGGCCAGCCAGCAGCAGGACCAGGCCGGCTGCCAGGACGCGGGGGGAACACAGGTTCATGCGAGCTCCTTCCGGGGCTTTCAGTGATGACAGGGGAGTTTGCGCGAGGCGGCGCGGCGCCGCGAGCGCCGATGGTAACAGGGGGCGCCCCCGGCTGCCGTTCAGGGTCCACAGCAGGGTCCGCAAAGGACGCAAAAGACGCAAAAGACGAACGGACTGCGCCACGACACCACTGCGCATTCCGCCATGACCTGCTTTGTTCTTCTTTGCGTCCTTTGCGTCCTTTGCGGATTGCAGTGCTCTCATTCCGGCCCAGCCCTCGTTGCGGCCACGTCCTTAGCTATCCCGGGTCCAGGGTCCAGGGTCCCGAGTCCCGAGTCCCGAGTCCCGCGCTATCCTCGCCCCAGGTGCATCGGGAGCACGCCATGGCACGACAGGCGCTGGTGACGGGGGCCAACCGCGGCCTGGGTCTGGAGTTTACGCGGCAGCTGCTGGCGCGCGGCGAGCGCGTGGTCGCCGCCTGCCGGCACCCGGGCCGCGCCGGGGCGCTGAACGAGCTCACCGGCGAACACCCGGGCCGGCTGCACGTGCTGCCGGTGGATGTCACCAACGTGCGCAGCATCCAGGCGCTGGCCAGGGAACTGCCGCTGGTGGCCGAGCGCATCGACCTGCTGATCAACAACGCCGGGGTCCTGGTGGCCGGCGAACGCTGGCCGAACCTCGCGGCCGAACACCTGGAGGCCAGCTTCCGGACCAACGCCGCCGGCGCCGTGCTGCTGACCCAGGCGCTGGACGGATTCCTGGCCCAGGGCGCACGGGTGGCGAACCTGTCCTCGCGGCTGGGTTCGTTGTCGGAGACCGGCGGCTTCGGCACGCCCAGCTATGCGATCAGCAAGGCCGCGCAGAATATGGCGACCGCGCAGATGGCCGGCGCGCTGGCCGAACGCGGCATCGTCGTGGTCGCGCTGCACCCGGGCTGGGTGCGCACCGACATGGGCGGCGAGAAGGCCGAACTGCCGCCGGAGGACTCGGTGCGCGGCCTGCTCGCGGTCATCGACGGACTGACCGCGCAGGACAGCGGCCGCTTCCTGGACTGGCGCGGCGAACCCGTGGCCTGGTGAGCCGCCGATGCCGTTCGACGTGGTGCTGCTGGAACCGGAAATCCCGCCCAACACCGGCAATGTCATCCGTCTGTGCGCCAATACCGGCGCCCGCCTGCACCTGGTGCGTCCGCTGGGTTTCGAACTCGACGATGCACGCCTGAAGCGCGCCGGCCTCGACTACCACGAGTTCGCCACCGTGCGCGTGCACGACTCGCTCGCCCAGTACGTTGCCCAGGCGGCACCGGCGCGCCTGTTCGCGCTGTCCGCGCGCGGTGCCCGACGCTACGACACGGTCGCGTTTGCGGCCGGCGACGCCTTCCTGTTCGGACCGGAAACGCGCGGGCTGTCCGAGTCCGTGCTGGCCGGCATCGAACCGCAGCAGCGCCTGCGCCTGCCGATGCGACCGGGCAACCGCAGCCTGAACCTGTCCAATGCGGTGGCCGTGGTGGTGTTCGAGGCGTGGCGGCAGGTGGGGTTTGTGGGTGGGGGGTAGGGCGGGACTCGGGACTGCGGCGGCGCGCCGGGGTCACAGGCCGTTGGGGAACTCGGCCTTCTGTTCGCGCGAGAGCACCAGCTTCAGGCCCTCGTGGGGCGTGATCTGGCCATGCAGCATGCGCTGCACCAGCGCGCTGATCGGCAGCTCCACGCCGTGGCGGCCGGCCAGCCGCATGACCTCGTCGGCGGTCTGCATGCTCTCGACCACCTGGCCGATTCCGGCGACCGCCTCTTGCAGCGACATGCCGCGTCCGAGCGCCAGCCCCAGCCGGCGGTTGCGCGACAGGTCGCCGGTGCAGGTCAGCACCAGGTCGCCGAGGCCGGCCAGCCCCATCAGGGTTTCCGGGCGCCCGCCCAGGGCGGCATTGAGCCGCAGCATCTCGTTCAGGCCACGGGTGATCAGGCCGGCGCGGGCGTTGTGCCCCAGCTGCATGCCGTCGGCGACACCGGTGGCCACGGCCACCACGTTCTTCATGGCGCCACCGAGTTCGGCCCCGAGCATGTCGGTGCCGGTGTAGGCGCGGAAGGTCGGGGCATGCAGCGTTTCGGCGAGCTGCTGCGCGAACCGGGCCGAGTCGCTGTGCACGGTCACCGCCGTGGGCAGGCCCGCGGCCACCTCACCCGCGAACGAGGGCCCGGTGACGACCGCGGTGGGCAGGTCCGGGCGATGCCCGGCCACGACCTCGTGCAGGAAGCGGCCCGAGCCTGGCTCGAAACCCTTGGTGGCCCAAGCCAGCCCGGGCAGCGCCGGCGCGGCTTCCAGGACGGCATCGAGCACGCCGGCGAAGGCATGGCTGGGCACCGCCACCAGCGCCAGCTCGGCGCCGTGCAGTGCCGCGGCGATCCCGTGCTGCACGCGCAGCTCCGGCGGCAGGTCGTGGCCGGGCAGGTAACGCCGGTTGCGGCCGCTGGCGACGATCTCGTCCAGGCAGTCCCGTTCCCGGCCCCACAGCGTGCAGGCCACGCCGTTGCGCGTGATCAGCGCCGCCAGCGCGGTGCCCCAGGAGCCGGCGCCGAGCACGGTGACCGCGGCGAACGGTCTCGACGGAGCGCTCATGCCGGGACCGGGACGCGTCTGCGCAGGCCCGGACCCGTCCATCGCGGACCGGTCCAGAGTCGCCGGAGCCGGCACCTGACCGGACCCGGCTGTGCAGGATCGGTCACGTGCGTGGCTGATCGGCCCATGTCCCCCAGGTCCGGTCCCAGGTGTGCGATCAGCCGTTTCCGGCGACCGCGTCGGCCTGGCCGCCGGCCTCACCGGCGCCCTGCTGGGCGCGCCGGCGCATCTGCTCGGCGAACAGCGCCTCGAAATTGATCGGTTGCAGGAACAGCGGCGGGAAGCCGCCGTTCTGCACCAGCTCGCTGATCGCCTGGCGTGCGTAGGGGAACAGCGCGTTCGGGCAATAGGTGCCGAGCATCGCCTCCAGCGCGCGCGGCTCGAAACCGGCCAAGCCGAACAGGCCGGCCTGGTGCACTTCGGCCAGGTAGGCGGTCTTCTCGGCCACGGTGCAGGTGACGGTGACGCTGAGCACGACCTCGTGGACGTCATCGCCCACGGTGCGCACCTTCTGCTGCAGGCTCATCTGCAGCTGCGGCTGCGCCTGCTCGTTGAAGATCTCGGGGACGTTGGGCGCCTCGAAGGAGGCGTCCTTGAGGTAGATCCGGTGCAGCGAAAGCTGCGCGGACGGACCCTGGGCGGCGCCGGCAGCGCCGTTGGCGGCGGCGTTGGCTGCGGCGTTGGTCTCGTCGGACATCGGGATACTCCGGGAAGAATGCGTAGGGAAAGACCGGCGATTATCCCATGGGGGCCGGGGGCGGGCCAATCAAGGCCGGTCTGGAATCCGGACCGGCGGAAAGCAGGAGTCCGCAAAGGACGCAAATGGACGCAAAGAAAACGAAGCCGGGACACCACGCGGCCTCACATCTCATCTTTGGTACCGCTCTCCTTTGCGTCCATTTGCGTCCTTTGCGGATGCTTTGGCTTTCGGCACGGCGGATGCGTCGGGTCCCAACAAGGCTACTTCCGCGTCAACGGCAAACTGGCCTGCTGCCAGGCCCCCAGGCCGCCGTCGAGCCAGAACACCTCCTTGAAGCCGGCCTTGACCAGGCGCTTGGCGGCCTGGGCCGAGGCCATGCCGTTGCCGTCGTACACGGCCACCGGCAGCTCCTTGACCTTGGCCAGCAGCTTGCTCTCGGGGTCGAACTGGCTCATCGGTACGTGGCGCGCGCCCACGATGTGGCCCTTGTCGTACTCGGCCTGCGCGCCCACGTGCACCAGCAGCGGCTCGCGGCGGTTGATCAGCAAGGTCAGCTGCGCCGGCGAGATCGCCTTGTAGCCGCGCGTGAAGCGGGTGAGCTCATTGACCACCAGGGCGATGCCGATGGCCACGAAGGCCAGCGACAGGATCGGGTGGTTGCCGATGAATTCGGGCAGGCGTTCGAAGAACACGGGGCGGCGGGCTCGACAGGGGCCGGCATTATGGACACGCCGGGCGCCGGGGCCAAGCTCAGGGGCCGTCGGTGCCCAGGTTCGGCAGCCCGGTGGTCAGCCACCAGCGCTCGGCGGCGGCGTCCCAGCGCCAGGTCTGGCGATCCATGACCACGCGCTCGGACTGGGTGTGGCGGTTGATCACCCGGATCTCGACGATCTGGCGCAGCTCGCCTTCCACGCCCAGCTGCATCTCCTTGACCGCGTAGCCGCTGATGCCGACCTGCTTGAAACGCTCGCGCTCCAGCGCCGTGAGCGGGTGGGCGCTGCGGTACTCCGGATCCACGAAGCCCAGCGCGGTGTCGAATTCGCCCCAGCGGACGGCGCCGGCGTAGGCGTAGAGCGTGCGGTCCAGCGCGCGGCTGTCGGGCCCGGTCGCGCAGGCGGCCAGCAGCAGCGCCAGCAGGCAGGTCGCGATGCGCAGTGCAGTGCCCATGCCGGCATTGTTGCCGATCACGCCGGCGGCTGCCAGCGCGGCGCCGCGCTCACAGCGCATCGGCGTCGAGCTCACCGGTGCGGATGCGGACCACCTGCTCCAGCGTGGTCACGAAGATCTTGCCGTCGCCGATCTTGCCGGTGGCCGCGGCCTGCATGATGGCCTCCACCACGCGCTCCACGCGGCCGTCGGCGACCGCGATCTCGAGCTTGAGCTTGGGCAGGAAGTCGACCACGTACTCGGCGCCGCGGTACAGCTCGGTATGGCCCTTCTGGCGTCCGAACCCCTTGACCTCGGTCACGGTGATGCCGGTCACCCCGGCCTCCGAGAGCGCCTCGCGCACGTCGTCGAGCTTGAACGGCTTGATGATCGCCGTCACCATCTTCATCGTGTCCTCCCGTGGCCCGCGGCGCGTTCAGCGCCCTCAGCGCCAGTTTGCGGGCCGGCCCAGCATGCCACGAACCGGCGCGGGTAAGAATTCTCCGACCCCCGGGCGGGTGAAATGCACTTGCACGTTCGGATGCTGCTGGAACTGGTCGACGCGGGCAACCCAACTATGGGCAGTAGACCGGAAACATCGGATCAGAAACGGGGTCTTCAGCGGTAATCCCCCCGCTTTTAGCTCTCGCCAGAAGTGGAGCTATGCGGCCATCGCCAGCTTCTGTGCTGGCGTGATGCCGCCGATGACCATGTTCGGTCGCTCGTTGTTGTAAGTCCAGAGCCAGCGGGTGGCCGAATCCTGAGCCTGCTCGATGCTGTCGAACAGGTACTGGCCGAGCCAGTCGTAGCGCACGGTACGGTTGTAGCGTTCAACGTAGGCGTTCTGCTGCGGCTTGCCGAGCTGGATATGCTCGATCCGGACGTGCCCTCTCCCAATGTGGTTGCCACGTGGCTGAGTTGGCTAACCGCCCGAGTGCGCATATGACCCAAGATCCCCGGCGCCTCAACTCGTAGACACGATCAAGGGCAATAAACCGGAAACATTGGATCGGAAACCGGATCTTCGTAGGGCGGGTACTCCGCCGCATCATTGCCTTGGTAGCAGTCACTGTTCGTGTTGTTCGGGTTAGTACCAATCACGTACTCCAAGCCGTCAACGAGTGTGTCGCCATCAGAATCGATATTCGGGTAGGCGTAGCCGAGCATCGTAAGCTGATCCGTATATCCCGCTGCTTGCATGGAGCTGAGCCGCGACTGGGGGAATACTGCGTGGTCGTCCCG
>DASRZM010000098.1:0-5777 GCA_035686365.1 Lysobacteraceae bacterium | reverse complement strand
GAACAAGTGGCCGCCGCCGATGCTGATCGCCTCGGGCACCACCAGCTCGAAGCCGTCCAGCAGTGTTTTCCGGACCCCGTCCGGCCCCAGCCGCTGCACCCCCAGCAGGCCCGGATGCAGGAAGTACAGCGCGCTGGCGTGCTCGAACAGCGGCACTGCGCCGGGTTGTGCAAGCACCGGTTCGTCGCGCCGGCCGTCGATCGAGATGCGGTGGATGCCGGTGTCGGCGGCGTACAGGATCCAGCTCCCGTCCTGCGACCACACCGGGTGGCGCATCTCGCGCGCCTCCGGCGTCGGCAGCCGCTGCCGCACGGTGCCGTCGAGCGGGTCCAGGTAGCCGTGCCAGCGGCCCTCGCGCAGCACCGCGTAGGCGAGGTTGCGGCCGTCCGGCGACCACGCCGGGCGGCTGATCGCCGCCGCGCGCCAGTCGGTCGCGCGCCGTGGCCCGGACCCGTCGGCTGCCGCCAGCCACACCTCCGCGTACCCGGAGCGGTCGGACACGAAAGCCAGCTGGGTGCCGTCCGGCGAAATTCCAGGGCGATGGTCGGCGCGGGTGCTGACGATGACGCGCACCGGCTCGCCGCGCGCGGCGCCGGCCTGCAGCGGCAGCGACCAGATGTTGGTGCGCGCGCGCACCTGGTCGAATACCAGGCGTCCGCTGACGGCATCGAAGGCCGGCGTGTAGGCTTCGGCGTCGTGGATGCGCTGCGGCTGCGCGCCCGGCACCAGGCGCCACAGCGCCGATTCCGCCGGCAGCGCGGTGCTGAAATACAGCGCCGAGCCGTCACCGTTCCAGCTCACGCCGGTAATGCGGCCACCCAGCGTGGTGACCGGCCGCGCTGGCCCCTGCGGCAGGTCGGCGAGCCACAGCTCGTTGCGTTCCAGGCCGCCCTGCACGTAGACCAGTTGGCGGCCGTCGGGCGCGAACCGCGGGGCGAACTGGTACTGGTGCGCGGGCGGCGCCGCCACCACCGCTTCCACGGCGCCGGTTTCCAGGTCCACCGTGCGCAGCACCATGGTGGCCTCGCCCTGCCCGGGGTCGTCCGAGTACACGATGCGACGTCCGTCCGGCGACCAGTCCAGGTAGCCCATCATCGGCGTGCGGCACTCGGCCACCTGGCGCTCGCCGCCGGCCAGCGCCTTGATCACCACCTGGCAGTGCTCGCCGCGGTAGCGCAGGAACGCCACCCGGGTGCCGTCGGGCGAGAACGCCGGCGCGTATTCCCGGTCCGGTCCGGCGACCAGGTCGACCACGGTGCCGGTGGCCAGCTCGCGCAGGCGGATGTCCCAGTTTTCGTCGCCGCTCGCACGCGCGGCGTAGACCAGGTAGCGGCCATCCGGGGAGAAGCCCGGGGTGTCCTCGTCGCCGATCTCGGTGGTCAGCGGCAGGGCGGGGCCGGCCAGGCCACTGCCCGCCACACCAGTGCTGTCCGCCGGCGATCGCGCGGGACGGAACACGAGCGCGGACACCACCGCGAGCAGGATTGCCGCGACAAAGGCGGCCACCCACCGCCGGTGCTTCGGCGTGGGGACCTCCACGGACTCCACCTGGGACAGGATGCGGTAGCCGAGCTTGGGCACGGTGCCGATGTAACGCGGCGCCCGCGAGTCGTCGCCCAGCAGCTTGCGCAGGTCGGCGACGGCCCGTGAAAGCGTCTCGTCGGAAGCCGGCCGCTCGGGCCATACCCGCTCGAGCAACTCCTCCCGGGTGACCACGCTGTCCGGGTCCTGCAGCAGCTCCACCAGCACGCCGTAGGGCTTGGGCGGCAGGTGGACCGAGCCCTGCGGCCCGCGGATGCGGCGGGTCCCGGGGTCCAGGAAGATCCCGTTGAAGCGGTACTGGCTCATCGATCCTCGTTGCGACGCCGCGCACGCACAGGGACCGCGTCCGGCGATGCTTCCTACAGGACGGACGAGGTGGGCGATCCGACGCAGCGGTCGGGTCAGGGGACCACGAGATCGGTGAGATCGGGGTGGAGATCGGGGTCAGAAGATCGGAGTCAGAGCGAGTTCTTCCTGAACCGCGCTCCGACCCCAATTCTCGCTGCTGGCGAACGCCAGGAGCCGGGGTGCTCGTGCGGATCAATCGGCCCCGGGCTGCGCCGGATCGACTTCGGCGCCACCGCACAGCCCCTCGGCCCAGGCCACCAGCAGTCTTCGCGCCATCGTCCGGCGTTCCGCGTCGGCCTCGCCATGGACGGCGGAGCCGGCGAGCAGGTTCCACCAGGTGTCGGGCTTCGCGTCCGCGGGCGCCAGGCGCAGGGCGCCGGCGATCGTTTCCTTGGGCGCGTCGCGCCAGTACAGCTCCGAGGTCAGCCGCGAGACGGTCTCGGCAGCCACCTCGGGGGTGGCCTTGCGCAACAGCGGCTGGACGTAATCCGGGTTCTGGCGGCCGACCGCGTACTGCACGGCCGGTTGCATCAATGCCGACGGATCTGCACCGTCCTCCAATGCCCGCTCGAGCTGCCCGGTCGCCGCACGCGCAGCCTGCAGCGCCTCGCGCGAGGACGGGCTGCTGCCCTGCGCCTTGGCTGCGGCTTCGATCGCCTCGACCGGCACGGCCAGGCAGGCGTTGCTGCAGCCGCCGTGGGCGAGGCTGCCGGCCAGCCGCGCCAGGTCCTGTGCGCCGGTCTCGGCGCTGCTGGCCTGCATCGCCCGGGTGAGCCGGGTGGCCGCATCCAGCCCGGCATCCGGGCCCACGGACTGCTCGATCGCCACGACCACGGGGGCCAGAAAGTAGACGTCGGTTTCACTGGCGGCGTCGATCCGTGCCGCCACCGGCGCCGAGGCGACGAATGCGGCCAGACCCTGCGGGTTGCCGCGGTCCCGGTACTCGGCGACGGCGCCGGCGATGCCGAAGCTGACCGCAGCCTCGCCGAAGAGCTGGCGGAAGTGCTCGAAGCCCGATTCCATCCCTCCCTCGTCGACGAAGCGAACCATGAACATGCCGGCCTCCGCCGACCCCAGTGCCACCGGCTCGCCCTTGGCCGTGACTTCGGTCAGGATCTTCTGCGCCTCGTCCTCGCGGCCCAGCTCGTGCAGGTAGGCGGACAGGCCGGCGCGGTCGCGCGGTGGCAGGTCGGCATCGACCATCGCGTTGGCCAGGACCTCCATGCTCGCGCGATCGCCGGCCGCGCGCGCGCGGTGCAGGGCGGCGGCCATCATGGATGCAAACGAGCTGGCCTCGCGCTTCCGCAATTCCGCGATGGCAGCGGCGTCCCCGGCGGCCAGGCGCTGGCCCAGCGCCAGGTAGTCGTAGGGATCGGTATCGCCGCCGGCCTTCTCCCAGTAGGCGACAAAGGCGTCGGCGTCGGTGGCCAGGGCGGCGGCCTGCTCGTACCGGGTGACCAGCGCGCGCCAGGCGGCGGCGTCGCGACCACCGACCGAAGTGTGTTCAGGGGGCGCTTCGGCGGTCCAGGCCGCGCTCCGGTTCGCGACCGCGGCGGCTTCTTCCAGGTCGCAGATCGCCTGGTCGATGCGCGCCGCCAGTTCTCCGGCTTCCTGTGGGCTGACCTGTCGCGGTGCCTGGGGCCCGGTGTCCTGCTCCTGCGCGCAGCCACCCAGCATCAGCGCCAGCACCAGGCTCGCAACGGTGGAGATGCGCATGGTCGGAACCTCCAGGGTCGTGCTGCCAACGGTAGTGCACAAGAGCGCGCGAGTAAATTTTTCACACGGACCGGGCCCGGCGTGCTTGCCGCCGCGCTGTGCGGGGCTGCCGCTTCGAGGATCCAGCAGCGGCCATCGTCGTCGCGGCCGCCGCCCTCTGGGAGAATGCAGGCTGGTCCGGCTTCGGAAGCGCGGCATGAAGCATGTGGTCGTACTGGGCGGCGGGTTCGGTGGGTTGTGGGCCACGCGCGCACTGGCGCGCGCGCCGGTGCGCATCACGCTGGTGGACCGCGTCAACCACCACCTGTTCCAGCCGCTGCTCTACCAGGTGGCCACCGCGGGCCTGTCCGGGCCGGACATCGCCGCGCCGCTGCGCCACATCCTGCGCCGGCAGCGCAATGTGTCGGTCCGGCTCGACGAGGCGCTGGACGTGTATCTGGCTGCCCGCCGCGTGCGGCTGCGGCATGGCGAGATCGGCTACGACTACCTGGTGGCCGCCACCGGTTCGGTGACCTCGTACTTCGGCCAGGCCTGGCAGGCGCAGGCGCCGGGCTTGAAGACACTGGGGGATGCGTTGCACATCCGCCGGCAGATTCTGGAATCGTTCGAAGCCGCCGAGCGCGAGGAGGACGCTGCACGGCGCGCGCGATGGCTGCGCTTCGTGGTGATCGGCGGCGGGCCCACCGGCGTGGAGCTGGCGGGCACCCTGGCGGAGATCGCCAACCACACGCTCCCCGGCGAGTTCCGCCACGCCGACCCGCGCAGCGCCGAAATCCTGCTGCTGGAGGGCGGCACGCGGGTGCTGCCGTCGATGCCCGAGTCGCTGTCGGCCAGCGCCCGGCGCCAGCTCGAGCGGCTCGGCGTGCGCGTGCGTACCGACTGCATGGTCACCGGCATCGGGCAGGACGTGGTCGAGCTCGGCGACGGCGAGCGCATCCACGCGCGCACGATCCTGTGGACGGCGGGCGTGGCCGCCTCGCCGCTGGGCGCGCGGCTGTGCGCGCAGCCCGCGCCCGGCGGGCGCGTGCCGGTGGCACCGGACCTGTCGCTGCCGGGCCACCCCGAGGTGTTCGTGGTGGGCGACCTGGCCGCCGTGGACATGGAAGACGGACGGCCGGTGCCGGGGGTGGCACCGGCCGCCAAGCAGATGGGCAACCACGCTGCGGAGGCGATCCGCGCACGGCTCGCGGGCCGTGCGGCGAAACCGTTCCGCTATCGCGACTACGGCAACCTCGCCACCATCGGCCGCCGCGCCGCCGTGGTGGACCTGCGCGGACTGCATTTTACGGGCGTGGTCGCCTGGGTGTTCTGGCTCACCGCACACCTGTACTTCCTGGTCGGCTTCCGCAACCGCCTGGTGGTGCTGATCGACTGGGCCAGGTCGTACGTCACCTACCAGCGCAGCGCGCGCATCGTGGCAGGCGCCGAGGACGCAACGAGGCCGGACTGATCCCGCGGCAGCGCCATTGGTGTCGAAAGACGGCAGGATCCGTCTGTTCCCAAGGCATGGGGTCAGAATCGTTTTTCCGAGCCGCGATGCTGTCGGAAAAGGGTACGGAAAAGGTACTTTGGGGTACCCCCGATTCCACCTACTCCTCGAAGCGACTCGTGGCGTCACGATCGCGGTCGTATCGTCTCGTGAGCGGAAACGGCGGCAACCAGGACTCGCGACGGACGATCCAGCTTTCGTAGGTTGGCATCAGTTGGTCAGGGGCATCCAGGGATCCTACGTTCACTTCGATTTCGTCTGCGGTGCGTGCGAAAATGGACGAGCCGCAGCGGGGACAAAAAAACCGCCCGGCGTAATCGCGTGTTTCGCCCTCGATCCTCACCGCATCCTGAGGGAACACCGCGGAAGCGTGAAAAAGGGCCCCATGATGCTTGCGGCAGTCGAGACAGTGACAAAGGCCGACCCGGTATGGGAGTCCCGACGCCACAACCCGGACGTTGCCGCACAGGCAACCGCCCGTGAATCCGTCCATGCTGCGCCTCCTCTGAAACCAGGCAGTCGGATCGTTTACAACCTCGGTCCGCCGCTGAGGTCACACATTGGGCGACAGCCAGCCGAAGTCGCTGAAGCGCAAGGCAGCGATAGTCACTTCGCCTTGTAGCCCGCCGTCACCTCGTCCTTGTGGGCTGTGAAGGCGGCGAGGACCTCGTCCTTCTCGCGC